>NZ_WIXR01000019.1:0-323431 GCF_019425585.1 Burkholderia sp. COPS | reverse complement strand
CGGGCGGCGGGGGCGGCACGGGTTGGGCCGAGGCGGCACGGAGCCAGCCGCCGGTGCCGACGAAGGCGGCGGTCAATCCGATGGCGCGCAACCAGGAGCGTCGATTCATGGCGTGTCCTGTTCAGTATTCGAGGCTGCCTTACATTAGCCGGCCGGTCCGCCGGGCGGGTTACGCGCGCGGTCAAGGCTGTTACCGTGTGTCACGGCAGGCGGGCGAACCGCCAGCGGGCGGAGGCCGGTCTCCCTGTTTTTCTGCGGCTGACGACGGATGTTGCCCGCGCTGCACGAATGTCGCGTCCTGTTTACCGGCTGACGGATGTGTTTTAGGCGCTCGGAGCCCGAAATTCGAGATCGGATCGAGTAAAATTTGCCGATTTCGGGGTGCCGCACCGAATCCGTTTGTTGTTTCTATGCAACCGTCAAGACGATGACATGAAAGAATGGTGCGATGAAAGCCTTCAAAAAGCCCCCGTCAAGAAGTCAAAAACAAACGTCAAAACAAATACTTATAACTCGGCCCCACTTTCATTATTTCTAGTTCTGGAAAAGCTTATTTCTTTATTTGCGGATCGCTCCCCTAGGGTACACCCCTAAACTCACGGTTCCCAAACGGGCAACTATCCGGGCGCGGCCAGCAGGATCGATGGCGCTCCCGGGCGGTTGCAGACCGTTTATGAACAAGGTCGCGAGACCTGCCTCTTTTTAGAAGGGAGCTCCACGAATGAACAAGACTCTGATCGTTGCAGCAGCTGCAGCATCGTTCGCAACCGTCGCTCACGCGCAAAGCAGCGTCACGCTGTACGGCGTGCTGGACGCAGGCATCACCTACACGAGCAACGTCCAGCCGGCACTGGGCCAAGCTGGCAAGTCGCGTTGGGCGATGGGTTCGGGCATTGACCAGAGCCGTTTCGGCCTGCGTGGCTCGGAAGACCTGGGTGGCGGCCTGAAGGCAATCTTCACGTTGGAAAGCGGCTTCAACATCGGTAACGGCAAGTTCGCGAACGGCAACGGCGGCATGTTCAACCGTCAAGCTTTCGTCGGCCTGTCGAGCCAGTACGGCACGGTTACGCTGGGTAAGCAGTACGACGCAACGCAAGACTACCTGGCACCGCTGACGGCAACGGGCTCGTGGGGCGGCACGTACTTCGCGCACCCGCTGAACCTTGACCGTCTGAGCACGAACGGCGACGTCGCACAGAACAACACGATCAAGTTCACGAGCGCAAACTACGCTGGCCTGCAATTCGGCGGCACGTACTCGTTCTCGAACAACACGAACTTCGGCAACAACCGTGCATACAGCGCGGGTGCTGCATACCAGTTCCAAGGCCTGAAGCTGGCAGCAGCTTACTCGCAAGCGAACCTGGGTGACGGTACGAACGCAAACGGCGCAACGTCGTCGGCGATCGGTGGCATCGCTAGCCAAGGCCGCGTCCGCACGTACGGTGCTGCTGCTGGTTATGCATTCGGTCCGGCACAAGTCGGCGCAGCATGGACGCAAGCGCGCCTCGACAACAATGCAGTTGGTAGCCTGGGTTCGGTCCGCACCGACAACTACGAAGTCAACGCAAAGTACAACCTGACGCCGGCTCTCGGCCTGGGTGCTGCTTACACGTACACGAACGCGAAGATCAACAACGGCAGCACGCACTGGAACCAGTTCGGCCTGCAAGCTGACTACGCACTGTCGAAGCGCACGGATGTCTACGCTCAAGCTGTGTACCAGCGTGCAGCGAAGAACGGCGTTGGCGCATCGATCTACAACGGCGACAGCTTCAGCAACAACCTGCCGAGCTCGTCGATCAACCAAACCGCAGCAACGGTTGGTCTGCGTCACCGCTTCTAAGCGTGACGGCGGGGTAACCCGCTTCGCAGCATCGAAAAAGGCGCCTTCGGGCGCCTTTTTTTCGTCTGTGGAACGAGATGTCGGCGATTGGCATCGTCCGGATGCAAAAAAGCGAGGCCCGTGCCTCGCTTTTCTCGTTGTGCGCCGTTGCGGGGCAATACCCGCTGCATACGGCTCAGCGCGTGTATTCGCCGTTGGCTTCCGGCTGGAACACGATCGCGGCGACCTTCATCAGCTTTTCGGCACCGCTCGGCTGCATCACCTTGACCATCTGGCCGCGTTGGGTGCCTAGCAGTGCCATACCGACGGGCGAGAAGACGTTCAGGCGGCCCAGTTCGAGATTGGCGGCGTCCGGATAAACAATCGTCCAGGTGGCCTGTTCCTGGGACGCTTCGTCAAGCAGCGTGATTTGCGAATTCATCGTGACGACGTTCGCCTTGATGGCATCGGGCTGGACGATGTCGGCGCGCTCGAGCAGCGTGTCGAGCATCGTCTGGAAGCGCGGGTTGTGTTCGGCGTGCTTCTCGAGGCGGGCAACGTCGAGTTCGGTCAACTGGTAAAGGCGTTGTTTCATGGCTGTTCTCCAAATGATCGGCAGGGGCAGGCGTGGCGTGCCTGTGAGGATCGCCCGGAGCCTGTCTGACCTGGCTCCGGGAGGAGGCCGAGCCGTCAGATCAGGCGCCGGGCAGGGGCGAGCGGCGCCTGGGCCGTGCGTCGAGCGAGGGGATGCGCCGGATGGCCGGCGCGCGCGCGCACGCCGGCCGGGCCGGACGGCGAAACCGAAAGAGGCGTGAGCGCGTACATGGTGGATGGAATATCGACTGGCGAATAAAACCTTACGATTCTACAACACAACCTTCGGTATATGTGATCTGGTCGTCAGCAGTTCGTCAGCGATTGTTGTGCTGCTGAAGCAAGTTGCCGCGATATCGCCCGAAAACGATCGGCTATTTTTGTCGAAATCGCAACGCTGTTTGTTCAAACTAAGGGTTTCCCCTTGGGAATGCGAGAACTACACTGCATTCAATCGCTTCAGACAGTCCTGCCGAGGCGACGTCATAAGAGAACATATTCCGGAGGTAAATCATGAAGTCGATCATCTACGCAGCCATCGCCGCATCCGTCCTTGCCGCCCCGATCGCATCGTTTGCACAGTCCGAGCAGGGTTTGACCCGCGACCAGGTCAAGGCCGAGCTCGTGCAACTCGAACAGAACGGCTACAAGCCGCTGGCGAGCGATTCGCAGTATCCGGACAACATCCAGGCCGCCGAACAACGCATTCAACCGAACCAGCCGATGCTCGCGCAAGCCGATACGAGCGGCTACGGTGCCGTGGCAACGGGCGCCGGGCAAGCCGGCCGCCGCATGACGCGTGAAGCACCGAACCCCGTGAACTCGGTCTACTTCGGGAACTGAACACCGCCGGGTCTGCCCGAGCGCACAGCTTAATCGGCGAGACGCGCGCCAGTTGAGCGCGTCATTCGCCCGCAGGAGCAGAACCTCCGTCGCCGCATTCCGGCGGCTTTCCGCCCAGACGCTCACGCGTTTGGGCCTTTTTTGCTGGGGCGGGTCAGGCGGACGTAACCGCAGGCGTGCCGTGGATATAGTGTTCGAGCTGGCTGATCGTGAACTGCTGATCGGCAATCACGCTCTTGACGAGGTCGCCGATCGAGATGAGGCCGACCAGCTTGCCGCCGTCGAGGACGGGCAGGTGGCGCATCCGGTGTTCGGTCATCAGCGCCATGCACTCGTCGGTGGATTGCGACGGTTCGACGTAGCGCACCTTCGCCGTCATGATTTCCTCGACGCGGGTGGCTTTCGACGAGCGATCCTGCAGGACGACCTTGCGCGCGTAATCGCGCTCGGTGACGATGCCTGCTATGTCGTCGCCGTCCACGACCAGCAGCGCGCCGATGCCCTTTTCGGCCATCAGCTTGATGGCGTCGTAGACGAGATCGGTCTTCGTGACGGTATAGATGGTGCGGCCCGAATCCGGCTTGGCCTTGAGAATCTGCGCGACAGTCGTGCTCATTCGCTTTCTCCGTGTGCAGGTCGATGCTGGGCAGGCAGGGCGTGATGCGTGTCACCCGACGAGCCCAGTATAGCCGCGCAGGTGGCGGCAGTCGCGTGACGATTCCAGATTAGCGGTAAACTCCCGTCACGCACTATCCACACAACTCCTACATTCCTGAACGTTTCGATTGAATTCATGATGTCTTCGCGTCCACAATCGCCCACGCCGGGCAATGGCCAGGCCGACGAGTGCGTGACGCTCGTCGCCACCGCGTCGCTGCCCACACGCTACGGTACGTTCAAGTCGTACGCTTTCCGCGTATCGGGCAGCGATGCCGAACATCTCGCGCTCGTGATGGGCGACGTCGCCGGCGAGCAGTCCGTGCTGACGCGGCTGCATTCCGAATGCCTGACCGGCGACGTGTTCGGCTCGTACCGCTGCGACTGCGGCGAGCAACTCGATCTCGCATTGCGCTACATCGCGGCCGAAGACCGCGGCGTGCTGCTGTATCTGCGCGGGCATGAAGGGCGCGGGATCGGCCTGAGCAACAAGATTCGCGCTTACGCGCTGCAGGAGCAGGGGCGCGACACCGTCGAGGCGAACCTCGACCTCGGCCTGCCCGACGATGCCCGTGAATACGACTCCGCCGCCGCGATCCTCCGGATCCTCGGCGTGACGTCGGTGCGGCTGATGAGCAACAACCCGGCGAAGTTCGACACGCTCGCGAAGCACGGTATTCCCGTCTGCGAACGCGTGGCGCTTGCGGTGCCGGTGCGCGAGGAAAACGAGCGTTATATCCGCACGAAGCAGACGAAGTTCGGGCATTACTTCGAAGAAAACGAGTAACGGAAACAAGGGGCTCTGCGGAGCCCCTTGCTCCATCTGGCTTTCGCACCTCGAAGCCTTTATGGTAAAGGGTTTGAGCCGAAAGTTGCGTTTGTCAGGTGCCTTGTCTGCACTTGACGAAATAGGCGAAAACTTGGCGCTCTGGCGTAACATTTTCCTGCGCCAGACCGAAAAGCTACGCTGCGGTCCCGGCCCACAACAAAAACCTACGCCGACCGCTGATGAGATTCGACGCACGAACCGCGAGCAAGCTGCCTGCCGGCCAGCACATGACCTTTGACGGATTCCCGGGACTCCGCTTTCAGGCCAGCGAGAGCCGTCGCTCCTGGATCTACCGATATAAATCCCCCATTGACGACCGGATGCGTCAGGTGAAGCTCGCCGCTCGCCTCCGCATGGAGTTATCCGACTAAGTAATCTGGTGTAGAAAGCGAGGTTTGATCAAACGGACAGCGTCAGATCGTCTGACTCGGTCCGGCCGGTTTCGCTCACTGCACACGGATTGCGGAACCGTAAACAATATGACAGTACAAAAAACTCATGCGAGTTCCAGGAGTCTGCGAAACATCTCGTTTCCCTTTGGCGTGACGCTGACGAGACGGGATTTGGGTGAGCGCACGATCCAGCTTTGACCGATGTAGAGGTTGAGCATGTGCGCGCCCAGTGCACCGCCGAGATGGGGGCGCCGTTGCGTAAGATCTGCACAGGAGCGTGCAAACACGCGACGCTCATCTCGCGCAGAATCAAAGTCAACGCCAAGCGCGCGCAGCTGATGCTCGCCGAGCCGAGTGGCGATCAGTTCGCTATCCTTCCGTCGCAACCAACGCGCCTTCTGCATGGAGGCAAGTACGCCCACCGCGATCTCCCCGGCCAAGTGGTCGTAGCAGGTTCGGGCATGCATGAATGCCTCGGTCGACGAACGCGCAGACGAAAGGGACTGCGGCAGGCCGAGCTCCGTTCCCGAAGCGAGGGCGGCCATGCTCTCGATCATGCAGGCTACCTCGGCGTTGGCGATCCGAAAATAGCGATGACGCCCCTGTGCCTCGACGGCCAGCAGGCCGCCATCGACCAGCTTCATCAAATGTCCGCTGCACGATTGTGCCGAGATGCCCGCTTGATGGGCCAACTCGCCCGCGGCACGAACTGAACCATCGATCAATGTCCACACGATCCTGGTGCGTGCTACGTCAGCTAGGAGTTTGGCAACCCGTGGAATATCCGGCGTATCGTCCATAGTTCACCGTCTGATGAAACGTTGTCGAGGCTGATTCGCGGATACTAACACCGCCGTCCAATGCAGACTCGCCCGCCTCAAGCTGGGCCGAATCCCCGCAGGATTGAGGTTATACCGGGTACAAGAAACAACGTTTCACTCATACAGGAAGGGTGCGTGACATGGAAATTGCCAACATTCAAGAGGCTCTGCAACTTTACTTCGATGTTATGTATGAATGCGATCTGGAGAAATTTGACTTAATATTTCACCCGACCAGTTCGCTTTTCACGATGAAAGACGGGGAGTTCAACCTTCGCCCATTCGCCCAGTATCGCTCGGAGATTGCTACCCGCAAGCCGCCGAAGAGCATGTTGCAACCGCGCGTGGACGAAATTCTGCAGATTGGTATCCTGTCTCCGGAGATTGCGTTTGCACAGGTTCGCGTTCGCATCTTCGAGAAGATCTTCGTCGATAACCTCAATCTGCTGAAGTTCGACGGGCGTTGGATGATTGTGGCAAAAATCTTTCATCACGCTGAGACGATCATGGCCTAGAAGAGAAGGTCGCAGCTAGCTCGAATCTCGCCGCAAGCCAGTTGTCGAACGAGTTATTGTGGCCGATCGGCGACAATCAGATCGTGGAGTACTCGCGCCAATAACTCCATGCTTCTGGAGCACGGTTAGATGGCAATCAATTGATGGTGACGGACCTGGCGCGGTTAGCACCCACTGTGTACGGATGTGGCTGGCCCGCGCCATAGCGTTCCCCGTCTATTGCCGCGTTGATGAAACACCGGGCATCGCATCCAAACAAATCCATGGACATCAGAACCCTTAGCGCATACGACGAAAATTCCGCCGCGTTTGCAAAAGACTGGGAGGAGCAGCCTTCAGCGGCAGACTTGCACGCGCTGATACGGAAGTACTTCCGTCCGGGACGCACGGCGGACGTCGGCTGTGGCAGCGGACGCGATGCTGCCTGGCTGACCGCACATGGTTTCCCGACCGTGGGCTTTGAGCCCTCAACGGGTTTGTTGCGAGAAGCTCGACGACGCCATCCCGACGTCGAGTTTCAGGTTGCCGCTCTACCAGAGCTTGAGGGCATCGCAGAAGGCAGTTTCCAAAATGTACTGTGTGAAACGGTTGTTATGCACCTACAAGCTGAACGGATAGTGCCTTCGGTTCGCAAGCTCCTGCACATCACCGAACCGGGTGGCACCCTGTACTTGAGCTGGCGCGTCACCGAGGGAAGCGACCGGCGGGACGAGCACGGACGGCTCTACGCTGCTTTCGATCCTTCGCTGGTTTTTGAAGCCCTGTCTGACGCCGCTGTTGTTTTGGATGAGCAAGTGGCGAGTCCTTCGTCGGGTAAAGCTGTCCGGCGCATCATTGCTAGGAAGGCATAGACGCACTCGCCGAGTATTGGAATCGGCAGTCAATATGGCGCAGGTCTTTCGTCTGCCCTTGCAATTCTGCATGCCGTTGATGCCAACGGTTGAACAACAGGCCCGCGGCGGATCGAACTGTCAACACATGCGCCATATCCGACCGCATCGGGCACAGCTCGGCCATGAAGGGATCTTCGACATTTCCACGTAGTTCGTGAGCGATAAGTTCAGTGATCGCATAACAATCTCCCTTTGCGCCATGCCGTCGGAATGCGGTAGCGAAGTACGAAGCACGATGGCCGATTAGCTTATGCGCACGAGACTAATTTTTGACGAGGGAATACCCGTATGAAAATGGACGCATTTGCCTTCGGCACGACCAACTGGGTCGAAGTCGAGGCGACGGAGCACAGAGGGGAAACTGGAATAGCTTATTGGCGCACACGTTTTTTCGGTGAAAAGCCGAACCAAATCCGAGTGCGGATGGTGGAATATACACCTGGCTATCTAGCGGACCATTGGTGTCAAAAAGGGCACGTCCTTTTCTGCCTCGAAGGCGAGCTGGAAACAACCCTCGAAGATGGACGGAAATTCGTCTTGACCGCCGGCATGAGTTACCAGGTTGGCGATAACGCAGAGCCACACCGGTCCAATACGAAGACGGGTGCAAAGCTCTTTATCGTTGACTGAGCGGCCGCAATTGAGCACGTCAAAGGACCGTTCTGGGCTGCGGATTCAACCCGTCCATAAAAGTGCGGGCGTGGGTTTCAGCGTAGCTTCGTGAGGCTTCAGATATGGCGCAGGTACTGCTGCATCATTGGAGTGACGGGTGCAGGTACTGCGGTGAGTTGCATGCTCGTGTGACCGGGAAAAGTTGCTTTGGCTGATGTCCGGTGAAATGACGCCCTTACTTCGCAAACGTTGTCAATTTCGTTTTGTTCCACGAGAGTCGAACATATAATCGCGCTTCGTCAACCAACCTATTCCACGCGGAAGGAATCCATGACAAAGAATAGAGTATGGACCACTGTCCTGACGCTGTCACTGACTGTGCCGATGTCAGGATGCGGAAACGTGGTTCCGACCATACCGGAGATGGTTGCCCGCTCCAAATGGGAAGGCAAGCCTATGAGTCAGGCCTACCAGAAATGGGGCCAACCGGCCGGATACGCACAGGCGAAGGACGGTGAGAAGGTGGCGTACTGGAACACGGCCTCGCTGGGTACGGTGCGCAGGGCCGCTGGCCAGACCATGGAACAAACGGCAGGCGGTTTGGCTATCACTGACCACTGGGTCGACGAGACGATCACCTACGAGTGCACGCTCGTGTTGAAGTTCAACCAGAACAACGTCATCACTCAGTTCAAGACGCTCCAAAACCGGTTGGGTGGTTGTACGAATTTTTATTGGGGAGGTAACGGCCCCTGACGGCCCTTGCGGCGGGCGCGGACATTGGATCAGCCTCGCGCCGTACCGCTAGGATGTGCTGGCTGACGAAGATGAACAGAGCGGAGGGCGCAATGGCGGAATTGAACATCGCGGAAGTTTTGTATCCAAGCGGTGCGCTTAGATATCGCTATAGCAGATACATGGCTGCTGATGGGCGGCGATGGATTCGGCACGGTCTCTTCGTTGAATACAGAGAGGACGGCACTCTCGCGTCTGAAGGAACCTACGAACACGGCGTTGAGCACGGAGCCTGGAAGGATTTCCATCCAAACGGACAACTAGCCGCCCTTGGGGACTACGATCACGGAACCGAAGCGGAGAACTGGACGTATTGGGATGCTGAAGGCCAACTCGAGGGAACGTGACGGCCGATCTCGACAGCGGCGCGCGTAGGTCTCAGCGTAGCTTTCTACGCTAACCTTTGTCAGCTAAGGCGCAGGTACTCCTGCATCATTGGCGTTACGGTGGCAGGTGCTGCCGCGGGTTACATGCTCATGTAACCGGGAAAAGTTGCTTTGAAAGTCCAGTTTCCCAGTGCCATTGACTGGAAACCATGGCGTGCCCTCGGGCGGGATTATGCGCAGCTTCTGATGTAATAGCCTTCGATCGCCGGTATTCACGTGATATCGTCGCGGAGCGACAGAAGCATCCACCGTTCATCCGTTATGTGGGGCGACATGCGTCTAGCCGATTTCATCGTTCGGAACATGGAACCGATTCTGGTGCAGTGGGAAGCGTTCGCTGCCACGCTGCTACCGGCCGCACGAAGCATGGACTCGCGCGGGCTCCGCGACCACGCACGCCAGATCTTGGAGGCCGTGGTCAAGGACCTGCGTAGCCCGCAAACGAGGGAAGCGCAACGCGAAAAATCGCTTGGGCGCGCTCCCGAACCGACGAACGCCGAGGAGACGGCGGCGCAGACGCATGCCGTCCTGCGCGCTCGGCGAGGCTTCGACATCAACCAGTTAGCGGCCGAATATCGGGCTCTGCGTGCCAGCGTGCTGCGCTTGTGGATCGATGAGTGCCAGCCGAGCGCACCACACCTGGACGATATGATTCGCTTCAATGAGGCGATAGATCAGGCGCTCGCAGAATCGGTCGCTTTTTTTACCGCGCAGGTCGAGCAGGCTCGCGACCTGTTGCTGGGTATGCTGGGTCACGACATGCGCACGCCGCTGCAGGCCATTCAGTTAACGGCCACATATCTGGCGGCGCTCAATGCGGGCGAGGAAATATCGGACGCCGCAGCCCGGCTGATCAGAAGTGGTGGCCGCATGCAGGCTCTCCTTGACGATCTCTGCGATTTCAATCGGACTCAGCTCGGGTTAGGCATCGGCGTTGTTCCTCGCAATATGGATCTCGCTCAGGTCCTCGCGAATGTAGTCGATGAATTGCAGGCAGTTCATCCGAATCGCGAGATCAAGGTCGACGCGAGCGGCGACCTGCGGGGAGACTGGGATTATCAGCGACTGCAGCAACTCCTGAGTAATCTGGTGAGCAACGCCGTCAAGTATGGCGCGCCCGATACCCCGGTGCGGGTGGCGGCGACGTCGGACAATACTGAGGTGCATATCGAGGTGGAGAATGGCGGGGTTGCCATCGATCCGCTCGTGCTCGACCGTATCTTCGACCCGCTTCAGCGTGGAGTCGACAGATCGGAAAGAAGCGATGAGGATGTCGGACTGGGGCTCGGCTTGTACATCGCCAGCGAGATTGCTAAAGCCCATCACGGGCGAATTGAGGCGCGGTCCGATCACACAGCAACGGTATTCGCGGTGCATCTGCCAAGGGGCACACAAAGTGAGCATCCGGGAGCCCGTGTTGAGCCGCAATAGCGCGGCGTAGCTTTCGCACTTTCCCGTTGTCAGATAAGGCGCTGGTACTGATGCCTCATTGGGGTGACGGTTGCAGGTGCTGCGGTGGGGTGCGTGCTCATGTGACCGAGAAAAGCTGCTTTGGCTGCCCGAGATTACCAGCGGCTTGCACGGGATCGGTTGAAGTTCGCCGTTCGGCCAGTCGCCGGAGATTACGATCGGCGGCTACCACCGCCAGTTTCGGCCATTCAACCAAATTCGTGAGGATCGTCGTGCTTCCCGAAGCGGACGTTCAAGGCTGTGCGGGTATTCGGCCCTCCTCAGAAGTAACACGGGAATGGATGCGGCAGGGCACTACAGACATAAGTGGGATGCCGCTACCACCAGCACCACGACAATTCGCCCGAACAAATTTCGCTGACAGAGAAAAATATTTGACTCTTGCGAGAGGGAGCCGTATAGTTCCTGACAGCAGCTAGCGGAGACTTTATCTCGTGTTGTTGGGGCGCGAGCCTCGTGGGGAGGCAACTCTCTAATGTTTGCCCGTTCATGTCCTTCTGGACGCGTCGGGATAGGCGGGTTCCGCGAGAACGGAACCCGGTGAGGTAGGTGGGGGACAAGGCACTGTTCACTCCGCGTTTTTGCTATCCAAAGATGTGCGAGAGGCCGTCACTGTTGTGCGCATGGTGCTCACGACGTAGTAGTGAAGGTCATTCTTTGGAGTTGTAAATGCAAAAACTGAAACAAGCTGCAGATCAGTGCCCGTCCGATTCGAAGCTCTCTAAGTGGATCGTGCTCATCCGAGTGATTCTTCGGCTCTGCACGGTGCTGTACCACCTGTTTAATGCAGTAGACAAGCTGATTGCCTACCTGCTTAAGCTGGGAGGACATTCGTAAAGGGCTTACCCCCTTATTTTCACTCGATCTTATGGGAGGGCTGCCATGTTAGGCGAGGCGCTTCGACTAGTCCGTGTGTACCACGACCTTTCGCAATCTCAACTGTGCACGGAGCTCGGCGTATCCAATTCATACGTCTCAGAAATCGAATCAGGCAAGAAGCAGCCTACTTTGGAGCTGCTACAGAAATACTCGGCGGAGTTCGGCATCCCCGTTTCATCGTTAATGTTTTTTGCGGAAAATCTAGACGATCCGAAACCGACGGACAAGCTACGCAAGATGGCTGCTAGCCAAGTGATTTCGTTGCTTCAATGGGTGGAGAATAAGAATGCCCGTAAACGCATCGGCGAAGCTTCTAGCAAGAAGAAATCATAGTGAGCGCTATGACATTGATCAAAGCCACCTGTTTCGCGTCGGGTCGCCTGCGCGCCTCTCGAAAGTCTTGGGTGTCAGCTTAGACAAGCTCCTGGAACTGTCTCGACGCACTGACAATTACAAGCTCTTCCAGAAAGAAGATGTCGACCCATTTGCACGACATCATCGGAGACGACGAGACATTCAGGAGCCCAAGACGGCGCTGAAGAAAGTCCACGAGAGAGTCGCCAAGTTGCTCAAATTTGTTCGCGTACCCGCATATCTTCATTCGGCAGTAAAGGGGGTTTCGTATCGAACAAATGCGCTCGAGCATGCGGAGCGCGGCGTATCTATCCTTACGATGGATATCGCGGATTTTTACCCTTCGACACGTGAATCTCGAGTGTTCGATTTCTTCCGCAATGACTTGAAGTGCGCACCAGACGTTTCAAGGCTCATGGCGAAATTGCTGACGTGGCGCGGCGTGCTAGCGACGGGTAGCCCTGCAAGTTCTCTCTTGTCTTTCCATTGCAACCGGCCAATGTTCGATGAGATGGCTGCGGTAGCAGCGAAGCACAAGTTCACGTTCACGTGTTACGTCGACGACGTTACGTTTTCGGGTGTGAACGTTCGACGTGGTTTTGCAAGCGAGATTGCGCGCATTGCTCGTCGACACGGTCATCGCATCAAGGAGCACAAGACTCGCTTCTATTGCGGAGGCCAGGCAGGAATCGTCACTGGCGTGGTAGTTGAAGATGGCTCAGTCAGCGTTCCCCACGAGCGACGCCTCAAGGGACGGCGCATCGAGACAGCCATAGACGGCGCGACAGATCTTGTCGAACGCATCGCGCTTACCGAAAAACTGATGGGCCTTGCTGGCGAGGCGGCGTACCTAGATAAAACGTTTCGTCCTTGGGTGGACTCGATCAGAGGAAAGCTTAAGATATTGCGTCGCTCCTACGCGCCAAGGCGATAACGGATTTGCTCTTGCCTACGCGTGGCGCTGCCCCCAAAAAGCTTGCTGACCCGCTCATCAATGGGACCATGCGGGCGCAAGAAAGTCCGTCAGACTGTCCGTTTAATGTGTGATTCGAGCCGGTCGCACGATATTCCCGATGGGCCGCTCCGGGTCGATGACGGCCCTTGAAGAGGTGGCGGCGATGTCACTCAGATGTGATCTGATGCTGACCTAGAGTTCGGGTCTTGGCTTGCGCAAGTGAACTTGCGGCGCCGGTTACTATGGCCGGTATTGGGAGGAGGCGCGAGATCCGATTCCGGGCATGCTTCTGCCCAGGCTTCAATCTCGCGCGTCAGCCATGCCACCCGGCGGTCGGAAAGAAGGCGCGGCTTCGGAAATTTTCTTTCGCGTACCAGTTTCTGGACGGTCGCTTCCGATAGACGACTGACCGCGCCCGCATCGCCGGCCAGCAGTGTGAGCGCGACTACGACGCACTGACGATTGCGCACTGATCGTCGATCGTATGTAGCGGTTCTAGGTCAGAGCCTCCGACCGTTAGATCTTGGGGTTTAGCACTTCAATCATTCGAATCACGTCTCGAAGTGCCCCCCACTGTTCCGGTATGTTTCCCCACCACCGCAGTCGCGTCATGTTGAATCCGGCGGTCAAGTCTAGCTCGTAAGTAACGCCGTCGCATCCTATGGCGAACGGCGGGAGCGGTGGTAGTCGAAGCTCTTGGATCCGGTCATAGATATCGTCTGCCGCTTGTACAGGCACATGGAGCGGCTGAGGTGTAGTCGCGTTACGAGGGGTGTCCCTGTTCGATTCCTTCCAGAATGGCGGAGATACATCGAAATCGAGTCCCAAGCCGCCTTCTTGGAAGAAGAGCTCTGCCTCCGCCCCGACTTTTTTCGTGCGCCGAAGGAAGTAGGAGTACGAGCTCTCGAAAGAGGGAATGACAGAGTAGCTGATCGTCCAGATCATATGATCGTTTCACTTCGGTTGAGAGGTGGGGCGGACGATAGCAGAATGCATGAAAGACCTATCTCGAAATTTGAGAGCGGTTGATTTGAGCCCATGCTCGAACTAGCGTCGCTGATGCAGCGTGACCAATCACATCATACCGGCGCGTCCCTTTTCCTTCCTGAGAAGATGGCGCAGCTCCTGAAATTTTCCAGTTTCGCCGCTCAGTTCACCGCGGTCGGGGATGTTCTTGTCGACGTAGTCGAACCACTCCTGAACCCTGTCCAGCGATTTTCGAAGAGCAAGTATGTCGAGGATGAGCCAGCGCACCTGAAGGTCGGTGTACTCGCGCCATAGTGCTCGCAACTCGGCGCAGCGCGCGTTTCCTTCCCGTCAACGGCCCCGGCGTGAGCAGCCACGCGGCTCGACTCGATGACACGCATATTTTTTTATCCCCGAGCTCCATTTGCATCCAGCATTCCAGGAGCAGCTTGCGGACTTGTTTGTTGCTGCCGCGACCGGCGATCCAGAGATTCATAACGGAAAGACGCGAATTCGAGTGATTGCTGAGACTCATAGCTCTAGCTTGATTAATAGGCTTGGGGAGCTGATTGCAGAAAAAAAGGTCTCGCGAGATGATGTGCAGGTTGTTATGTTCGATCAAAAATCCGTTGATGGCGAAATGGAAATACGGATTTCTGAATTTGATGGGGACGGTGTTTTGACGAATTGGCCGTACGGCTTCTTTTCGACGGGGCGTACGGAATGATTATATTTTTGGATGACGAATTTGAAGAGATAGATTTCTCTGTTAACAAAGCGGCACTTGTTGGCTTGGAAACCATCGCCCTGTCAGTGAGGCGGGGTGAGCATTACGTGCTTGCTAAACGATCGGTGATTTTCAGGCTTTGTGATGATGCAAGCTTGAGTGAGCATGCGCGTGGCGTATTTCAGTCTTTGAGGGGTGAGTATGCTTTTATCGCTGAAAGGTTGAAGTCGTTCAGATTTAGAGTGACCGTTTCCGTTGCGGGCGAATTAACGCGTGTATCGAAAATGCGCTGGATTATCCCTGTGACTCTAATTGCAAACAAGGGGTTGTCGGAAAGTATTTTGTTGGCGGAAAATTCCGACGATGCGGATATGTACACTCACGCCGCTCGGCACTACCAGGTGCACGAGAAAATATCCGGAATTCAGATCAAGATTACACCCAGAAACGGGAATGGCGCGGGAATATACAAGGAGCTTGGGCGAGTAGTCGAGCAGGAGAGGGAATTTTGCCTATGCGTGACAGATAGCGATCGCCTTTACCCTGGTGCGAACTTGGGGGAAAATGGATCTAAGTGCGAAAAGACATTGGCAGATGCGAAGTGGGTTGCTTACCATTGCGCGCCAGTGGGCAGGGAGATTGAGAACGTCATTCTATTTAAGCTGATTATCGAGGCTGCCGAAAAGAACAATGCGAAGCATTGCGATGCCTGGTTGGACGGAATGAAATTAATTGGGGATGAGCCGTCGTTGTACGCTGATCTTAAATATGGCACCAGTTTAAGAAATGTTTTTTCTCACGCTGAAAAGAGTCGGGCTAGATTTTACTGGAATAAGGTAATAGATAAACTTCCGACGATTAGGCAATCGAAGTGTAATGGTGAAGGGGAATGTTCGGCCGCGAAAGAAGAGAAGTGTCAGTGTAGCGTGGTTCCCGCGCTGGGCGAGAATATTGCGAACCATGTTCGAAAGGTTTTGGGGGACGACGGACCCCATGCAACATATAAGCGAGCGAAGTCATCGACAAACTTTGATGACTGGCTCAGGCTGGGGCAAGATGTTTTCGAAATCGCGGCCGCACCGAAACCGATGCGGTTGTAGATCGATAAGACCCATCATCCGACTGCCACTGCTACGAGCCAGCGGATCTAACGCCACTGTTCAGAACACATAGGTAAGTGCTTGATTCTTATGGCGGCAAGATGCACACTCTGGCGGGTAATTTCTGCCGAAATGTGCGTCCAACCAATTGAAATCTCAAGAAAAACTGCCGAATCGTCCCGCCTATTTGATTGAAACGTGTTCTGCCCGTTGAGATCGGCGTAAGTTTTGGCGTAGGTATGCTGTTTTGTCCCTGACCGATAAGATGTCAGCATTACTTCGAAGAAAACGAGTAATCCCCACGGGTGCTGCCGGCGCCCGTTTCTCGTCATCAGTTCCCGTGATCGTCGCCGGCGGACGCGACGATCGCGATTCCCCCTTCGTCCGCGCTGCCTTCGGGTCGGTGACGACCCTCCTGTCACGCCGCCTGAACGATCCTGTTCCCCATGTCCACACCGTCGAAAATCGAAACCGCGCGTCTGACGCTGCGTCGCTGGCAGCCGGTGGATGCGGGCGCGCTGTCGGCGCTGCATGCGGATCCGGACGTGACCGCGTGGCTCGCGCGCGGCCCGATGTCCGTTGACGAGGCGAGCGACGTCATCGCGCGCTTCAACGCGCATTTCGATGCGTACGGTTTCGGCCCGTGGGCGGTCGAGCGCCGCGCCGACGGGATGTTGATCGGGGTGTGCGGCCTGTCGCACGAGGTGCGCGCAACGCACCCGATGGCGCCGTGCGTCGAGATCATGTGGCGGCAGGCTCGCCACGCATGGGGGCATGGCTACGTCGCCGAAGCGGCTGCTGCCGCGTTGGCCGACGGGTTCGAGCGGATCGGGCTCGGCGAGATTCTCGCGTGGACCGCCGACACCAATCTACGATCGCAGCACGTGATGCAGCGGCTCGGCATGCAGCGTCAGCCCGCGCGCGATTTCGACCATCCCGCGTTGCCGGAAGGGCACGCGCTGCGTCGGCACGTCGTGTATGCCGCGCGCGCCGCCGGCCTGGCCGGCGCATAACGACTCACGCGGATTCGCCCGTCAGCGCCACGTACCGTTCTGCAGCACGATCCGGTAGCCGTCGGCGTCCTCGAAGGTCTGGCCGGATATTTCCCAGTACGGATTGAACGAGGTCACGGGCATGAAGCCGTGCGCCGTGGCGCGTGCGCAGGCGGCTTCCCATTCCGGCCGATCGGGCAGGTAGAACACGATCAGGTCTTCCGGCGTCGGCGACGGCGCGATCGGATGGTCGGGGCAGTGCGTGAATTCGAAGTGATAGTCGAGGCCCTCGCGTCCGAGCATCACGCCGGAAAAGCCGTCGTGATCCTCAAAGCGTGCGAGAACGGACAGGTCGAGAGCGTCGCGATACATGCGCTCGGTTCGGGCGAGGTTGCTGACCGGGCGGGCAATGCGCAGATGGGCGTGCAAGATGGCCTCGGGGGAGCGTGGCAGACCCGCCGATGATAATCGATCCGGTTCGTGGCGCGCCGGAATGCCCGGGCAGGCAATCGATGAAGGAGGGCGGTGGTATGGCCCCGCAATTCGAGCAGGCAAGAAAAAGCCCGCTACATTGAGCGGGCTGAATCCATGTTTGGAGACATGGAGGAGACAGACATGAATTTAAGGGAAAACCCGAGTCATGGCAAGCCCTAGTTGTATCAATACAACTTCATGTTGCGCTGCGTTCACATACCGCCGGCCCGCGCGTGCGCCGCAAACGCGCTGAATCGCTCCTGCGCGACCGGCAACGCGAACTTGTCGCGCATCTCGGTCTCGATCCATGCACAGGCCTCGCGTGCGCAGTCGGTCAGCGCGTGGCGTGTCGCATGCCCGTCGATGTCGTAGAGGAAGCGCACGCCGACCTCGTCGTCGGCGACTTGTCGCTCGAGCTGATTGAGCTGCAGTTGCGGCCCGTGCTGTTGCGACAGCGCGCGCAATTCGTCGAAGTGATATTCGAGCCAGTCGGCAAAGAACAGCGCGTCGCTGTGGCACGGCAGCCGGAAGGCCGCGCTGCGCGATGGACGCGGCCCGGCTTCACCGGCCGGTGCGTGCGGTTCGCCGTCGGTGGCGATGGACGTGTCGACAGGGGCGAGCGGGTGCTGAAGCCGGCGGTAGGGCTCGCGATCGCGCAGCGCATGCCACAGCAATTCGTCACCGGCGGCGCCGGACGGCTGCATCGTCAGGTCATGCCGGCCTTCGCCGGCCGGGGCGATGTCGCGGATCACGAGGCGCAGCGAGCAGAGCGGCTCGTCCGCGACCAGCAACGTCGCCGCACGCGGCAGCCCGCAGACCAGCGGCGCCGCGCCGGCGGCACGGAACACAAGGCCGCGACGGTCGAGCCGCACGAGCGGCAGCGGCCGTGGAAACGACGGGTAGGCGACCGTAATGCGGGCGCCGCCGGCGCTCGTCAACCCGGGCATCATCGCGCGAAAGACCTGAGACTGGTCCACGTTGATTCTCCTTCGTTACGATGCCGCCCGGCAGGAACGCGCGTTCCGGGTCAGGCGGCGATGGCTTGCCGGGCGGCCTGCCCCGGCTCGATTCCTAGTGCGGCAAACGTTTGCGGATCGATGTCGATCCAGCACGCGACCACCAGACGCCCATCCACCTGCTTCGGCGGGCCTGCGCGGTGCGCGTGTATGCCGATCCGGCGGAACAGCCGCTCCATGCTCGCGAACGTCACGCCGATCAGCTGCCGCGCGCCGAGCTGCGCCGCGCACTCGACGACGGCCGCGAGCATCGGGCGCACGGCCCATTCGGCATTGCCCGGCCCGCCTTCGTCGTCGGTCGCCGCGAACCGGGACAACTCCCAGACAGCGGCCGATTGCGGCAGCGGCATGTCTTCGGCGATCAGGTCGGCGAACAGCGACTTCAGCAGATACGGGCGCGTCGTCGGCAGCAGGCGCGCACATCCGCACATGTCGCCGCTGGCGTTTCGCGCAAACACGTAGACGGTATCGTCGCGATCGAACTGGTCGCGCTCGAAGCTTTCGTTCGCCGACGGGAGCGCCCAACCGAGCTGTTCGACGAACACACGGCGCCGATAGCGCCCTAGATCCGCTGCAAGTTCGTGTGGCAACCGCCCTTCCTCGTGAACGAAGGTCCGCATGGTGTCCTCGGATCTGTGCTTTTGTATGTGCGCATTACATCGCGCCGCACGAGGGGGCTGTAACTGGTAACTCTTACAGGGTGACGGTGGAATGATGCCGATCAGGACGTGGTAACGGTTTCTTGATCAACGGGATTGAAAACCGTGCCGCTTTTGCTTATAAAGAGCGCCAGCACTGCGTAAATTGTCAGAGGAATGCGGGGCCAGTTGTCACTGGAGCGTCGGACCGGCATGATAGGCGTCGTTGTGCCCGAGCAGGGCTGACGCGACCGCTGCGGGCCAGTCGATGCGCGCGAGCCGCGCGGCAAGCGCGGCGGCCGTGCGGAGCATGCCGATGTCGGCACCCGTAGCGTCGACGGCCATCACGTTGCTGCGGACGTCGCCGCCCGCGATCACGAACGTGCCCGTCGCGCGTTCGAGGTACCAGTCCCAGCCGACCGTCACGTAAGCGACGCCGGCGCTGGCCGGGCGATGCCATTCGGTATAACCGGCGAGGCGTGCGTCGATTGCGCTGTCGCGCAGTTCCGCATGCAGCGACGCGTCGAGGCCGCTTGCGACATGGTCGAGCGCAAGCACGGCCAGTGCGCTTTCTGACAGGCGTACGTAGCCGTCCGGGGACGGGCCGGGGACCGGGTGCAGCAAAGGTGAAGTCATGCGCGGAATGTATCAGCGTCGAACGGGTGCTGGAACCTGACAAGTATGACAGCGTGACGTTGTCGGAGAATGAATGGAACTGCGCTGGCAGGATGCCTATCAACAATTCAGTGCCGCGGAAGACGAGCAGCAGCTCTTCCAGCGGATCGCCGCCTATTCCAAACGGCTGGGATTCGAATACTGCTGTTATGGCATTCGCGTGCCGCTGCCGGTATCGAAGCCGTCGGTAGCCATCTTCGATACCTATCCCGACGGCTGGATGGCGCACTATCAGGCGCACAACTACATCGAGATCGATTCGACGGTTCGCGACGGCGCGCTCAGCACCAACATGATCGTCTGGCCGGACGTCGACCAGATCGCACCGTGCCCGCTGTGGCAGGACGCGCGTGATTTCGGGCTGTCGGTGGGCGTCGCGCAATCGAGCTGGGCGGCCCGCGGCGCGTTCGGCCTGCTGAGCATCGCACGCCATGCGGACCGCCTGACGCCGGCCGAAATCAACATGCTGACGCTCCAGACGAACTGGCTCGCGAACCTGTCGCATTCGCTGATGAGCCGCTTCATGGTGCCGAAGCTGTCGCCGGCGGCGGGCGTCACGCTGACCGCGCGCGAGCGCGAGGTGTTGTGCTGGACGGCCGAGGGCAAGACCGCGTGCGAAATCGGCCAGATCCTCAGCATCTCGGAGCGAACGGTCAACTTCCATGTCAACAACATCCTCGAGAAACTGGGTGCGACGAACAAGGTCCAGGCGGTCGTCAAGGCAATCTCGGCCGGGCTGATCGAGGCACCCTGACCTCAAACGAGGGCGACCGGCAGCGCGAAATGCCGCTGCCGCCAGGCCGCTCACTCCATCATCGGCTCCGCTTCCTTCGCGGTCCAGCTCACGCTGGAAATGCTCTTCTCCATGCTCATCCGGCTCGCGATCTGCTCGAGCTTCTGCTGATCCTTCGGATGCAGCTTCAGTGTCGCGGTCACCTTCAGCCGATCCGGCTGGTCGGGCACGTCCTCGCTCGTGAGGCTCTGGAACGACAGCGGCTTCGCGTACATCGAGTTCGACAGCAGCGTGCGGATGTGCACTTCGTCGGCGGTCAGGCAGATCACGGTGATCTGGTATTCGCGCACGAGATCGGCGTTCGACACCGGGGTTGCGTTGATCGCCTGGCTGACGCCGCGCAGCACCGTGTTGGTGAGGAGTACGACGCCCGTGCCGGCAAGCGCGGGCACGTAATGACCGGAGCCGGCCAGTACGCCGACGGCGGCCGAGCACCACAGGGTCGCGGCCGTGTTGATGCCCTGGATCGAGCCCTTGTCGCGCATGATCACGCCGCCGCCGAGAAAGCCGACGCCCGACACGACGTATGCGGCGATCTGCGTGACGCCCGCGACGCCGTTGCCGGTCAGCACGCCGAGCGTGACGAACAGGCACGCGCCGCTCGCGACGAGCGTGATCGTGCGCAGGCCGGCCGTGCGCTGGCGCATCTGGCGCTCGAGGCCGATGGCGACGCCGCAGGCGAACGCGGTGAAAAGGCGGAGTGCGAAATCGAAAGTCATGGTTGTCCTGCCGTGCAAGAAGCGCGTGCCGTCCCGTGCCGCTGCGGCGCAAGGCCGAAGGCGACACGACGATAGCCGTCATCGCGCGGTACTGTACCGCGCGAATGCGTCATTCAGTGTGAAACGGTAGGCGTGCGGCTCGCGGAACGCGAGCCGGGCAGGAGAACTGCGTCGGACAGGCGTTCAGGCGGCAAGCGGCGCACGCAACGGAGTGCTGCAACTGTCCACGATGGTTCCTGAAGGAAGAATCGCCGGCATTCTAGTGGGCGGCGCGCGCATGCGTCAACCGCCTCGCGGCGGTCGTGCTACTGCGCCGAGCCGATCGTCCCCGTTGCGAGCGCGAGCGCGGCGGCAGCGGACAGCGCACCGGCATAGCTGTCGACCTCCGCGTTGCGCGCGGCGAGCAACTGGCTTTGCGCGATCGTCGCATCGGTGACCGAACCGACGCCGCTCCGGTACGCGGTCAGCGCCGCGTCGTAGCTCGTCTGCGCGGCATCGACGAGCGCCTTCGCGGCGTCGTGCGACGCAAGGCTCGTCTGCACCGCGTTCTGCGCGGCGACGACCTGGCGGACGGCTTCCTCCTTCGTCCGCGTGAGTCGCGCGGACGCGCTTTCAGCGTCGTTGCGCGCCTGCATCAGCACGGCCGAGCGCATGCCGCCGTCGTACAGCGGGATCGTCACGCCGAGGAACACGCCGCCGCCGTAGCGGCTGCCGTTCAGGTTGACGGTCGGTGACTGGTCGCCGATCGCGGGCAGCGCGGAGATGGACGTGCCGCCGCTCGCATACGACGTCGACGCGGACAGGAAGATCTTCGGCATGAACGCGGCTTCCGCGGCCTTGATCTTCGCGCGATTGGCTTTTTCAAGCGCGAACGCGCCCTGCAGGTCGGGGCGGCGCGCAATTGCGTCCGACACGATCGCGTCGACCGACGAGCCGAGTCCGGGCGGCAGCGGCCGCTTCGGCAGCGCGGCGATGGTCGGCTTCGACAGCGGCGAGATGCCGAGCGCGGAGACGAGGGCGAGATAGCTGTCGCTCTCCGCGCCGTTCGCCTGCACGAGCGCGAGGTTGGCCTGCGCGCGGTTCTGCGTCGCCTGTGCGAGCTCGACGACCGTGCCGACGCCGTGCTTGAGCCGCGCGCGGGAGGCCGCGAGGATCGCGTCCGCGTTCGCGAGGCCCTGCTGCGCGCTGAGGGCGCGCGAGCGTGCGGCTTCGTAGCGGTAGTACGCGACGGTCACGTCGTGGATCACCTGCTGGTGCACGGCCGTGAACGCGACGTTCGACGCGATCGACGCCTGCTCGGCCGCCTCGACGCGCGCCGCGCGGCCGCCGAAATCGAACAGCAGCCATTGCAGCGACAGCGCCGAGATCGTGCCGTGAACGGTGGTGTCGCTCGACGAGTCGCCGAGGATCGTCGACGTCGAGCCGTGGTTTGCCTGGTATGCGCCCATGGCCGTCGCCGACAACCTCGGCAGGTAGGCGGCCTTGGCCAGGCCGACCGCGAGCGCCGCGTTGCGCGCGTCGTTCCAGGCGATGCGGGTCAGCGGGTTCGCCGATTCGGCGAGATCGATCAGTTCGGGCAGCGTGTACGCGTGCGCGGCATCGAGCGCAGCCGGCGGCGAGACGGACGCGAGCGCGGGCGACGCGGGCAGCGTGTAGTCGTGCGAACCTTGCGCGGACGCGCGCGGCGGGCCCGGCACGATGTCGCCGGCAGCCGACGTTTGCGGCTGCCATGGGCGGTCGGACGCCTCCGGCGCCAGATCGATCGACGACGTCGCGCAGCCGGCCAGCACGACGGCGGTCGCGAGGGCGGCGGCGGCGATCGAGGCGGCCGGCGGTTCAGGTAAGCGCATGGGGGGCAGGCTCCTTCGGTGTGGCTTGACGGGCGGCGTCGGCGATGTGTGCGAGCCGCGTGTCGATCAGGTTCAGCAGCGCGTCGCGCGCAGGGTCGGCAGGGGCGAGGCCCGGCGCGGTGGCCGGCGGCGCGGGCGAATCCGCATGACGCGCGGCTTCGTCGTCGCGCGGGTCGGTCACGCGCGCGAGCTGCGCGGCGATCGCCGCGTCGCCGGGCTTGCGTTCGGCGAGCAGGAACAGCGGGCCTTCGAGCGCGCCGAGTTCCGCGAGCGCGCGCCGCCGTGTGGCGAGCCACGTGGCGGCCGGACGCACCCACGACGGTTCGTAGTGAACCAGCCCGAGCGCCTGCGCGATCGCGCCGTGGCGGGCGAACGCGTCGGCCGCGAGCGCGCGCCGCTCGGCCGGCTGCGCGACCTGTGCGACGCGCCGCCACTGGTCCGTCAGCGCGGCGAGCCCGGCGTCGATCTGCTTGCCGATGCTGACGGGCCAGATGCGCGTGAACACGAGATACACGACGACGTTGCCTAGCAGGATGCCGATCGTGCGGTCGCGCGCGATCGTCAGGTCGAAACCGGGGCCCGCGCCCTGGATCACGCACAGGAAAAACGCGAACGCGATCTGGAAGCCCGCGTATGCGATGCGCGGCGAGCCGAATGCGACCCACGCGGCGAGCCAGCCGCCGGCGAACACCAGCGCCATCAGATGGCCGACCGACGACAGCGACGGCACGACGAACACGAGCGCGGCGGTGCCGAGCAGCGCGCCGACGATGCAGCCGAGAATCCGCAGCGTGAGCTTCTCGACCGTCTCGGCCGTCGAGCCGAGCGACACGATGTAGCAGGTGACGACGCACGTATGGATGCCCGACCAGTCGAGCTGCGAATACAGCAGGTAGCAGAAGATCGCCGCGGCGGTTGTCTTCAGTGCGTAGCGGATGTGGTCGGGATTGGTGCGCGCGTCGGGCAGGAAGAAGCTGTTGCGCGGTGCGGGCGGCGCGGCGGCAGGCGTTCCGGGCGCGGCCGCCGGCGTGTTGGCCGCAGCAGCCGGGGCATCCGTCGCCGCTTCGGCCGCTGCGACCGGTTCCGCGAAGCGCGTGATCGCCGCATGGATATCCGTGACGGCGACGCGCGCGAGCGGCGGCAATGTGTCGGCCGGCGGCAGCGTGAGCGTCACGTCGACGGGGTAGCCGCCCTGGTCGAGGATGTCGGCCATCTCGTCGAGCGTCGCGGCGATCGGGGTGGCGTATGAGTCGGGCAGCCGCGCGCCCGGTTCGCGATCGGCCAGCGCGACACCGACGAGCAGCGCGGTGCTCGATGCCACGGCCTGCCGCAACGCCGCGAAGTCGGCGGCGGACGACGAGCCTTCGAGCGTCGACAACTTGAGCCATGTGAGCAGCTGCTTGTCGCCTTCATGAAGGCCGGCATCGAATGCGTCGCGTGCCGCATCGTCGCCGCGCAGCCGTTGCGCGGCGAGCCGCAGGCGCTTCGCGAGCTGCGCGTGCGCGAGCTTGCGCGGCGACGGCGCGATCAGCAGGTTGACGACGATCGCGACACCGGCCGGGATCGCGATCGTCAGCCAGATGTACAGCAGCGCGCGCGTCGCGGCTTCGCCGAACGGCGCGAGGCCGAGCTGGTCGAGCCCGAAGCCGACGATCATCGCGAGGATCGCGCCCACCGGGCGCAGCTTGCTGGCGGAAGTCAGGTACAGGAGGGCGACCGACAGCACGGCCATGCACGCGACCCGCAGGATCGAATAGTCGATGCTGAAGATCGCGATGCCGAGCACGAGCCCGATCACGATCGTGACGATCAGCAGCAGCGCGGCCGCGAGCACGACGCTCGTCACGCGGTCGGCACGGATCATGAAGAACACGACGTACGCGGACAGGGCGGCTTCGGGCGTGCCGTATGCGGCCGTCACGAACGCGGTCAGCGCGCAGATCAGTGCGACCCGCGCGGCAATCGACGCGCGCCCCGGAAACGGTGCGAGCAGCCGCAGGACTTCGCGCGGGCCCGGCGAGCGAACCTCAGCGGCAGGCAGTGCCATGCCGGACCTCGACGATCGCGCTGGCGCCGACGCGCACGAGCGTGCCGTCGGGTTCGTCGAGCTTCACGCGCACCGGGAAGCGCTGCGCGACGTGCACCCAGTTCACCGAGTTCTGCACGATCGGCAGCGAGCGCGGCAGGTTGATGCGCGCGCTGTCGGCGATGCCCGCGCCGATGCCGACGACCTTGCCCGTCAGCGGGCGGCTGCGGTCGATCATCGAATAGACGGTCGCGCAGTCGCCGACCGCGATGCGGCTCAGCGCCGTCTCGCGGAAATTGCCGACCGCGAACCATTCGCGCGCGTCGATCAGCGTGAAGATCGACTGGTTCGGCGCGAGGGTTTCGCCGGCGAGAACGGTCAGGCCCGTCACGATCCCGTCGTGCGGCGCGCGCACGACGGTGTCTTCGAGCGCATGCTGCGCGCGCGCCAGCGCGGCCTCGCGCGCATGCAGCGTCGCGATCGCGTCGGCTTCGTCGCCGATCGTCTGCGCGGACGCGCGCTGCTGTTCCTGTGCCTGCGTGAGCGACACGGCCGCGTCGCGCTGGCGAACCTTCGCCTGGTCGAACTGCTGCGCGCTGACGTAGCCCTGCGCGGCGAGCGGTGCGAGCCGGTTCACGTCGCGCGTCGCGAGATCGTGGTTCTGCGTCGCGCGCTTGACCTGCTCGGCGGCCACGGCCGCGTTCGAGCGCTCGCCGATCAGCGAACGGCGGCGCGTGTCGAGCGACGCGCGCGCGAGCTCGAGGTCGGCCTGCGCCTGTGCAACCGTCAGCCGGTACGGCACGGGATCGATCACGTACAGCAGGTCGCCCTTCGCGACGCGCTGGTTTTCATGCACCGCGAGCTGCACGATGCGGCCGCCGACCGGCGACGCGACGTGCACGACGTCCGCGTCGATCGACGCGTCGTCGGTGGACGGGTAGGCGGTCGTGCGGAGGTACGCGTATGCGAGTGCGGCGATGCCGAGCGCGACGATCGCGAGGGCGATCACGCGGCCTTTGACGGAGGGGCGGGCGGTGCCGGCGGCCTTCATGCGAACGGCCCCGTGCCGGTGAGCCACACGATCACGGCGACCACGAGCCCGATCGCGGTGCAGACGGCAAGCTGGTAGGGCACCGTGGCGGCCCAGCCGGTCGCGACGAATACGCGGTGCGCGACGATCGCACCGATCACGCCGACGATCGCGCTGACGAGCCAAAGCGGGAAATATGCGCCGAACAGGACGTACGACGGTGCACCGCGCGATGCGCAACCCGCGAGCGGCAGGGCTGGCGCAAGGACGGCGGCGACGCGCAAGGGCGCGCGCGGCGTTGTTTTTCTCATGATGTGACGAGCTCGACGGTGGGGGTGGATGCCGGGCGCGGCGCAATGCGGATCGTCGCCGCGACGACGGTTCCGGGATACGGAGCCGATAATAAATCAGCGCGGTGCGGATCGCCAGCCATCCGTCCCGCGCAACATCGCGGCGCGTTGGCGGTTCAGGGAGGCCGGTCCGCACGGCCGGCATCGCGTTTTCGCAACCGGGGGCAGCGCAGACCGGGCCGTCGCGATTCTGCCAGTGCGGGCACGCGTAGGGTTGCTAACGAACTGTAAAGGATCGTCAGACGAACGGAGCGGGCTGAATTTGCGATGTCGGGAGAGCGGAATCGGTGCGCAATCAGCGCGGAAGCGGTCGATTGTCGTTTGAACGCATGGTAATCAGGCGGCCCGGCGGGCCGATGAGGGCGCGGTCGCGCGCCGTGCCGGACGGCATCGACGCCAAACCCGGCGACCGGTCGTCGCCGCCGCGATCTGTGTACCATCGTACGCATGGCGCGGCGCGCGGAACGAAGCCTCACGGCCTCGTGCAACGCGCGTCGCGGAAGCGTCAAGGCCGTATCGCAACGAAGGTGAACGTTCCATGCGAAGTTTTTTTGTCCGGTTCATTGCAATCGGCGTGTTGTTCCATCTGTACGTCGGGATGCGGATCATTCCCGATGCGTTCGCGTCGCCGGTCGTGCGCACGATCGCGGCGCTCGTGCTGGCGAGCTTCGTCGTGCTGATCCCGGTCGGCATGTTCTCGCGCCGCTTCGACGAAGGCTGGGCCGCGACACTGGCCGGCTGGGCCGGCTCGGTCGTGATGGGCTTCTTCTCGTCGCTGCTCCTGCTGACGTTACTCCGCGAATTCGTGCTGCTCGGCGTGTTTGCATGGCGGCATCTCGGGCACGACGGCGCGTGGCCAGGCGCGGCGACCGGCACGGCGCTCGGCGTGCTGGCCGGTGCGGTGTTCGTTACCGTGGTCGGGTTCGTCGGCGCGCGCCGCACGGCGGCGGTCAAGCGCGTGTCGATCCCCGTCGAGGGGCTGCCGGCGGGGCTCGACGGGCTGACGATCGTGCAACTGTCCGACATCCACGTCGGGCCGACGATCAAGCGGCCCTATGTCGAACGGATCGTGCGCGCGGTCAATGCGCTCGATGCCGACCTCGTCGTCGTGACGGGCGACGTGGTCGACGGCTCGGTCAAGCGCCTGCGCGAACACACGGCGCCGCTCGGCCGCATGCAGTCGCGGCACGGCAGCTTCCTGGTGACGGGCAACCACGAGTATTACGCGGGTGCGCACGCGTGGATCGACGAATTCCGGCGCATCGGGCTGACGGTGCTGCTCAACGAGCACGTGCTGATCGACCACGACGGCGCGCACGCGGTGCTCGCGGGCGTCACCGATTTCACGGCGGGCGGCTTCGATCCCGCCCATCGCAGCGATCCCGAGCAGGCGCTGGCAGGTGCGCCGCGCGAGGTGGCCACGAAGATCCTGCTCGCGCACCAGCCGCGCAGCGCGGAAGCGGCGAACCGCGCGGGGTTTACCGTGCAGTTGTCGGGGCACACGCACGGCGGCCAGTTCCTGCCGTGGCCGCCGTTCGTGAGGCTGCAGCAGCCGGTGATCGGCGGGCTGAGCCGCTTCGGCGATCTGTGGCTGTATACGAGCCGCGGCACCGGATACTGGGGGCCGCCGAACCGCTTCGGCGTGCCGTCCGAGATCACGCTGATCCGGCTGACGCGCGGCGGGTAGCGCACGGTTACCATTCGCGGGGCTGCCGCCCGCCCGTCGTCAGCGGGAGCCGGGCGGCAGCCTGCCTCGTCTGCGAATGACAGCGCATGGCGGCGTGCGATGCCGTTGGCTAGTATGCAGGCATGCACCGTTCGCTCCGCTCATCGCCCGTTCCTCCCGACATGTCGACGCCCGATCTCTTTGCCGACACGCCCGCTCCCGACGTGGACTGGTACCCGGACTGGCTGGCGCCGCCCGATGCCGATCGCGCGCTGGCCGCGCTGATCGACGAGGTCGCGTGGCGTCAGGACACGATCCGCACGCCGCGCGGACGCATTCCGTTGCCGCGGCTCACCGCGTGGCAGGGCGAGCCGGATGCCGTCTACGTGTATTCGGGGATCCGCAACGTGCCGGCGCCGTGGACGCAGGCCGTGCTCGACCTGAAGCGCGCGGTCGAGGTGACCTGCGGCGCGCGTTTCAACAGCGTGCTGCTCAATCGCTACCGCAACGGGCTCGACAGCCTCGGCTGGCACGCGGACAACGAGCCCGAGCTTGGCGATGCGCCGGTGATCGCGTCGGTGAGCCTCGGTGCGATGCGCGTGTTCGACCTGCGCCATCGCGCGACCGGTGTCACGCATGCGTATCGCCTCGTGCACGGCAGCCTGCTCGTGATGCGCGGACGCACGCAGGCCGAATGGCAGCATCGCGTGCCGAAGGCGCCGGGCGTGCAGGGCGAGCGCGTGAACCTGACGTTCCGGCGCGTGATGCCGGCGGGTACGGGCCGGTAACGATCCTCGTCGCCGAGGTGCCCGGATCGCCGGGCGATTCGCGCCCCGATTTTGCGAGCCACGGGCGACCGATGCAGGCAAGCGGTCGAGCATGCGGCACGTTGCCGCATGAGTACCGAACCGTGTGCGATCGATCGGCGCTGAGACCCGTCCCATATGGGTTACAGGTAGATTCGATCGACCGCCCGGTACCGATAGATGAGTGAAACCTCTGATGGTGCGTCGCAACAATCCTTGACTAGACTGTCGAATGGCAGAAGCGCGTCGTATCCCGGCGCGACCCTTTCGACATGCCCCGAGCGTCGCCGATGCGGCGCGCAAGGGGGCAGGAGTAAAACGCGTGACCGTAATCGACCCTTCCTTCGAACCCTCGCTGCACGTCTTTGAACAAGACGGCGGATGGCAATGGGCGCTGACGGTGAAGCGGGCGACCGGCGTTGGCGTGAAAGTCGTTGCGTTCAGCCGGGAAGGCTTTCGCGGCGAGGCCGAGGCTTATGCCGCCGGCCAGCTTGCCCGCGCCGCGTATGACGCCGCCGTGACCGCCTGACGCCGTCGCGTCGATCCCGCCCGAGGATCGCCTTCACCGCTCACCACCCGCTGCCGGGTGTTTCTTTCGATCGCTTCCCGTTTTCCATCCGTTTGCCCGCCCGCCGGGCCGCGTCGTGCCGTGCCCGTCGCGCGATAGCGGAGGCGGCGCGCCCGGGCGCCCGTCCGTCCGGGCTGCCCGCGCCAAATGGTCCGTACCATTCGACACGCGTGTGCCATACGCCGCGCTTAACGTCCCTGCACGGCGTCCGTCGCGCCGGCGATGCGGTTGTGAGCCGCGATCGGCATACCGGACGCCGGACGACGATCCATCGACAAGAATGCAGGTCATGTGCGACGACAGAACCGACTACAACCGCCATGCGCGCGGCGGATCGCGCACGGCGCGGGCGCCGCAACGGGGATTCACGCTGATCGAGGTGCTGATCGCGCTGGCGATCGTCGCGGTGGCGCTGGGTGCCGTAATGCGCGCGATCGGCGCGCTCGCGTCGGATACCGACATGGCGCGGATGCGCCTGCTCGCGTTATGGAGCGCCGACAACGCGCTCGGCGAGATCCGCATCGCCTCGACCTGGCCGTCCGTCGGCACGAACACGTTTGCATGCCCGCAGGGCCGCTACCGGTTCGTGTGCCGCCAGTCGGTGGCCGCGATGCCGAGCCCGCTCGTGCGGCGCGTGACCGTGAGCGTATATCCGTCCGCGTCGAGCCGCAACGTGCTCGCCGAGGTCGTCACGGTGATCCAGAATGAAGCGCGCCGCTAACCCGCGCGCGACGGCGCGTGCCCGAGGCTTCACGCTGATCGAGATGCTGGTCGCGATCACGCTGCTCGCCGTGATCGCGCTGCTGTCGTGGCGCGGCCTCGATGCGACGATCCGCGGCCGCGACGATATCGCGTCGAATCTGGCGCAAACGCGTCTGCTCGGCCGCTACTTCTCTCAACTGCAGTTCGACCTGACGAACCTCGTCACGCCCGACGAAGTGTTCGGGCCGCCGCTGCGCATTCGTCCGGGCGAACTCGTGATGGTGCGTCATCTCGGCGTCGGCGGCGGACCGACGCAGATGCAGGTCGTGCGCTACCAGCTCAACGGGCGCGAACTCGTGCGCAGCGCGTCGCAGCCGCTTGCGTCGCTTGCCGAAGTCGACGACGCGCTGCATCACATGGATGCGCTCGCGCGCGTCGTGGTCAGCAACGATGCGCGCTCGATGCAGGTATCCGTATGGATCCCGCCCGGCGGCTGGACGACGAGCCAGGCTGACATCGAACAGTCCTATGCGCAGTTTCTCGCGCAGCACGGCATCAGCAACTCGACGTCGATCGGCGTGCCGGTGCCGCGCGGGGTGCGCTTCTCGGTCACGATGGGCGCGCCGGCGGTCGAATACGTGCGGACGATCCCGATCGGACAGTAAGCGCGATGCCGTCCGGCGTACGCGGCGAGGCCCCGAAAGCCGTTCCGTCCCCCGGACAAAATGGTCCGTAACTTTCGTCATACGTCTGTTATTGGCCGTCCGTTAGTCTCGTGACGAGCATGACCGCCGCGACCGGTTCCATCGGCCGGTTCAGCGGCGGCGTCGGCAAACGGGAAGGGGGCGAACGTGACGGTCGAGCACCGGCATGATGCACACGCGGGCGCGTCGGGACACGACGCGCGCGGGCAATGGCAAGCGGCGGCGATTCTGGGCCGCGCACAGCAGTGGCATGGCGCCGGTCGCTTCGACGACGCGGCACGGGAATACCTCGCGGTGCTCGCGAAGGAGCCCGATCATCCGCAGGCGCTGCATCTGTACGGCGTGCTGCAATTCCAGCGCGGAGCGGCCGATCAGGCCGAAGCGCTGCTGCGCCAGTCGGTTGCGATCGCACCCGACGTGCGCGCATTGTCGGATCTCGGGGCGATCGTCGGCGAGCGCGGCCGCGTCGACGAAGCGCTCGGCCATTTCGCGAACGCGCTGCGCGCGGCGCCCGACGACGTGCAGACGCTCGTGCGCCACGGCAACACGTTGATCGGCCTGCGCCGCTACGACGACGCGCTTGCGTCGTTCGACCGTGCACTGGCGGTGTCGCCGCTCGTGCTCGACGCGCTCTGCAATCGCGGCGGCGCGCTGCGCGCGCTCGGCCGCCTCGACGACGCGCTCGACACCTACGACCGCGCGCTGATGGTCGATCCGCAATCGTTCGAATCGTGGTTCAACCGCGGCCTCGTGCTGCGCGCGTTGCGGCGCGCGGCCGATGCGCTGCATTGCTTCGATCGCGCGAACGCGATCCGCCCGGGCATCGTCGCGATCATGGCCGAGCGCGGCCGTACGCTTGCCGAGCTCGACCGCCTCAACGAAGCGCTTGCCGCCTTCAACGACGCACTCGCGGCCGATCCCGCGCGGCTCGACGCGCTCTGCGACAGCGCGGCCGTGCTCGAACGGCTCGGCCGTGCGGACGAGGCGCTCGCGCGTTGCGAACGTGTGCTGGCGCTCGATCCGGATCACGCTCGGGCGCTCGCGAGCCAGGGCAATGCGCTACTGCAACTCGGGCGCCACGACGATGCGCTCGACAGCCATGACCGGTCGCTCGTCATCGATCCGCGCTCGCCCGACACGCTGTGCAATCGCGGCACCGTGCTGCGTGACCTGCAGCGCTTCGATGCGGCGCTCGCGAGCTATGACGCCGCGCTGGCACTCGACGAGCGGTTTGCTGAAGCGTGGGCGAACCGCGGCACGGTGCTGAGTGACCTGCGTCGTTACGAAGAAGCGATCGCGTCGCTCGATCGGGCGCTCGAGCTGCGTCCCGATCTTGCGACGAACTGGCTGGCCCGCGGCAACGTGCTTGGCGAAACGGGGAAGGTCGAGGAAGCATTCACCGCCTACGATCGCGCGCTCGCGCTGCAACCCGACTTCGCCGCCGCACATTGCGCGCGGGCAGCGCTGCACCTGGCGGAAGGCGATTTCACGCGCGGCTGGCGTGGCTACGAATGGCGGTTACGCGATCCGCGGCTCGCGCGCCATGCACGGCCGTTCACGCAGCCCGTGTGGCGTGGCGACGAACCGCTCGATGGCAAGACGATCCTGATTCATGCGGAACCGGGCATCGACGACACGCTGCAGTTCTGCCGTTATGTCCCGCTCGTCGCGGCGCGCGGCGCACAAGTGGTGCTCGAGGTGCAGCCGTCGTTGCGCGTGCTGATGGCGTCGCTCACCGGTGCGGCCCGCGTGATTGCGCGTGGCGAGCCGCTGCCCGCCTTCGATTGCCATGTGCCGCTGCCGAGCCTGCCGCACGTGTTCCGCACAGAAGCGGACACCATTCCCAATACTGCCGCGTACCTGCACGCGGACCCGCAGCGAACGCGCCAGTGGGACACGCTGCTCGGCGAACGGCGCAGGCTGCGCGTCGGACTCACGTGGGCGAGCGAGTCGACACGACCCGATGACGCCGGCCGGTCGATCGATTTCGCGCAACTCGCGCCGCTGTTCGATCTGAACGTCGACTGGATCAGCCTGCAGCAACCGCTGCATGAGTGCGACGCCGCGCGGCTGGCGGATGCGCCGGTATCTCGCGTCGACGACGAACTCGGCGATTTCGCGGACAGGGCCGCGCTGATCGGCGCGCTGGATCTCGTGATCGCGGCCGATTCCGCGGTCGCGCATCTGGCGGGGGCGCTGGGCGCGCGCGTGTGGGTGCTGCTGCCCGACCCGCCGGCGTGGTGCTGGATGCGCCGGCGCGACGATAGCCCGTGGTATCCGTCCGCGCGGCTGTTTCGCCAGCCGGCACCCGGCAACTGGGCCGATGCGATCGACGCGGTGCGTGCCGCGCTCGAACCGATGACACGTTAGACACGACACGCGATACGCGATACGAACAGCGACCAGTGGGGGCCACACGATGACACCGAACGGGGAAGGGACGACACTTGCGAGCGCGCCGGTCGCGCCGGATCGCCGCCCGCCCGACACCATGCAGCTCGAACGGCTGCTCTTGCGCGCGCGCAAGGCGCATCATGAGGGCGCGCTGCAGCATGCGGAGCATGCCTATGCCGAGTTGCTGGCGCTCGATCCCGAGCATCCGGAGGCACTGCATCTGCTCGGCGCGGTACGGTTCCAGCAGGGGCGCCTCGACGATGCCGAGCCGCTGATGCGGCGCTCGGTCGAGCGCCAGCCGGTGCCGCTCGCGCTCGCGAACTACTCGGCGGTGCTGGCCGGGCTCGGGCGCGAGCACGATGCGCTCGCGCGGCTCGACGAGGCGCTCGCGATCAATCCCCTGCATCAGCGCGTGCTGTTTCAGCGGGCCGGGCTGCTTGCGCAACTCGCGCGATACGACGAAGCATGCGCGGTCTACGATCGCCTCCTCGAACTGACGCCCGGGTTCGCCGACGGTTACGTGAAGCGCAGCGACATGCTGCGCGCGCTCGGCCGCGCCGGCGATGCGCTCGCCGATTGCGATCGTGCGATCGCACTCGCGGGCCGCACGTTCGACGCGATGCGCGCGCGCGGGCTTGCGCTGCGTGATCTCGGCCGCTTCCGCGATGCAGCGGACAGCTATGGTCACGCGCTCGCGCTGCGGCCGGGTAGCGCCGATGCGCTGTTTCTGCGCGGCGTCGCGTATCTCGACCTGCACGACCCCGAACATGCGCTGGCGGATTTCAACGCGGCGATCGCGGCGAGCCCGACGTTCGTCGATGCGATTTTCAACAGCTCGGTCGCGCTCGAACAGCTCGGCCGACACGAAGAGGCGTTGATGCGTTGCGACCGTGCGCTTGCGATCGATCCGCGCCATGCGCGCTCGCTCGCCAATCGCGGCAATGCGGCGAGCCATCTGGGCCGCTTCGCGGATGCGGTCGACAGCTATGCGCGCGCGCTCGAAGTCGAGCCGGGCAGCACGGGCGTGCTGTGCAACTATGCAAGCGCGCTGATGCGGGTGGCGCGTCACGACGACGCACACGAGATGTGCGACCGCGCGCTGGCGCTCGACCCGCACTATGCGCCCGGATCGTTCACGCGTGCGCGTGTCCGACTCGAAACGCACCGCTACGACGACGCGCTCGACGATCTCGCCCGCGTGATCGCCGCGACGCCGCGCGACAAGCTCGCGCACTTCCATCGCGGCAGCGCGTTGCGCGCGCTGCGGCGGCACGAGGACGCACTGCACGCGTATGCGGAAGCGATCGACATCGACCCCGACTATGCGCTGGCGCACTGCATGCGCGCGTTCCTGTGCCTGTCGATCGGCGACTTCGAGGCCGGGTGGGCCGAATACGAATGGCGCTGGCGCGACAGCCAGCTCGACGGCAGCCGGCGCGATTTCGCGCAGCCGCGCTGGACGCACGGCATGCCGCTCGACGGGCAGACGATCCTGCTGTATCCGGAGCAGGGGCTCGGCGACACGTTGCAGTTCTGCCGCTATGTGCCGCTCGTGAAGGCGCTCGGCGCGCGCGTCGTGGTCGAGGCGCCGGTCGAGCTGAAGGCGCTGTTCGCGACGCTCGACGGCGTCGACGTGCTCGTCGCGCGCGGCGACCCGCTGCCGCCGTTCGACCTGCATTGCCCGCTGTTGAGCCTGCCGCTCGAATTCCGCACCGACCTGTCGTCGATTCCGGCGGGCGGGCCGTACCTGCGCGCCGATCCCGCACGAGTCGAGCACTGGCGCGCTCGGCTGGGGGAGAGCGACCGGCCGCGCATCGGCCTCGTGTGGTCCGGCAATCCGCTGCACCTGAACGACCGCAATCGCTCGATCACGCTCGCCGACCTGTTGCCGCTGCTCGATGAACGCTACGAATGGATCAGTTTGCAGAAGGTGATCCGCGACGAGGATCGTCCGGTGCTCGATGCGAGCCCGATCCGCTTCGTCGGCGACGAACTGACGGATTTCGCGGAAACGGCCGCGCTGACCGAGGCAATGGATGCGGTGATCAGCGTCGATACGTCGGTCGCGCACCTGGCGGGCGCGCTCGGCCGGCCGCTCGCGGTGATGCTGCCGCACACGCCCGACTTCCGCTGGCTGCTCGATCGCGACGACAGCCCGTGGTATCCGGGTGCGCGACTGTTTCGCCAGCCGGAAGGCGGACAGTGGGCGCCCGTCGTCGAGCGGCTGCGCGACGCGCTGCCGGCGCTGGTGGCGGGAGCGTCGCGATGAGCACGGCGCAGGCACCGGCGTTCGGCGCGGGTGCCGCGCCGCTGCGGGCCGCCGTCGACGATGCGCTGCGCAATGCGCGCGCACGACTCGAGCAACGCGACTACGCGAGCGCGAGACGGCTCTACGAGGGTGTGCTGGCGATGATGCCCGATCACGTCGAGGCGCTGCATCTGCTCGGGTTCGTGCATCTTCAGCTTGGCGACGCCGTGCGCGCGGAGCCGCTGATCGCGCGATCGATGCAGTCCGGGCTGAATCACCCGTGGAATTTCGTGAATCATGCGCAGGCGTTGAGCGGCACGGGCCGTCATCGTGAAGCGGTGAACGCGGCTGCGCAGGCGCTCGAGCGCGATCCCGGCCATGCGCAGGCCTACGCGGCGCGTGGCGACGCGCTGCATGCGCTCGGCCGGCACGGCGAAGCGGTCGGCGCCTACGATCTTGCGCTGACGCGCGAGCCGGGCCGCGCGGTGTCGTGGGTGCGGCGCGGCGAGGCATTGCGCGCGCTCGGCCGGCCCGCCGACGCGCTGATCAGCATCGAGCGCGCGCTGCGGATCGCGCCGGACGACCCGGCGGCGCTCGCCGAGCGCGGCCATGCGTTGCGTGCGCTCGGCCGCGGCAACGAGGCGCTGCATTGCTTTCGGCTTGCGATGGTGGTGCGCGGCAAGACGCCCGATCTCGTCTACGCGTGCGGCTATACGCTGATCGAACTGGGGCGTCCGGCCGAAGCGCTGGCGTGTCTCGACGAAGCGCTCGCGCGGATGCCGGACGACATGCAACTGCTGTTCGTGAGTTGTGTCGCGCTCGACTTGCTGCATCTGCGTGACGAATTGCTGAAGCGTAGCGACCGGCTGCTGGCGCGCGACCGCGACAACGTCGGCGCGTGGGTCGGCCGCGGCAACGCGCTGCTCGGGCTGCGGCGGCACGAGGAAGCCGCACACGCATATGGCGAAGCCCTCGCGCGCGCACCGGCGGATTTCGACGCGCTGCGCAACCGGGCCGGCGCGCTGCGGGCGCTCGGTGCGTTCGACGAAGCGCTCGCGCATTACGACCGTGCGCTCGAAGCATGCGGCCTGCACGCGGAAGTGCTGTGCAATCGCGCGATCGCGCTGCAACTGCTCGGCCGCTACGACGATGCGCTCGCGAGTTACGCGGCGGCCGTCAGCGCGCCGGGCCGGACGGCGCAGGAGATCTACGCGCGCGCGGTTGCACGGCAGCAACTCGGCGACCATGAAGCCGCGCTTGCCGATTTCGCGCTGGCGAGCCGGCGCGACCCGAATCACGGCGTCGCGCGCCGGTCGGAGGCGTTCTGCCGTCTGTTGACGGGCGACTTCGACGCCGGCTGGCAGCAGCATGAAGCGCGCTGGGATGCCGCCGACGTGACGCTGCATCGGCGTCACGCGGACCGCCCGCAATGGACTGGCGACGAACCGCTCGCCGGCCGCACGCTGCTGCTGCATGCGGAGCAGGGATTCGGCGACACGCTGCAGTTCTGCCGCTACGCGAGCCTCGCGCACGAGCGCGGCGCGACCGTGGTGGTCGACGCGCCGGCCGCGCTGGCCGACCTGCTCGGGACGCTGCGCGGCGTGAGCCGCGTCGTCGCCGACGGACAGCCTGCGCCGGCGTTCGATTTGCATTGCCCGCTGATGAGCCTGCCGTTCGCGTTCCGCACGACGCTCGACACGGTGCCGGCCGACGTGCCGTACCTGCATGCCGACCCGCAACGGCGCGCCGCATGGGTCGAACGGCTCGATGCGGCCGCTTCGCCGCGACGAATGCGCGTGGGGCTCGCGTGGTCGGGCAATCCGGCTCATGCGAACGACGAAAACCGGTCGATGACGTTCGCCGCGCTCGCGCCGCTCGTCGCGCTCGATGCGACGTTCGTGAGCCTGCAGGTCGGCGTGCGCCCGCGTGACGCCGAAGCTTTCGAGGCAAGCGGCGTGCTGTCGTTCGAGGCCGAGCTGAAGGATTTCGCGGAAACGGCCGCGCTCGTCGACACGCTCGATCTGGTGATCGCCGTCGATACGTCGGTCGTGCACCTGGCCGGTGCGCTCGGACGCCCCGTGTGGGTGATGCTGCCGCGCGTGCCGGACTGGCGCTGGCTGCTCGAACGCGACGACAGCCCGTGGTATCCGTCCGCGACGCTGTTCCGGCAGGGGCTGCCCGGCGACTGGCCGGCACTGGTCGAACGCGTGGCGCAGGCGCTCGCGGCCCGCATCCTTGCGCATCGCGACACCGCGTGACCGGCCCGGCCGACTGTGACAAAAGCTACGGACCTTTGGCAAGCGGCCCGAATGGTCCGTAACACCCGCCACGCGGCTGCCATCGGGCCTTCGTATGTTCTTGGGATTCCAGTGGCCGGGGTCGATCCCGGTTGCAACGACCGAGCGCGAAAACGGATTGGCGCCGCTTTCCGCGCGACCGTCGTCCAGCGCAATTTCATAGGATTCGGGGTGAAGAATGGCAGCACGCGCACGCACGGCACGACAACCTGACGCGACGGGCTCGCGCCCGGTCCTGAAATCGGAACTGCGGCCGCTGGTCCGGGCCGTGGCCTTGATGCTGCTGGCGGGCGCGTCCGCGCACGTGCACGCGGCCGGCATCATGAACCTCGGGGCGGCGGCCGCGCGTGCATCGGGCGGCGGCGCGGGCGGTGCCGGCGGCGCGCCGGGCATGCCGAATCTGGGCGTGTCGGCGCAGCAGGCGCTGCAGGCGAGCCAGCCTTCGATCCGCAACCTCGGGTATGCCGCGCATGCGATCGCCGCGCAGATCGCCGCGCAGCAGAATGCGGCGGCTGCGGCGGCGAAGCTGCCTTCGACCGTGCCGAACGGGTTGACGCCGGGCGGGCTGCAGGTGGCGGCCGGCGCGTCGAGCGATACGAACAATCCCGTGCTGTGGTTCAACGCGAATGCGCCGACGCAGAATGTCGACAGTAGCGGGCACGTGAACGTCGACGTCAAGCAGACCGGGCAGAACGCGGTGCTGACGTGGGAGACGATGAACGTCGGCCGGCAGACGACGCTGAATTTCGATCAATCGGGCGGCACGCAGACGAACGGCGCGAACAACTGGGCCGTGCTGAACCGGATCAACGATCCGAGCGGCAGGCCGAGCCAGATTCTCGGGAACATCACTGCGCAGGGGGCGGTGTATGTGATCAACCGGAACGGGGTGCTGTTCGGCGCCGGGTCGCAGGTCAACGTGCATTCGCTGGTTGCTTCGTCGCTGAACCTGCTCGACATGAAGAACCAGCTCGTGCCAACGCCCGCGGGCATCGTCGCGAGCAACCAGCAGTTCCTGAGCCTGCCGGCGGGGACGACGGGCGGGCTGGCTTATCCGCAGTCGGGGAGTTCGAGCGGAACGGCCGGGGACGGGGGCAAGCCGAACGAGGTGCTCGGGCTCGGTAGTCAGGCGCTGCTGAGCGGTGCGTATCAGCCGCCGGGCGACGTGACCATCGAGCAGGGCGCGTCGATCACGACGCACACCAACGGCACGGCCAGCGACGGCGGTTTCGTGCTGGTCGCCGCGCCGAACGTGACGAACGCGGGCAGCATCGCGGCGACGTCGGGACAGGTCGTGCTGGCGGCGGGCGTGGGGGTGAGCCTGCGGCCGAACGGAGCCGGAACGTTGGGCAATCCGCAAGTGCTGCTGCCGGAGCTGAGCGGGCAGATCGTGACCGTCGACCCGGCCACCGGCGCGTCGATCGACGTCACGCCGGCCGGCACGCTGACGAACACCGGTATCGTGCAGGCTGCGCGAGGCAACGTGAACCTGCTCGGCAGCCGCGTCGCGCAGAACGGCGTGGTGGGCGTGACGACGAGCGTGAACACGCCGGGCACGATCACGATCTCGACGGCGGACGAATATGCGTCGAACAATCCGCTGGGCAATCCCTATACCGGCTCGACGCCGGTCACGGGCGGCCCCGGCGGCGGCGACAACGTCAATCGCGCCGGTCTGCTGAGCTTCGGGCCGGGATCGGTGACGACCGTGCTGCCCGACAACAACGGCCAGACCGCGACGTCGACGCCCGGCACGACCTTCACGCCGGGCGGCATCGCGATGACGGCCGGCTCCGTCTGGTTCCAGGGCGGCTCGCTGATCGAGGCGCCGGGCTCGAACGTGTCGGTGACGGCCTATGCGCCGTCGGTCGTGACGAACCAGGTGTCGGGCCAGACCGCGGTGCCGGGCCGCATCTACGTGGACGACGGCGCGACGATCGACGTGTCGGGGCTGGCGGACGTGCAGGCGCCGATTTCGCAGACGCTCGTGACGGTCGACCGGATCGGCCAGAACGAACTCGCCGATTCGCCGCTGCTGCGCAACAGTTTCCTGTTCGGGCTGAAGGGCGTGGTCGTCGACAGCACGCTGACGGGCACGCGCAGCGACGGCGTGCAATGGGTCGGCAGCCCGATCCTGAACCTGTCGGGTTATGTGAACCTGATTCCGCGTACCGTCGACCAGTTGCTGACCAACGGCGGGACGATCACGCTGTCCGGCAACGAGGTGATGACCGCGGCGGGTTCGTCGATGAACCTGAACGGCGGGTATGTGCATTACAGCGGCGGGATCGTCAACACGACGCGGCTCGTCGATGCGAACGGCGCGATCGTACCGATCGGGCAGGCGAGCCCTTACGACAACTATGTCGGCATCGCCGGGCAATTCGTCGAAAATCATCCGCGCTGGGGCGTGACGAAATCCTGGTACAACCCGCTGCTGACGAGCGGCACTTACCAGTCCGATTACATCGTCGGCGGCAACGCGGGCACGCTCGATTTGTTTGCATCGCAGGCGCTCGTACTCGACGGCGACATCAGCGCGCAGGCGTTCGGCGGCGCGAAGCAGATGCAGGGCAACAGCCTGCCGTCCGGCGGCACGTTCAACCTGGGGGCCGATCCGAAGCTGGCCGGCAATGCGCTGGCCGGGATGACGTGGAACGTTGTCGCCAACACGACGCTCACGATCAACGGCACCTCGGGCTCCGTGGTCCTGCAGGACAATGCACCGCAACTCGGCGCGTTGTTGCCGGGCTTCTCGATCGACACGCCGCTCGACAAGACCGCGCTCCAATCGCTGGCGGCCAACGATCCGAACAACCTGCTGACGACGCAGGTCGTACCCGTTGCGAAGCTGAACAACGGCGGGTTCGCGAACCTGAACGTGACCGAGGACAAGAACGCGGGCAAGGGCATCGTGGTGGCGCAGGGCGCACAACTGAACCTGCAACCGGGCGGTTCGATCTCGCTCAACAGCCCGGCGGTCGGCGCCGACGTGACCGTCGCGGGGCGCCTGTCCGCGCCGTCCGGTTCGATTTCGATCACGAGCGGCGGCAATGTGGTCGTCGGGCCGCAGGGCGCGCTCAGCGCGGCCGGCCAGTGGGTGAACAACGACGTGCAGGCCGCACCGGGCACGACGCCCGGCAACAGCCAGTTCATCAACGGCGGCAGCATTTCGCTGTCGGCGAGGGAGAATGCGACGTTCGTGAACGGCACCGCCGTGGATGCGACAGGATCGATCCTGCTGCAACCGGGCAGCGTGCTCGATGTGTCGGGCGGCGGCGAAATGCTCGCGAACGGCCAGTTGCTGATGCAGAACGGCGTGCCGGCCGGGCGCGGCGGCAACGTTGCGTTGCAGACCTATGCGGTGCCGGCGGGCGGCGCGCAGTTCGGTCATACGAACGACGGCGGCGCGAACCTGCCGGACATCCAGCCGACTGCCGGCACGATTGCGATGGGCGGCACGATCCTGAGCGACGGTTTCTCGGGGGGCGGGACGATGACCCTGGGCGCGCTCGGCTTCCGGATCGGTGGAGACAAGGCGGCAGCGGCGCCGTGGGACGTGTATCTGCCCGAGAATTTCTTTGCGCAACAGGGCTTCGGCAAGTACGTGCTGAACGCGTACTACGACTCGACCATCGCGCCGGGCGCGACGGTTGCGCTCACGCAGAGAAATCTGCTTCCCGACGCGCTGGCGCTGCAGCAGACGGGTTCGGGCGCGAGCTTGTCCGCGGGCGGCCTGACGACGGTCGGCCAACTCGATGCGTATCACCGGCAGCCGACAGGGCTCGTGCTGACCGGCGGTAACGTCGTGTCGTGGCTGACGGCGGCAAACAACGGCGCGGTGCCGTCGTATCCGGGCGTGACCGGTGCGGTGACGCTGTCGTCGGGGGCATCGATCCACGCGGACGCCGGTGCAGGCATCGTGCTCGCATCGCCGAAGCAGGTGACCGTGCTCGGCTCGGTGGTCGCGCCGGGCGGGTCGATCGTACTGAGCGCCGATACCGGCACCACGGCCCCTCAACCGGGCCAATTCAATGTCTTCACGCCAAGCAACAGCCGATCCGCGTGGCTCGGGTCGGACGCAACGCTCGACGTATCCGGTGTCGCGCTCGCCAATCCGCTTGCCGCGCCGGTCAAGATCGGTGGAACGACCGTCGTGCCGAATACCGGCAAGGTTCTGCCTGGCGGTTCGGTGACGCTGTCGAGCGATGCGGGCTATGTGGTGACGCAAGCCGGGTCGAAGATCGACGTGTCGGGCACATCCGCGAACTTCGACCGATTGCAGGCGAACGGCACCTATGCGTCGCAGCCCGTGTGGAGCGATGCGGGCTCGATCACGCTGGCGCCCGCGTACGGCCTCTTTGCGGACGGGACAATGGCCGGCCATGCCGGCGCGTCGCAGGCGCGCGGCGGTACGCTGACGATCCTGCCGCGGGCGAACAGCAGTGCGCCCGGTGCGACGGCGCTCGTCGTGCAGCAAAGCGGGATGCTGTTGCCCGCGGGGCTTGCGCCGGGCAAGGATTTTCCGACGCCGATCGATCCGACCACCGGGTTGCCGACCGGATTGCCCACCGGCGTGATCCAGTTCGCCGTCGATCGCCTGAACGATTCGGGAATCGCGAATCTCGTGCTGGGCGATGGCACGCCATCCCCGTTCGCGGCGCCGCCGATCGCGTTTGCCGGCAACGTGAACCTGACGCTGCCCGAATCCGTCACGCTGAATACCGGCCGGATCGCGGCGATCGGGATGGATCAGCTTTCGACGCTGCTGTCGACCCCTGCGAAGCCGGCGGGTGGCAACTCGGCGCTCGCGGACCTGCTCGCCCAGCCGCCGGCCGTTCCGCTCGGCACGACGGTGACGATCAGCGCGCCGTACGTCGCATTTGCCGGCCCGATGGCCCCTTCGGGGACACCCGCCTTCACGCCGGTCGCCACGCGTTCCGACGCGACGCTGAACGTGAATGCGTCGTTCGTCGATCTGCGCAACCAGTTCCAGCTCAACAATATCGGGCAGGCGAATTTCACCAGCAGCGGCGACATCCGTCTGAGCGCTTCCAATCCATCGGGCAAGGGGCTGTCGCCGGGCGTGCTGTACACGCCAGGCAACGTGACGTTCAACGCGGCGAGCCTGTATCCGGCGACCGGCAGCACGTTCATCGTCGATGCGGTCGGCCCGGTCGATTCGACCACCGGCAAACCCGCGCCGACCACCGTCACGTTCGGCACGACCGGTGTGTCCGGCACGCCGCTGTCGGCCGGCGGCACGCTGCTCGTCGATGCAACGAACATCGTGCAGGGCGGCACCGTGCGTGCGCCGTCCGGCACGATCGTGTTCGGCGTCGGTGACCCGACGAACAGCGCCACGCAGAGTCAGTTCGGCAACCTGCTGCTCGTGGCGACGGATTCGGTGACCTTCGCGAACGGCAGCGTGACGTCGGTTTCGAACGGCGGTTCGATCATTCCTTACGGTACGACGGTCGATGGCGTCGAATGGCAATTCAATCCGATCGCTGGCACGACGGCGTCGGACCTAACCGCGCCGCCAGCGAAGTACATCGGGGTCAACGGCACCAGCGTCGCACTCAACAAGGGCGCGACGATCGACCTGTCCGGCGGCGGCGACCTGCAGGCCGCCGAATGGGTGCCCGGCACGGGCGGCACGCGCGACGTGCTGTCGCAATACAACGTGAGCTATGCGAGCGGCAAGGGCGCGACGGCGGTGCCGGTCAATGCGGGCGGCGGGAACGTCTATGCGATCGTGCCGGGCACGCAATCGCCGGTCGCAGCCTACGATCCGCTGTTCGCGCAGACCGTGCAGCCGGATGTCGCCAGCAACGGCACGCCGACGACCAAGACCGTGACGCTCGGCGTCGGCCAGGCCGGGTTGAACGACGCGATCGGCAAGGCCGTGTACCTGTCCGGCGTGCCGGGACTCGCGCCCGGCTATTACACGCTGCTGCCGGGCAAGTATGCGACGCTGCCGGGCGCGTACCGCGTGACCGTGTCGGCGACGACGGGCAACGTCGTGCCGGGCGCGTCGCAGGTGCTGCCGGACGGCACCGTCATGACGGCCGGGTATTTCGCCGATGCGGTGACGGGCGGCCGCAGCGCGACGCCGACGCTTTTCAACGTGCAGTCGGGCGCGACGTGGCAGCAGTATTCGCAGTACACGCTGAAGGGTGCGAACGACTTCTTCACGGCACTGGCCGCGAAGCAGGGCAACGTGACGCCGCCGCTGCCGGTGGACGGCGGCCAGCTCGTGCTCGCCGCGACGAAGGCGCTGACGCTCGGCGCGACGGTGAACGCGGCGGCCGGCCCGGGCGGCGCGCCGGCGGAGGTCGACATCGCGTCGCAGGACATCCAGATCACCGGCAACGGCAACGCCGCATTGCCCGGCTATCTGCAGATCGGCGGCGATGCGCTCGATTCGCTGAATGCCGGCAGCCTGCTGATCGGCGGCACGCGCGCGGCGACGACCAAGGGCGTGACGATCACGCCGATCGCGAACAGCGTCGTGGTGTCGAACGACGGGAATTCGTCGCTGAAGGGGCCCGAGATCCTGCTCGTGACTAAAACCGACGCGAGCGGCGCGGATCCGAGCGCGGCGAACGGTTTGCGCGTGGACGCGGGTGCATCGATCACGGCGGCGGGCGACTACCCGGCGGCGAAGGATCAGCCGATCACGATCGCCGGCGACGGCGCACTGCTGCGCGTGTCGAATGGCGCGATGGCGCCGCTCACGCGCACGGGTGGCACCGGCACGGGGCTGCTGACGGTCGGTGCAGGCGCGACGCTGTCGGGCGGCCAGGCGCTGATGCTCGATTCCTCGGGCAACCTGAAGGTCGATCCGAGCGCGGTGCTGTCCGCGAAAGCGATCACTGTGGATGGTTCGGCGATCACGTTCACGAACGCGAGCGGCGCGGCCGCGGCGGCGCTGCCGGGTTTCGTGATCGATCCGGCGGGCCTGGCGCAACTCGCCAACGCCGATCTCGTGTCGCTGCGCAGCTACGGTGCAATGGGCTTCGTCGGCGACGTGAGCGCGACGTTCGGCAAGCGCGTCGACCTGAGCGCGGGTACGTTCACGAGCGACGGCGGCCGCGTGACGCTGAACGGACAGCAGATCGCGTTCACGAACGAGACGGGCGCGGCGAACGGCACCGTCACGCCGGGCAGCGGCGTGCTGACGGTCAACGCAAAAGAGATCGACTTCGGCGCGGGCACGAAGACGCTGAGCGGATTCTCGTCGGCGAACCTGACGGCGACCGGCGGCATCGTCGGGCAAGGCACGGGGACGTTCGATTTCGGGGCGCTGCCGGTGACGCTCAACGCGCCCGTGTATCTGGCCGATACGAGCTCCGCGTCGACCGTGAAGACGACCGGGGCGCTGACGTTGAGCGGCGCGGCCGGCACCGCATTGACGAATACGCCGGTCGGCGGCGCATGGAAATTCGTTGGCGGCACGCTTGCCGACAACGGTGCGACGATCGCGGCGCCCGCCGGCAACGTGAGCCTCGAGGCGACCACCGGCAACCTGACGATCGGCGGCGGTTCGACGGTCAGTTCGGCGGGCGTGTCGAAGCAGTTCTTCGACGTGACGCAGTACGCGCCGGCCGGTTCGATCATCCTGAGCGCCGATGCGGGGACGGTCGACGTGCAGCCGGGTGCGACGCTCGACTTCTCGGGCGCGAAGGGGGGCGGCGCGGCTGGCAGCCTGACGCTGTCGGCGCCGAAGCAGGTCGTGAACCTGAACGGCACGATCAAGGGCGGCGCGACGAACGGCTACGCGGGCGGCTCGCTGTCGCTCGATACGGCCGGCGCGGCCGATCTCGATGCGCTCGCGAAGACGCTCGCATCGAGCGGCGTGAACCAGTCGATCGACATTCATACGCGGTCGGGCAACCTGACGCTGTCGGCCGGCAATGCGCTGACCGCGCGGGCGGTGTCGCTGACGGCCGATGGCGGCGCGGGCAACGCGTCGGATGCGGCGAACGGCAACGTGAACGTGCTGGGGACGATCGATGCGTCGGGCAAGGCGGGCGGTCAGATCAGCCTGTACGGCAAGAGCGGCGTCGATATCGAAGGTTCGCTGCTCGCGAAAGCGACCGATGCGAGCCAGCGCGGCGGCAAGGTCGCGATCGGCACGAGCGCGACGTTCGATCCGGCCGTAGCCGATCCGTACAACGCGACTTACGGCTACGAGAATGTATCCGCCGCGCAGTCCGGGTTGATCCGGCTCGGCTCGAATGCGTCGATCGACGTGTCCGGCGGTACGCCGGGCGGCACGCTCGACGGCACGGTCAATTTCCGTGCACCGCTGCTGCGCGACGGCACGGTCAATATCGCGCTCGATGGTGGCGGCGTGCATGGTTCGCGCAAGACGACCGTCGAGGCGTATGCGGTGTGGAGCGCAGCGGATGCGACGACCGGCTCGCAGCATTTCGACGGCCTCATCGATCCGGCCGGCTGGTACGACGGCAGTGGCCATCTGCTTGCCGGAACGTTCACGGTGCCGGGCAGCACGCCGGCGACGTACAGCTATACGCCTGGCGGCGCAGGCGGCGGAACGCTCGTCAACAACGCGACCGGCGAGTCGACGGCGGTCACCGAGGATCAATTGCGCAACGGGATTTCCGGCAGCGGCTTTACCGGGCTGACAGGTGCGTATTTCGTCGCAGGGGCCGCGAATGCCGATCATGTCGCGTTCTATGGATATCGCGCCGACGGTTCCGGTACGTCGCCGGGCACGTTGATGGCGTTCGTTCAGCATGGCCCGGATGGCGTCGCCGGCCAGTTCGCCGGTGCATCGCTGCAGAATTTCAGCGTCGTGCCGGGCATCGAGCTCGACAATCCCGGCAATGCGGTCAACGGCGGCAATATTTCGGTGCTGTCGAACTGGAACCTCGGCGCGGGCGCACCGAACAATAGCGGCAGCATCACACCCGATTTCCGCTATCGGTCGACGATCGCGCCGACGCTGACGTTCCGCGCGGCGAACGATTTCGATGCGTACGCAAGCATTTCGGACGGGTTTTATCAGAGCCAGGTCGCGTCGATTCTGGGCGGGGTGGGGCCGGTTACGGCAACCGGTACCTACACGGACGCGAAGCAGAAGTTCGATCAGCTTGTGTCGATCGATGATCCGACGCAGGTGACGGTGTCTTTTAACGATGGAGCCACGGCGAACCTGACGGCACTCGATCCGAATGCGACGCTCGCCTCACCGCTAATGGGTCAGACGGCCGGCTATTACTCTGCGTATTTGTCATATACCGGAGCTTGGCAACAGGATATCGAGGCATGGACGTCGCCGGACACGGCATCGAATTACATTGGGCACATCCTGCCGGTCAGGCCGTCGACGACGCCGGCGCCGGTGCTGGCTGATTTCGCCACATACTCGGATTATCTGACTGCCTATTGGGGGCCGGACCTGACAGGCGCCAAGAGCTCGACATCGTATCTGTATGGGTACGCTCGCGCGTCGGTAATCCGATTCGGGACGCCCGCTGCGCCTACGCCTCCGGTCGGGTTACAACCCAATTCGGGCAATTCTGCCCAAGCGGCGTACTTGGCAGACTATTCAAACTACATGCTGGCGTACTCGGACTACTTCAATAGTCGATGGCCTAGTCTTTTCGCACCTAGAAACTCCTACAACATGTTCTATGCACCGATCGCACCCGCATCGGTGCCAGACACAGGCATCGTCAACATCGGTGCATTGCCCGGTAACGCGGTAGCCAACGTGCCGACGCCAAACAACCCGATGCCGGTAGCTTTCGCGACCTTGCTTGGCGGTGGTAGCTCGTCATACCGGATCGTGTCGGGTGCCGATGTGCAGAGTGCGAATCCGCTCGCATTGCAACCGGTTTCGACGCTCACGAATGCAGGGGCGACCTCAGCCGGTACCGGCAATGTGATGCTGAGCGGGCATACCGGCTACGTCGACAGCAACGGTCTGACACTCGTCGAGCCCGTAACGATCCGCACCGGCACGGGATCAATCGATGTGGCGGCCGGCAACGGAGTGTCGCTGTTCGATACGAACAAGACAGCCGATTCGTCAACCTTGATCGTTCCTGGCGTGATCTACACGGCCGGTGCGCCTGCTGCAGGGGCGCCATCGGTGGGTACTGCCGTTGCGATTGCCCATGCCCCGAGTGGCGGCCTGCAAGACGTCCTGGTTACACCTGCCGTGAATCCCGATTCGGCCGGTGATATCACGATTCACGCGCAGGGTGATATCGATGGCATGCAAAGCGTGATCGATACGAAAGGAGCCGTGACAGGGAGCACGGGTAACGACATTGGCCAATACTGGTGGCAGTGGATGCAGATTACCGCGGGGAAAACAACCGACGGTCAAGTTGTTGTCGCGCCGCTGACCCGAACCTCGATCGACTTCGGCGCATTCGACCAAGGCGTAATGAGTGTCGGCGGTAATGTATCGATCAGCGCCGGTGGCAATATCTCGGATCTCGCCGTATCGCTGCCGACCACGTGGTACCTGAACGGCAGCGGCAAGCCTGTCACCGTCGGTGGAGGAAATCTGACCGTACGCGCAGGTGGAGACATTCTGAGCGGTGACTATTTCGTTGCGAAGGGAGCCGGCACGATATCGGCTGGCGGTCGCATCGGGTCCGATATTTCCGTCGCACCTCGTGTGCTCGGCGCTGGTCCGATCGACGTGTCGACGGTGCTTGCGACTCAGGACGGCATATTCGACGTTACCGCACGTCAGGGTGTGGGGATTGGCGCGGTATTGAATCCGTCTTATTCAAGCAGCTTTTTTCAGAGCGGTGGACAGCCGACCGGTGTCATCAATCTTTCGAGCTATGGCCAGTATCCCGACAATCAGGTCTATTCCCCGACTTCGGCGGTCAATGTGCTGTCCACGACCGGCGACGTTCAACTCGGCGCGCTCGGAGGAGCGTTGACCGGTGCAAATGGCGTGTTGCCTGCGAGCCTCGGCATGACCGCATTCGACGGTGCAATCGACATCCAATCCGGAGGCGTTCTCTATCCTTCGGCAGTCGGTCAGTTGAACTTGATCGCGGGTCAATCGGTGTACCTGTCCAATGTATCGGCCACGCGGATCGACGCAGCATTGCCGAAAACGTTCGGTCTATCGGACGCCGATCCATCGCAGATGCCGTCGCCGACGAATCCGAGCTTGACACCGAATATCCCGGCGTTGACGAATACGACGCTTGCAGCTCATGCGCTGAATCCGCTTCACGGTGCAGATTTGCAGCCTGTGCGCGTTTACAGCTTGAACGGAAGCATCGTCAATGGCGGGATAAATACATCAGTTACCGGCGACGGCTTTTACCAGAATCTCGTCACGTTTTCGGTCGACAAACCCGCGCTTTTGCAGGCCGGGCAGGACATCGTCAATCTGGCGTTCTGGGGGCAGAATCTGCGCAGCTCCGATGTGACGCGCGTCGTGGCGGGGCGGGACATTTACGATACGCCGATTTCGACGACCACCGGTGCGGTGCCGGTACTGTCGCTTGGCGGACCGGGATGGTTCGATGTTCAGGCTGGACGTAATATCGGCCCGCTGACGAGTCAAGCCGAGTTGTATAACCGGAAGGTCAACGTGGGCGGACTCGTGCACCTTTTCACCGGCATCGATGCAGTCGGAAACGCGAACAACCCGAATCTGCCGCACGAGAGTGCGAGCATCAATGTGCTGTTCGGCGTAGGCCCAGGCATCGATCTTCCCGGCTTCGTCTCGACCTACGTCGCGCCGGGCAGTTCGGTTGCCGGCGTACCGAGCGCAACGCCCGCACTGATTGCATTCATGGAGCAGTACGACGCGGGAATTGGCGTCGACACGGGCCTGCAGGCCGACAAGGATGCGGCGCTGGCGAAGGTTGGCCGGCTGACGGCCGACGAAGCGTGGAAGCAATTCCAGGCGTTGCCGTCGTACGTTCAGCAACTCTTCGCGGAGAAGGTGCTGTTCGGCGTGCTCGCGCAAGTCGGTGCCGACTTCAACGATCCTGCGAGCCGATACAGCGGTCAGTACGCAAGAGGCTATCAGGCGATCAACACGCTGTTTCCGGCTTCGTTCGGCTATACCGCGAACAATCTGGGCGGTGGCTCGAATGGTGCGAACAAGCAGGTCGCTACCGGCGATCTCGACATTCGCAGCACGACGATCCAGACGCAGCAAGGCGGTGACGTGACGATCCTCGGTCCCGGCGGGCAGGCGCTCGTCGGCAGCACGACGGCGCCGCCGCAGATCGTCGACAGCACCGGAAACGTCGTGGCCGGCCCCGGCACGATGGGGATCCTGACGCTCGAGAAGGGGAACGTCGACATCTTCACGGATCAGAGCGTGCTGCTCGCGCAGAGCCGGATTTTCACCGAGCAGGGCGGCGACATGACGATCTGGAGTTCGAACGGGGACATCAACGCGGGTAAGGGTGCGAAAACGTCGGCCGACACGCCGGCGCCGCAGTATGTCTGCGATGCGAACCATTACTGCACGGTCGATTCGCGCGGTCAGGTGACGGGGGCGGGTATCGCGACGCTGCAGAGCATCCCGGGTGCGCCGAAAGGCACGGTCAACCTGATCGCGCCGCGCGGGACCGTCGATGCGGGCGACGCCGGCATTCGCGCGGGCAACCTGAACGTTGCCGCTTTGCGTGTTGTGAATGCCGACAACATCCAGGTGACGGGCAAGGCGACCGGGATTCCGCTCGTGCAGGCGGTGAACACGGGCGCACTGACGGCGGCGAGTTCGGCGGCGTCGGCGGCGAGCCAGGTCGCGCAGGACATCGCGAAGAACAACGCATCGGGCGTCGCGCCGCGTCGCTGGACGATCAGCGTGCAGGTCGAGGGCTTCGGTGATAACGGCGCGGATGGAGGATCGAAGCGGCGCAGGTCGGAGCAGGTTGGCTACGATTCGTCGAATTCGGTTTCGCTGCTGGGATTTGGGGCGGCGGCGGGGGCGACGCAGAAAGCGTTGCTGAGCAAGGAGGAGTTGGCGAAACTCAACCGGCTCTGATTGGCGTGTAAGCGGCCACATAGCCGAGACGAAAGCTGTGTTTTCGCCAACCGGAAGTGGGATGCCCGGCTTGATTTGGCCAAGCTAACCGGTTGATACATCAGCCGCCTTGATTATCGAGGCGGCTGCCGTGCGTTGTTGCGTTAGTCTCGATTCTGGTTCCGGTCAATGTCCCTCGTCGCCTCCAAGGCCGCAGACGCGTGAATTGTCGGTGCCGAGAAAAAATGCGTTCGTGTCGCTCAGGAGGTTCGCCGATTCAAGAGAATCCGGTCCGTGCCCGAGACCGGATAACCGGATGCGGGTTGGCCAGTGACAGGCATCAGAGCCGGAAAACGAAGCCCGCTTGGTGGAATCGGTCATATCACCACCGGACGCAGAAACAATCGTCCCGTGCGCCCTTGTCGTATTCGGGTGAGTGCGGCTGGAGTCGCATGCATCGAGACATGACGTAAGCCAGCTTCGGCATAAAAAAACCGCCTCGATCACTCGAGGCGGTTCATCAGGACGTTGATTCAGAAGCGATCCTGCGTGTTACCGGCCGGTGAAGCCGCCCGCGCCGCACACACCCGAATCGTTGATATCGAGGCCGTTGCCGCTGGAGTTGCTCAGGAAGTTCGACGAAATCGCGGTCTGGAATCCCGACGGAACGGTGTCGAAACCGTTGCCATGGACGACCGACGCGTAGCTGGCGTTCGTGTAGTGGTTGTTCAGGAAGTCATGAACAGCCGTACCCGCTGCGGCGTTGGAGTAGCACTGGCTCAGGATGATCTGGCTCGTGCCCGAGACCGGATAACCGGAAGCGGGGTTGGCCAGGGCGGCATACGCCGAACCGGAAACCGGAACCCACTGGGTCGGATCGCCGGCAGCGGTGCCCGACGGGGCGGTAATCGTACCGATCGCCTTCGTCGCGTTCGCGTACGTCGGTGCGTAGTACTTCGTGTCCTTCGTGTTGTACAGGCTGGCGATCGGGAGTTGCAGCGCGCCCGACGACGTCACGACCGAGCTTTGCGAAGCAAGGAACGTGTTCGTGTAGTCCGGGCTCAGGTAGGCAACGGCGGCCGTACCGGCCGACGACAGCGACGCGAGCGAACCGCGAACGCCGCCGCTGCCCGAGGCCGCGACGAAGTTCGCCGGCACACCCGACGGGAACGCCGACGTGTTCGCGAACGTCAGCGAATCGATGAACTTGACGCCCGAGGCCGTGTTAGCGGTCGTGCAGACGGCAGCCAGGTGGCGGGTCAGCAGTTCGGTCGTACCGCTGCCGTCCGAACGGTAGACGACCTTGATCGGCTTGCTGGTCGTCGTGTAGACAGCGCCCGTTTCCGGGTTGATCACTTTGTTCCAGTCGGTAATCTTGCCCGAGAAGATGCCGCACAGGTCGTCGTCGTTCAGCGCGATGCTGTGCGCCTGACCCGGCGTCGTTTGCGGCGTCGTCGAGCTCGTCACGGCCGGCGCGTTGACGACCGGCACCGTGATGGCCGTCACGATGTACGGGATCTGGATCAGCGGGCCGTTCGTGGTGCCGAGGCCCGTGTTGTTGTACGCGGTGACCTGAGCGGTGGTCAGTGCGGCATCGCTGTTGGCGAAGTGAACCGTGCCGGTGACACCCGAGCCGAAGAACGTCGGCTGGTTGTTCAGGAACGCGTTCTGGCCGGCGCCCGAGCCGACCGAGTAGTACGTGAACGTGCCTTCGGACGTGCCGAACAGGCCGATTTCGCTGGCGGGGTTGCTGACCGAGCCGATCGTCGGCGCGACGAGCGACGAACCGCCACCTTGAATCACAGGGCCTGCGGCCATCGCGAGCGATGCGCCCATGCCCGAAACGACGAGAGCGAGGACTTGACAGATCTTGCGCTTGCTGGATTTCATGAGAAATTTCCTTGGACGAAGATAAACGGAACCCCTGCTACTGCGGTTTGAATACTTGTGGACCGCCGGGTAAATGTAGGGGGAATTCCGTATGACGCGTGTGAATTTTTAATAACGAATGGTACGGAACATTTTTCTCGATATTGCCAATGCGTTATCCGGATTGGCTGGCGAAAAATCGTGATCGATTCGCGTGGCGAGCGATTCCCAGATGTTGGGAAGCCGGCGGCCCGATGCGGCGCGATGTCGTTCCGCTGGCGTGCTTGTGCGCACAGCGGCGGTATCTCAACATCAAGTCGGTTTCGTGGCAGATGCTACGGAACATTTCTTCCAGAGGTGAATCGATCATCCGGTTGCGATATTCCTGAAATTCATTTAATTGAATCATTGGGAAATCATTGGATCGTGATTGCTGGATGATTAATGATTGAATAATTGATGTCGCTTCCAAGAATGAAATCGTTTATCCAATATAAGAACAAAGGCCGGAAGTAATAAAGCCCGCCAAACCTCAAAAAGGTAGCCCAACATCCGTCACAAATCTGCGCCGGTTCACTCCTTAGTCTTCTCCGACGACTCCGTCCGACTCGTTGCACGACGTCGCCGGGAAAGTCGCACACGTGACCCGAGGGCAGTGACATGTCGGCATTCCGCTACGAAGCGATCGATCCCACCGGCCGCACGCTGAAAGGCGTGCTCGAAGCCGACAGCGCGCGCGCCGGGCGCAGCCATCTGCGCACGCAGGGGCTCACGCCGCTCGTCGTCGAACTCGCCGCGCAGCGCCTGCACGGCGAACGTCATCAGCGCCTGTCGCTCGGCCGCAAGCTGTCGCAGCGCGAGCAGGCGATCCTCACGCGCCAGCTCGCGAGCCTGCTGGTCGCTGGGCTGCCGCTCGACGAATCGCTGTCGGTGCTGAGCGAGCAGGCCGAGCGCGAATACCTGCGTGAGCTGATGGCGTCGATCCGCGCGGAAGTCGTCGGCGGCCATTCGTTCGCGAACGCGCTCGGCCAGCATCCGCGCGATTTCCCCGACATCTACCGCGCGCTCGTCGCGGCCGGCGAGCACACGGGCAAGCTCGGTATTGTGCTGTCGCGTCTGGCCGACTACATCGAACAGAGCAATGCGCTGAAGCAGAAGATCCTGCTGGCATTCACGTACCCAGGCATCGTCACGCTGATCGCGTTCGGCATCGTCACGTTCCTGCTGAGCTACGTGGTGCCGCAGGTGGCGAACGTGTTCACCAGCACGAAACAGCAGTTGCCGACGCTGACGGTCGTGATGATGGCGCTGTCCGATTTCGTGCGGCACTGGTGGTGGGCGTCGCTCGCGGGAATGGTTGCGGTTGTGTTCGCGATCCGCAAGGTGTTGTCGCAGGAAGGGCCGCGACTGAAGTTCGATCACTGGCTGCTCACCGCGCCGCTCGCCGGCAAGCTCGTGCGCGGCTACAACACGGTACGTTTCGCGAGCACGCTCGGCATCCTCACCGCGGCGGGCGTCCCGATCCTGCGCGCGTTGCAGGCGGCCGGCGAAACGCTGTCGAACCGCGCGATGAGCGCGAACGTCGACGATGCGATCGTGCGCGTGCGCGAAGGCTCGGCGCTGTCGCGTGCGCTCGCTCACACGAAGACGTTCCCGCCGGTGTTGGTGCACCTGATCCGCTCGGGCGAGGCGACCGGCGACGTGACGACGATGCTCGACCGCGCATCGGAAGGCGAATCGCGCGAGCTGGAGCGCCGCACGATGTTCCTGACGAGCCTGCTCGAACCGCTGCTGATTCTCGCGATGGGCGGTGTGGTGCTCGTGATCGTGCTCGCGGTGATGATGCCGATCATCGAGCTGAACAACATGGTGCAGTGATGCGCGGTTCGGCTCAGCGCACGAACGCGTTCGCCTTCTCCGTGGCGGGCAGCGCGATCTCGCGTTGCAGGCCGTGGCGATCGACGACGATCGAGCGCGCGCGAACCTCGGCGAGCTGCGCGGCTTCACCGATCGCCGCGCCGAGCGACACGACGTGCGCCGCTTCGCCGCCGACGCTGACGATCGCGGCCGCACGGCGCGCGTCGAACGCGAGCACGCCGAGCAACTGGATCGTGTCTCGGTTGTCGTCGGGTTTCGCGCCGAAGAGTTGCGCGCTCGCGGTGACGTCGATCGGCGCGGGCACTGCGACGGCCGCGGGCGCCGATGCGTCGGGCACGGTCAGCAGCCGCACGGCCCACAGCGAGACGGCGACGAGCGCGGCGCCGGAAGCGAGCGTCGCGACGAGCGGCAGGAGATCGGCGCGGGACGGAACGATACGGTGCAGGGCGAACGGTTTCATGGCGAAGAGTCGATGCGATGGACGAAAGACGATTGCCATTCTTTGATGGAAGGGTGAATGCATGATGACGGGCCCGCACGAAACCCGCATGTTGCGCGCAGGCAAGCCGCAGGAACCTGCATGTCGACGCGCGCAACGCGGCTTCACGCTGATCGAGATCATGGTGGTCGTCGCGATTCTCGGGATTCTCGCGGCGCTGATCGTGCCGAAGATCATGAGTCGTCCCGACGAAGCGCGCCGCATTGCGGCGAAGCAGGACATCGGCACGATGATGCAGTCGCTGAACCTGTATCGACTCGACAACGGCCGCTATCCGTCGCAGGAGCAGGGGCTCACCGCGCTGATCCAGAAGCCGACGACCGACCCGGTGCCGAACAACTGGAAAGACGGCGGCTATCTGGAGCGGTTGCCGAAGGATCCCTGGGGCAACGCGTATCAATACCTGAACCCGGGCGCGCACGGCGCGATCGACGTGTTCAGCTACGGTGCGGACGGCAAGCCGGGCGGCGAGGGAAACGATGCGGACATCGGTTCGTGGCAGTAACGGCAAAGGCTTGGCGCACATGAAGCGCACGAACGCGCGGCAGCGATCGCGTCGATTTCGTCAATCCGGCTTCACGCTGCTGGAAATGCTCGTCGTGCTCGTGATCGTCGGGCTGCTGGTCGCGGTCGTGACGCTCGCGCCGTCGCGCAATCGCCGCACGGATCTCGCCGAGGAAGCGCAGCGGCTCGCGAACCTGCTCGAATCGGCCGGCGACGAAGCGCAGGTGCGGTCGATGCCGATCGCGTGGCAGCCGGTAGGCGGTGGCTACCGGTTCGTGCAGCGCACCGAGAGCGGCGCGTGGGCGCCGATGTCCGACGACCTCTATCGTGCGCGCCGCTGGGGCGCCGAGGTGACGGGTGTGTCGGTGCGTTACACCGGCGGCGGCGAAACACCTTCGCAGATCGTGCTCGGCAGCGAAAGCATCGACGTGCCGGTGACGATCACGCTGTGGTCCGGCGACGTGCGAATGGCCGTCGTCGGCACGGGCATCGGCACCTTCGTCGTGCGCCGGCCTTGAGCGACGCGTGGCGCCGGGTGCGGATACGACGCGCGAACGCGTCGCGATTGAATCATGCCCCTGCACGCTTCACCTGACTGTCACAGTGCCCGCTCACAATCTGTCGTTCGCTTGCGACGGAACCGCTCACGGGGGAGCGCGTTTCGCCGGCAGCGTGCAACTCCACTTCCGTCCAGGAATTCATGACTCGTTCACGGGCGCCGACCGGTGTCCTGGCGCTCGTCGCGGGGCTCGCGTTCGTCGTGCTGTGCATGCGCGGCGTACAGGCACAGGAGACCGGCACCATCGGCCGCCAGCCGGGCAGCGCGGTGCATTTCGATCTGCCCGCGCAGCCGCTCGCGAAGACCTTGCAGGACTTCGCGCGGCTCACCGAGCTGATCGTGCTGGCGCCGGCGCCGCTGCTCGACGGGCGCACGAGTGCGCCGGTGCAGGGCGACTTCGCGCCGCGCGATGCGCTCGCGCGGATGCTGGCGGGAACGGGGTTGCGTGCGGAATTCTCGCGTCCGGACGAAGCGATCATCGTCGCGCAGCCGGCCGCCGAGACGCCGCCCGCGACGGCCGACACGCCGGCGGATGCGGCGCTGCCGATCGACGGGATCGGCGATTCCGGCGAGCGGCGCACGTTCGCGGGTCTGCTGCAGGCGCATCTGATCGATGCACTGTGTGCGCAGCCGGCGGCCGTGCCGGGCAGCTATCGACTCGTCGCGCAGGTGCGCATCGACAACAGGGGGGCGGTGGTGGCGGTCAACATGGTGGCATCGAGCGGCTCGGCCGCCCGCGACGCGGCGGTGATGCGCGCGCTGCGCGCACTGAAGCTGGACGACGCGCCGCCTGCGGACCTGCCGCAGCCGGTCACGATCCTGTTGCGGCCGGCCGGCAACGGCGTGCATTTCCGTTGCCCGGCGCCGCAGCCGGCCGTCCGGGGCTAGGCCGCCATGTCCGACAGCAACCGCTCCGGGCTCCGGAATCTGCTGGCGACGCGCTACGCGTACCTGGTCAGGCGGCTCGAACGCGTGACGGGGTCGAAGGACGGCGCCGCCGATGCGCTGCACGAAACCTGGCTGCGCCTCGAGAACGCGAACGTCTCCACGCAGGTGACGAACGCGGACGCCTATATACTCGGGATGGCGAACAATGTCGCGATCGACCAGCATCGCCGCGAACGGCGGCATCTGCACGACGACGATGTCGAGACGCTGCTCGAGATGCCCGACGAGCTGGCCGATCCCGAGCGGATCGTGGCGGCGCGCCGCAAGGTCGAGACCCTGAAGGACGTGCTGCGCGGCCTGCCGCCGCGGCGCCGCGCGATCCTGCTGGCCGCCCGCGTGGACGGCCTGCTGAACCGCGAGATCGCCGAGCATTTCGGCATTTCGCTGCGGCTCGTCGAAAGCGAGCTGAGCGCGGCGATGAAGTACTGCCTGCAGCGCATGCAGGAAGATGGTGATCCGTACACGGGCACGCGAGGCGGCCCGCGTAAATTTTGAGCATCAGGACGATGACGAAAGCCCAGGCCCAACCTGCCCACGACGAACTCGACGAAGCGAGTGCGTGGCTGCTGCGTCTGCGCTCGGGAGAAGCGAGCCAGGCCGAAGCCGATGCGTTCGAGCGCTGGTGTGCCGATCGTCCGCAGGCCGCCGATCTGCTGCGCGACACCTGGAGTTCGCTGCGCACGGCGGCGACCGAGCTTGCGCACGAGGAGCGGGCGGCCGCTGCCTGGGCAAACGTTGCAAGGCGCGAGCGCACGATGCGCACCGGGCGGCGCGCATTCATCGGTTTCGCGGTCGCGGCCGGCGCGTCGTGGCTCGCGGTACGGCCGCCGATGCAGCTGTGGCCGTCGCTCGGCGATATCGCCGCCGATTACCACACGGGCACCGGCGAACAGCGCAGCGTCGCGCTGTCGTCGCGCGTGACGGTCGAGCTGAATACGCAGACGCGTCTCGACGTGCTGGCCGCGAGCGATGCCGCGCACGGCGTCGAAGTCGTCGCCGGCGAAGCGGAGATCGACGCGGTCGCGCCGCCGGCCGGCCGCGCGACGCCGATTCAGCCCGTCACGGTGGTGGCGGGTGGCGGCCGCATGCAGGCGACCGTCGCGCGCTTCAACGTGCGGCGCACGGGCACGCAGGTGTGCGTGACCTGCCTGTCCGGCACGGTCGCGCTCCAGCATCCGCGCGGCGCGCGCATGTTGAACGCCGACGATCAGGTCGTCTACGACGATCGCGGCGTGCAGCCCGTGTCGCGGATCGATCCGGGCGCCGTCAGCGCATGGCGGCGCGGCATGCTGGTGTTCAACGGCGTGCCGCTGTCGGACGTCGTCGACGAGATCAACCGCTACCGGCGCGGCAAGGTCATCCTGCGCCGCGCGTCGCTCGGCGCGAACCGGATGCAGGCGCAGTTCCCGATCACGCGGCTCGACGACGTGATCGACATGGTCGGCCGCCTGTACGGCGCGCACATCACGCGCCTGCCCGGCAACATCGTGCTGTTGAGCTGACCGGCTTCCCGCGCTTCATTCCCCCGTTTTCCTTCCGCGCGCGATGCGTTCGCGTCGCTTGCGGCCGTCCGCGCACTGCGGGTTACGGCCGTCCGATACGACTTGATCAATGAGGGCCGGCAAACGCCGGGCTGTCCTTGATGGCGGCCCGGTGTGACGTCGTCGGACCCGAGGCGTGGGTGGCAAGCGCCCCGGCCGCGCAGCGATGCGCGGTGCGGGGGATGTGTGTCGATGGAGCTTCGGGCGGTGGCGTGATCATGAACGAATCGCAACGGGACACGGATCCCGGCGACGCGAATACGCGCGCCGATGCGATCCGCGAGGGCGCGGTGCGCTGGCTGCTGTGGCTGCGCGCCGGCGATACGACGGAGCAGGAACACGACGCTTTCGCGCGCTGGCGCGCGCAGAGCGACGAGCATGCGGCCACGGTCCGCGAGCTGATCTGGATGTGGGCGCTGCTGGAGGCGGTCGGCCGTCATGAGCCCGGCGGATCGACACGCACGCATTGACATGGCGGCGATCCGCGCACGCACCGGTGTGGTGCGCGATCGCGTTCGCGCGATCACCCAATGGCGCCGGAAGAAAGTCTGCGGGTTATGCAGGCCCGCTTCGACCTTGTATACGAGAGAGCGAGGGGGCCGTGTAGCAGGACCGTGAAGAGGGGCGGTAAAGCGGAGACCGGGGAACGGGGGCCGGAGACGGCTCCCGGATCGCCGTTCATGCATGGCGGCGGCGCGCGTGGCGAGTACGTGCCGGCCGCGTCACGACAACCCGGATTCCCGATTCAGGATGGCGACCCGGGCTGCAGGCCCGCGCGTGCGCCGTTCCATGCGGCATCGAGCGGATCGCCGGCATCGCGCAGCGGCTCGCGCAGAAAGGGAAAGCGTTCGACGAACGATGCGGATTCTTGCAGGGCCACGATATGGTTGACCATCCATTGCAGCAGTTCGCCGCCGTGCCGGACCTGTTCCGGGCGCCAGTCCGGCATTGTCGCGAAGACCGCCGAGAAGCCGCTCCAGCGCGACGGCCGGTCGTTGTCGCCGGGCCGGAAATACGTGTTCATCGCGACGTCGTCCGCATCGGTCAGCGCGCCGACGAACAACCCGTGCGGCGTCGGCACGCCGATCTGCCGCCAGCCTTCCGCGAGCGCGAGCGAGCGCATCACGCGCGCCGCGACGAATGCGATGCGCGTTTCATGTTCGACTTCCGCCAGCGACATCACGCCGTTGCGCTGCATGCAGCGCGCGACCGCGTGCGGCCGGATCACGTTCGATGCGAAGCTGCGCAGCACGAGGTCGGGCACCGTCAGCTGAAGCTGGAATTCGCGCAGCCCGTGCTCGGCGCTCATCGTCGAGAAATTGACGAACAGCCCTTCGGCCCGGCCGAGCGCACCGACGTACGGTTCGAGCCCGAGGCGCGCGAGTTTCGGCGCGATCTGGCGTTCGAGCAGCCGCAGCAGGTTGCGGCGGTTGCGCACGCCGTTGAAATCGTCGATGCCGCGCGTGACGACGTCGCTGATTTCCCAGCGGCGCTCGTCGGCGACGAGCCGTGGCGAGCCGCTCAGGTCGAACCGGGCGCGGCCGTGCGCCACGCGGGGATCTACGTACATGCCGGTGCCTCGTGCATCGATTGCGGGCGGACCGTCGCGACGGCGTGTCGTCGCGCGGATCGGGTCGCCCACGATGCTGCGGTGTCGACCGCGCGCCGTCAAGTGCGAACGCATCGCGCCGCACGCGTGCGCGTACCGTTGCGGCGGCCCGCGCGGTCAACCGGACAATGTGGGGTAACCCGATGATGCGCACGATCGTGGAACGCTTTGTCGAGCAGAGCCCGATGACGATCATGGCGCGGCTCGTGCTGCAATGCGCGCTGCACGACGACTGGGTCGGCGCCGCGGCGGACGCCGGCGACGAACCCGACGGCGAGTCGATCCGCGAGGCACTGTTTGCCCTGGCCGTCGACGCGCTCGCGTCGATTGCGGGGAGACGGCGGATGTCCGACGGCGAGGCGGCCGCTGCGCCGGGGGTGGGTACGGCCGTGACGGCGCTGCACGATTGCATGAGCCGGTGGCGGGCCGGCTGGGGGCGCGCGCTGGTAAGGGACAGCGTCGACCTGCTGCTGCCGGTCGCGTCGGTGCGCGGCGTCGACGGTGCGCGTGCAGTCGACGGGATGCGGCTGCGCGTGCTGGACGGGGCCGGCGAGGCTTGTGCGCCGCGGGCCGGCGGTTGCGACTGCGGGCGCGCGTGCGACGACCCCGCGCGCGATGCGGCGGCGGGCGGCGTGCGCGTCCTGCCGGTCTACGATCCGGATCTCGGGATGATCGTCGACCTGCTGCCGTGCGAGCGGGGTCGGTCGCAAGAGCGTGCATTCGTCGGCGCGCTGCTGGAAACGGTTCGGCCCGGCGAGCTGTGGATCGTCGACGGGCGCTTCGATACGGACGCGATCCTGTCCGGCTGGCCGCGTCGCGGCGGTGCGTTCGTGCTGCGCGAATACGCCTGCCCGGCGGCGTGCCGGCCGCTCGGCGACTGGCGGGAAGCGGGCGTGTTCGGCGCCGGGCGCGTGCGCGAACAATCCGTCGGGATGGCCGGCGAAGGCGGCGTGTCGGGCGCGTTTCGGCGGATCGAATGGCGCGGCGCAGAGGCCCCCGGCGACATCGTCACGCTGTTGACCGATCTGCCGGCCGGGCGGTTCGACGCGCCGCAGGTCGTTGCACTGTCGTGCCGGCGCTGGCGTGACGCGTTGCCGCTGGCGCTCGAGCCCGTCGTGGACGGCGCGCCGTTCGGCGCCGTGCCCGCGCGTGCGGCACTGCTGGCGAGCGGGATCGCCGCGTTTGCCTACAACGCGTTCAGCGTGATGACGCGTGTCGTCGGCGGCACGCTCGATCTCGACGCGCGCGACGTCGAGCGCCTGCCGGCGCTGATCGCCGACGGCGTGGCGGCCACCTACGCGGGCATGATGATCGCGCTGCCGCCGGACTGGTGGCAGCGTTACGACCAGTTGCCGGCGACCGCGCTCGGCCAGATCGTGCGGATGCTCGCCGCGCACGTCGACCCGCGCAGCGAGCGGCGGCGGCGCCGTGACAACCGGCTGTCCGCGAAGTCGCAGGCGATGCTGCGCGCGGCGACGCTCGAGCGCCTGATGCACGACGACGGCGACGATCCGGCCGCGAACGTGTTCAGTCTGCGCACGATCGCGATGGCGACGCGCGACTTCAGCAGCAATCCGTCGAAGGCGCTGCGGCACGCGGGCGAGGCGCTCGTGATGGTCACCAAGTACAACCGGCCGATCGCGCTGCTCGTGTCGATCGACGACTGGAACCGGCTGCTCGGCGAAGTGCGCGAGACGAGCTTCACGCGACTGTCGTTCGATGCGGCCGCGTCGCAGGGCCTGCGCCCGGTGACGCTGAGCGAGTCGTCGTTGAATTAGCGGGCGCCGGCCGCACGTTGCCGGCCCGGCTTGCCGTTCATCGCGCCGGCACGTGCCGCCCTCGGCTTCAACTCGTCAGCCGACGCACCCAGATGACCGACGTCCACGCGAAATTGCCGCTGCCGTAGCGCGCGATCAACGTGTCGATGCGCGTGTTGATCCGCGCCGAATGCACGCGGCAGTGCACGATGAAATAGCCGCTGTTCACGCCCACGGCCGAGCCGTCCGGCAGCGTCGGGTTGCCGCCCTGCGCGGGCAACAGGTATTCGGCGATGTCGCCGGTGCTGACGAAGTAGGCGGTGGCGCGCCGGTCGACGAGCCGCCTGGCCTGGCTCGCCGACAGCGTCGGAATCGCGGCGACGAGCACGGGTTCGGGCGCGGTGTTCGCGTTGACGACGGTCAGGTCGGGCAGGATCGTGACGAACGGCGCGAGCGTTGCGACCGCATGCGCGTCGTAGCCGGGAATGCGTGCGAGATCGTCGACGGACACGAGCTGCAGCGGCCAGCCGCCCGGGCCGTTCGTGTCGCGCAGCGAGCGCAGCATGTAGTCGGCCGTCGGTTGCGCGAGCGCCGGGTCGAGCGACAGCTGCCCGAGCAGGCGCCGGTACGCCAGCACGCCTTCGCCGTTGGACTGCCACGGCTTGCCGGGCGCGGCGCGCGACACGAGGTTCGTCAGGTTGAAGCGCGCCTGCGCGTCCTCGACGCTGCCCGAGATCCACGCGCGCGACAGCTCGGCGTTGACCGTTAGCGCGTCGGACGGCAACAAGTCCGAGAGCGGCACGTCGGCAACCGGTGCCGACCACGTCTGGCCGGCGAACGTGACGTTCGACGTCGCGCTTTGTGCGCGCAGCGTCGCGCGTGCCCATTCGACCGCGGCGCGCTCGATCCACATCGTCTGCGTCGCGAGCCGCTGGTTCTCGACGTCGCGCGTCGCGACCTGCTGGCGCCACAGCACGCTGGCCGCGAGCGTGGCCGCCAGCGCGACGACGAGCAGCACCGTCACGATCGCGATGCCGCGTTCGCGTCGTGCGTGCGCCGTCCTGTCTTTTCCGAATCGATGCATCCGCGTGCCCCCGCAGTGTCGGCGCGGCGCGCTCACACCTCGAACGCCAGCCACGCATGCGCGATGCTCGCATGCGCGGATGACGCGACGCCGAACAGCGCGGCCAGCCCCGCGACCCACCATGCGAGCGTCGCGGGACGCATGCCGTCGTCGGCAAGCGGGCCGACGAGGCCGGCGATCGCGTGCGACCGCCACAGCAGCAGCACGAACAGCGCGCCGCCGACGGCCATCGCGATCGCGAACATGTGCGCCGCGACCGCCGGGCGCCGCGTGAACGGCGCGCGGTGATGGCGCTGGTTCGTCGTGACGATCGCGACCCCGTTCGCGACGGGCACGATCGCCATCGCGAGCGCCCAGAACAGCGGCTGGTCGCTCGACGGATTGATCAGCAGCAGCGTGCCGATCGTCCAGATCGGCGGCGCGAGCAGCGTGAGCGCGGACCACGACAGCAGTTGCCACGCGAGCCACGGCGTGCGCCAGCGCAGCGGCGGATGCGGCGCGACATGAGCGGCGGGCGGCAGCGGCCGGCCGGGCATTCCGGCGGCGCCGGACAACCGCCCGGCGAGCCACCGGACGAGCATCGTGGCGAATGACATGGAGTGTCCTGTCGTTGACGTGTTCCGTTCTCAATAGCTAGGACGAAGCGGGCGCGCGCAAGCCGCAGGATTTCGTGCGTGCCGTTGCGTGCGTCGCGATACGGCGATGCGCCGGCGATGCACCGTAAACGGTCCCGGCGATCCCGCGCCGTGTTTCGCGAGCGTTTCGTGAATATCTTCAGCGGAATGTCACAAAAACTTCCCGGTTGAAACCCGAGGATTGTCGGGCCGCACGCCGGCACGTCGCGTTTTCGCGAGGGCCGGCCAGACGGCGACACGTTATCCGGTCGTCCGCGCGCAATGGCGGCACGCTGATGCGCCGCAGGTCGGCCGGACGACGCACGTACACGAAACGGGGGCCAAGCAAGGTCATGCACCGCGTCTCGCGCGTCCTGCGCGAGGGAGCGGCTGCGCGCGCATTGCAGGCCGCTTGCGTCGACCGCCTGCCCGTGCCGGCGGACCGGTCGACGTCACGCAAAAAAACATTGCGGCAATGCGCGCTTCGTTCCGTCTAGGTAGGTGGGAGCTGCGACTCGGTATGCCGTATGCGGCCCCGTCCGCGACCGGCGCGCATGCGTCGTGCCGGCGGGCGGGAACACGCGGACGCGCGCATTTTTTCTCATCAGGCGGCGTGAAGCCGACAGGTGCATGACAGTGGAACAGTTCGAGGAAACCCGGCCGGCCGGCGAGCGCGGCACGCCGACGGACGACGTATCGGCGCGGCAGGCGCAAGCGCTGTCGCCGGTCGTCAACCTGCGCGACACGGGGCGTTTCCTGCAGGTGCTCGAGGCGCTCGGGTGCTCGCTGGCCGTGAGCCGCCGCCCGTCCGGCGTGGCCGTGATCGGCGTCGATGACGGTGTGCCAACGTTGTCCGCGTGCCTGTTGCCGCGCTCGATGGGGATGGCCGTGTCGGGTAACCGGCTCGCGGTCGCGACGATGCACGAGCTGATGGTGTTCGCCAACTTGTCGACGCTCGCGCCGCGCTCTCCGCTCCGCCCGGATCATTACGACGCGATGTTCGTGCCGCGGATGTCGTACTACACCGTCGATCTTGACCTGCACGACATGGCGTTCGACAAGCACGTGCTGCTCGCGGCTAACACGCGCTACTCATGCATCAGCGTGATCGACGGTTATTTCAATTTCACGCCGATCCGGCAGCCGCGTCCGCGTGAGGACGATGAACCCGCGAACGCGGCGGAGCAGGCGTGATGACGATCGATCGTTGCGGGTTTCCCGGCGTCGTTTCGTCCTTATCGGTAGACGGAGCGTGCGCAGGGTGGAGAGCGTCGCCGCGGGCCGGCGGGGTGTTGTGGCTCACGGGGCTGTCGGGCGCGGGCAAGACGACGCTGGCCGATGCGGTGGCGGCGCAACTGCGCGGCCGATCCGTGCATCCGGTGGTGCTCGACGGCGACCGGCTGCGGACGGGGCTGAATCGGGATCTCGGCTTTACGGTGCAGGACCGTTTCGAGAACGTGCGGCGCATCGCCGAAGTCGCGGCACTGACGAGCGAATCGGGCGCGCTTGCGATCGTTGCGGTCATTTCGCCGCTCGCGGCGATGCGCGATGCCGCGAGAGCGATCGTCGGGCCGGCATTCCGTGAAGTGTATGTGAGCACGCCGCTCGCCTGCTGCGAGGCGCGGGATCCGAAAGGGCTGTATGCGAAGGCGCGGAGCGGTGTGCTGCCGGAATTCACGGGTGTTTCGGCGCCGTACGAGCCACCGGTCGAAGCCGATCTCACGATCGACACCGGCCGCGCGTCGCTCGCGATGTGCGTCGACGCGCTGATGCGGTTCGCCGTCGCGCAGTTCGGTGGTGCGGCCGATCCGCAGGCGGCACCGCTGCGGCACGGCTGAGTCCGGATCGATAGCAGGAAATGGTATTTCGCAGTTCATGCTAAGGATGACGAACAAAGAGTCATCAAAGTGAAACAGGCAACTGATAGCGGAGCGGCGACAGTTCGCGACAGCTTCGCTTCGATCCGGAACAACAAAGGGGAATGGCGCATGCCGCCGAGAGTAGACCGCAAGTCACGCGAACGATGGCGGCTGAAATGCCGATGCCTGGCGGGCGTCGTGCTGGCCGGAGGGATGGGCCTCGCACCGGGCGTTCATGCGCAGGAAGCCGCGCCGGCCGCGAAGGCGGCACCGGCCGCACCGCAGTCGTTCGACGTGAATGCCTTCGTGGTGCGCGGCAACACGACGTTGCCGACGCTCGAGATCGAGAAGGCCGTGTATCCGTTCGAAGGGCCGGGCCGCACGCTCGCCGACGTGAACGCGGCACGTGACGCGTTGCAGAAGGCGTACCAGGATCGCGGCTACCAGTCGGTCGTCGTCGAGCTGCCGCAGCAGCAGGTGAAGAACGGTGTGATCCTGCTGCAGGTGACCGAGGCAAAGGTCGGGCGCCTGCGCGTGGACGGCGCGAAATACAACTCGCCGCAGAACATCCGCGATGCGGTGCCGGCGCTCGCCGAAGGCCAGGTGCCCGATTTCAACCAGGCCCAGCAGCAGCTCACCGACCTGAACCGCTCGGCGGACCGCCAGGTGATTCCGGTGCTGAAGCCGGGCGCGTTGCCGCAGACGGTCGACGTCGACCTGAAGGTCGACGATCACAGTCCGCTGCACGGCTCGCTCGAACTGAACAACGACAACAGCCCGGGCACGTCGACGCTGCGCACGACCGCGAGCCTCAGCTATTCGAATCTGTGGCAGCTCGGCCACGTGATTTCCGGCACCTACGTGATCGCGCCGCAGCATCCGAACGATGCGCGCGTCTACGCGTTCTCGTATCTCGCGCCAATCAGGGATTCGCGCTGGAGTTTCCTCGCGACGGTCGTGCATTCGGACAGCAACGTCGCGTCGGTCGGCAACACCAACGTGCTGGGCAAGGGCACCACGTACGGCTTCACCGCGATCTATTCGCTGCCGGCGACGGAGACCTACGCGCATTCGGTCAGCATCGAGATCGATCGCAAGCATTACGACGAGGACGTGTCGCTGCCGGGGCAGGGCGGCTCGACGGCGCCGCTCACGTACGTGCCGGTGACGCTGTCGTACAACGGCCAGTTGAGCCTGAAGAACTCGCAGACGTCGTTCTCCGCGTCGCTGACGACGAACATCCGCGGCCTCGGCAGTGACTGGGGCGCATGGGACAACAAGCGCTACAACGCAACGCCCGATTTCGTGTACGGCAAGTTCGACGTGAACCATACGCAGCGCTTCGCGAACGACATGCAGGCCAACGCGCACGTGAACGCCCAGATATCGAACTCGCCGCTCGTGTCGAGCGAGCAGTTCGCCGCGGGCGGGATGAACAGCGTGCGCGGCTACATGCAGGCAGAGGACACGGCCGACAGCGGCGTGATCGCGTCGCTCGAGCTGCGCAGTCCGTCGCTCGCGAAATGGCTCGGCGGCGCGGTCGGCAGCCGCGTGAACGAGTGGCGCTTCCACGCGTTCTTCGACGCGGCGCACCTGTGGCTGCTGAGCCCGCTGCCGGAGCAGACGGCGCGCTTCAACCTGATGAGTGTCGGCGTCGGCACGCGGGTGCAGATCATGAAGTATGCGAGCGCGGATTTCGAGGCCGGCTGGCCGTTGAAGGCGGGCGTCTATACGCGGCAGTACAGCCCGCGGTTCGATTTCTTCGTAAGGCTGGGGTTCTGACGGATTTTTTTGATCGTGCCGGGGCGATGCGACGAGCGCGGCGCCCGCACATTCGGGGAGTGGATCGTGAAGCGAGTCTTGTTTTTCCTGTTGGCGGTGATGCTCGGCGTGCTGCCCGGCATCGCGAACGCATGGTGGCAGAACGACTGGTCGTACCGGAAGGCGATCACGATCGACGCGAGCGCGAAAGGCGCGAACCTCGCGGAGTCGGCCGGCCGCGTGCCGCTGCTGATCCGCCTGCACTCGGGCAATTTCCAGTTCGACGGGCTGGCCGACAACGGTGCCGACATCCGCTTCGTCGCCGGCGACGACAAGACGCCGCTGAACTACCACGTCGAGCAATACGACCCGGTACTCGGCGTCGCGCTGATCTGGGTCGACGTGCCGAAGATGCCGGCCGGTGCCGCGGAGTCGATCTGGATGTACTACGGCAACAAGAAGGCGCCCGACGGCAGCAAGCCGGCCGAGACGTTCGATGCCGACTACACGCTCGTCTATCACTTCAACGGTGCGGCCGGCGCGCCGCCGAAGGATGCGACCGCGTATGGCAACAATGCGCAGAACGCGGCGTTCCGTACGGTCGAGGACGGCATCGTCGGCAAGGGTGCGCGCTTCGACGGTGCGGGGTCGCTGACGTTGCCGGCAAGCGCATCGCTGAATGTGGCGGCCGGCGGCAGCTTCACGTTCAGCGCATGGGTGAAGCCGTCGGCGCTGGCGCCGAACACGCTGCTCTACAGCCGCCGCGATGGCGCGAACGCGCTGCTGGTCGGCCTCGACAACGGCGTGCCGTTCGCGGAAGTCCAGGGCGCAGCCGGCAATCCGGCACCGGTGCGCACGCCGGCCGCCTCGCCGGTCGCCGCGAACCAGTGGACCTATCTTGCGGTCACGGCCGACGGCAAGAACCTCACCGTCTACGTGAACGGCAAGCAGGCCGCGCAAGTCGCGGCGACGCTGCCCGCGTTGACCGGCGCGGCGACGGTCGCGGCGGACACGACCGGCGCGCCGGCCGGGTTCGCCGCGTATGCGGGCGCGCTCGACGAGCTGCGCCTGTCGAAGGTCGCGCGCTCGCCGGCCGCGATCGCGGTCGATGCGCTCGCGCAGGGCTCGGAATCGAAGCTCGTCGCGTATGGCGCCGACGAGAAGCAGTCGGGTTTCGGCTTCGGCTATTTCGGCGTGATCGTGCAGTCGGTGACCGTCGACGCGTGGGTCGTCATCACGATCCTGCTCGGCATGGCGCTCGTGTCGTGGATCGTGATGTGGACCAAGGCGCGCTACGTCGGCACCGTCGACAAGGCGAACCAGTATTTCGTGCAGCGTTTCCGCGAAGTGGCGGGCCGCCACCTGGTCGGTCTCGCGCATGTCGACGAAGCGAGCGCCGACGGCCGCCGGCTGTACCAGTCGTCGCTGTACCGGCTGTACAAGGCCGGCGTGCATGAAATCCACAGCCGCGTGGACGGCAACGGCCGCACGGTGATCACGTCCGAATCGATCGAGGCGATCCGCGCGTCGATGGACGCGACGCTCGTGCGCGAAAACCAGCGGCTGTCGAAGTCGATGGTACTGCTGACGATCGCGATCTCGGGCGGCCCGTTCCTCGGGCTGCTGGGCACGGTGGTCGGCGTGATGATCACGTTCGCGGCGATCGCGGCGGCCGGCGACGTCAACGTGAACGCGATCGCGCCGGGTATCGCGGCCGCGCTGCTCGCCACCGTCACGGGGCTGTTTGTCGCGATCCCCGCGCTGTTCGGCTACAACTACCTGCTGATCCGCAACAAGAACGTGACCGCGAACATGCAGGTGTTCGTCGACGAATTCGTCACGCGCCTCGCCGAAGCGCACCGCGCGCCCGATCACGCGGTGCTGGCCGACTGACCGCATCGCACGCAGGAGACCACCATGCAGGTTCAGGACGACGACAAGCCGTACGACGACATCAACATCACGCCGATGCTCGACCTCGCGTACGTGCTGCTGATCATCTTCATCATCATGACGACCGCGTCGGTGCAGGGCATCAAGGTCGATCTGCCGAAGGCGAGCTCGTCCGCGAGTCTCGCGAAGCCGAAGACGAAGGCGATCACGGTCGCCGATTCGGGGCAGGTGTTCCTTGACGCGTACCCGGTGACGATGGACGAGCTCGAAAGCCGGCTGCGCACCGAGAAGGCGACCAATCCGGAATTCCCGATCGTGCTGAAGGGCGACGCGGCCGTGCAGTACCAGAAGGTGATGGACGTGCTCGACCTGCTGCGCCGCCTCGACCTGTCGCAGGTCGGCCTGGTGACCGGCAAGGCGAAGCAGGGCGGCTGACGCGATGGAAATGACCTACAACGGCGGCCCGCCGGACAAGGGCCCCGGCCGCTACGTGAAGCCCGTCGCGATCGCGCTGGTGCTTGCCGGCGTGGCCGCGCTGATCTGGCGTTTCGCGGGCGATACCGCGGGCGTGAAGCGCGTGAGCGCGCCGCAGGTGACGACGGTGATCCCGCTGCCGCCGCCCCCGCCGCCGCCGAAACAGAAGCCGCCGCCCGAGAAGGTGAAGGAAGAGGTCAAGACGCCGGTCGAGCGGCCGACGATCGCGCCGAAGCCGTCCGAGGCGCCGAAGCCGTCGGACAACCAGCCGAAGCAGATGACGATGAATGCCGACGCGCAGGCGGGCAGCGACAACTTCGGCATCGGCGCGGGCGACGGGTCGGGCATGCTGGGCAGCGGCGGGGGCGGCAAGTTCGGCAACGCGAGCTATGCGCAATACATGGTGTACGTGCTGCAGCGTGCGATCGAGCAGGACAAGGGCGTGCAGGAGGCCGGCGGCGCCCGTTTCGCGGGCAGCCTGAACCTGTGGATGGACACGTCGGGGCGGATCACGAAGGTGACGATCGCGCAGTCCACCGGCGACGCGAAGATCGACGCGGCCGTCGTCGCGGCGGTCGAGGCGCTCGGCAGGGTCGATGAGGTGCCGCCGCCCGCGACCGCGTATCCGGTGCTCGTCAAGCTCCAGGGCCGCAAGCCGGCATGACGATGCGCGACAGAGACCACGCAAGAATCATGGGGCAGCGCCGTCGCACGGATGCTGCCGGAAAAGAAACGAAAATTGTTCGGAGTGCTTCGATGATTCGGAAGATGAACGGGCGGGGTGGGGTGCCCCGCAACGGCGCGCTGCCCGCACGCCTGTCGCGCGTCGGTGCGGCGGTGCTGACGCTCGGGCTGACGTGCGCGTCCGCCGCGCACGGGCAATCGCTCGAGGCGCAGGCGGCGTCGGGGAAGGCCGCGCCGACGGAAAGCGTGGTGATCAACCTGATCAACCTGCTCGTCAAGCGCGGCGTGCTCACGCAGCAGAACGCGAACGAGCTGATCAGCGAAGCGCGCACGGAAGCCGTGCAGGCGAGGTCGGCGCGCGCATCGGGCGCACCGGTCGTGGCGGGCGGCGTGGTCAACCCGCCGACGCAGCCGGGCGACGTCGCGGTGCCGTACGTGCCGCAGCTCGTGCGCGACCAGATCCGCGACCAGGTGAAGCAGGAAGTGATCGCGCAGGCCAAGGCCGAGAACTGGGCGCAGCCGAACACGTTTCCCGACTGGGTGTCGCGCATCAAGCTCGACGGCGACATGCGCGTGCGTGACGAGTACCACTTCTACGGCAGCCGCAACGCGAACAACGTGACGAACTTCGCGGCGATCAACCAGGGCAACGGGTTCGACATCAACTCGAACACCAACACGACGCAGCTGCCGACCCAGAACACCACGCAGAACCGCAACAACCTGCTGCGCTATCGCGCGCGGCTCGGCGTGACGGCGACGCTGTCCGACGAGATGATCGCCGGCCTCCAGCTCGCGAGCGGCAACGACAATGGCCCCGTGTCGACGACGGGAACGGCCGGGGGCGGCTGGGGGAAGAAGAACATCTGGCTGAACAAGGCGTTCTTCGCGTACCGGCCGACGTCGTGGCTGAACCTGACGGCCGGCCGTTTCGACAACCCGTTCTTCAAGTCGGATCTGGTGTTCTCCGACGACCTGATGATGGACGGGCTCGCCGCGAACCTGCGCCATGCGCTGCCGTGGAATCCGGACGTCACGCTGTTCGGCACGCTCGGCGTGTTCCCGATCCAGTACACGAGCGAGAACTTCCCGTCGAACAGCACCGACAAGGCCGGCAGCGACACGAAGTGGATGTTCGGCGCGCAGTTCGGCGCGGACTGGAAGATCGATGCGAAGAACCGGCTGCGTGGCGCCGTCGCGTATTACGACTTCCAGAACATGCGCGGTACGTTGTCGTCGCCGTGCGCACTGTATCTCGGCGCGACGAGCTGCAGCACCGACAACGAGGCGCCGGCATTCATGCAGGGCGGCAACACGCTGATCGCACTGCGCAACATCGTGCAGAACCCGAACCTCGCGCCGGGGATGACGCCGCAGCCGCAGCTGTTCGGTCTCGCGTACAACTACCGGCTGCTCGACCTGAAGGCGCAGTGGGATACGGTCGTCGCCGACCGCTTCAAGCTGCGGCTCGACGGCGAATACGTGCGCAACCTCGCGTACAACGACAACAAGGCGTTCGCGGCGGCGTCGCTGCCGGTCAACAACTACGAATCGACGTCGGTGAACGCGACGCGTGCCGACTACCGCAGCGGCCCGAACGGCTTCCTCGCGAAGGCGACGTTCGGCGAGCCGGAACCGCGCGAGAAGGGCCAGTGGAATTTCTCGATCGCATACAAGTACCTGCAGCCGGACGCCGTGCTCGACGCGTTCAACGATCCCGACTTCCACCTGGGCGGCACCAACGCGCGCGGTTACGTGCTCGGCGCCGCCTACGCGGTTGCACGGGACACGTGGGTGTCGGCCCGCTACCTGAGCTCGAAGGAAGTGTACGGGCCGCCGGTATCGATCGACGTGCTGCAGATCGAGCTCAATGCTCGCTTCTGACCGGAGCCGGGAATGAACACGATCACTCGCACGATGCTCGCGGCCGCCCTGGCCGGCACGCTGCTGTCCGCGGCCGGCGGCGCGCATGCGCAGAGCATCGAGGACAAGCTGCGCAGCCAGTTGCGCTCGACCGTGCAGGAGCTGCGCCAGTTGCAGGACAGCCAGGCGCAGTTGCAGAGCGACAAGGCGGCGGCTGAGAAGCAGCGTGACGACGCACTTGCGCAGCTGAAGGCGATGCAGGGGCAACTGGCGGCCGCGCGCGGCGACTCGGGCGCCGAGGCCGCGGCGAAGCGCGCGCTGGCGCAGGAACGGGCGGGCCGCGAGCAGGACGCGAAGTCGCTGGCGAAATACAAGTCGTCCTACGAGGACCTGCTGACCGTGTCGCGTGCTCGCGACGCGCAGCACACGCAACTGCAGAAGGACGTCGCCGCGCGCGACACGCAGCTGAAAACCTGCCAGGCACACAATGCCGAGCTGTATCGCGTGGGGCACGAGATTCTCGACGCGTACGAGCACGTCGGCATCGGCACGCTGTTCTCGTCGCGGCAGCCGTTCGCGCAGTCGGCGCGCGTGAAGTATGACGACCTCGCGCAACGCTACGGCGATGCGCTGTACGCGGGCAAGTACGATCCGGCCGCGCGGCCGGTTGCCGCCGCGCCGGCACCGGCACCCGCGGCACCCGCGTCGGCCGCTTCGGCGAACGCGCAGTGAGCGCGCGGCCCGCAACCGGGATTGAACCGATCGATTCGTTGAACATGGGGAAGACAGACATGCAAGACAAGCAACCGAACGCCGGCGACGAACGCGCGGCACACGACGCGCCGATCGAAGCGATCAGCGCCGACCGTCTCGCCGACGTGCTGCGCCGCGCGGGCTATCGCGTGACGGCGGCCGAGCAGAACGGCGCGGTGCAGCTGATGAGCGCGAGCCAGGGCATCGGCTTCGCGGTGCGCTTCGGCAACCCGGCTGCCGCGCTCGCGTCGCAGGCTGCCGATGCAACGCCCGCCGCGCTGCCGTACATCGATTACACGCTGTCGTGCGTGCTGCAGGTGCAGGGTGAGTTGCCGGCCGAGCTCGTCGCGGACTGGAACCGGACCAAGCGCTTCGCGCGTCTCGCGAGCCACGGGCAGTTTCTCGCGCTGGAAATGGACGTGATCGTCGCGGGCGGCGTGTCCGAGCGCTACCTGCGCTCGACCATCGAGCTGTGGGACCGGCTGATCCAGGAATTCCTGCTGCACCTGCGCAACCGTCCCGCGATGGCTGGGCAGGAAGCGGCGGCGCGTGCGGCGGCCGGCGACCAGGCACGCGCATCGACCGCCGAAGCGGCCACGGCAGCAGTCGAGGCTGCCGCGCAGTGATGCGCGGCGGCAGCCGGATCGGCGCCATGCTGCGTGCGTGGTTGCCGGGCCGCGCGCGGCACGACGCGAAAGCCGCGGCCGCGAGCGATGTACCCGCCGCGTGGGGCGCGTATGCACAGCGCATCGCGCGGTGGCTGCAGGCGACGCTGGACGGCGACAACGAAAGCGACGACGCGGCGGTTTGCCGCCTGCGCGCCGGCATCGAGCGCTGGGCCGGCGAACGGGCCGATGCGGGCGACGACCGTCCCGTGCTGCCGGTTCGCGCGTGGCTCGACCGGTACGGGCACGTGACGCGCATCGACAGCGGTGCGGCCGGGCAAGCGGCGCTCGACGCGGCGCCGCCACGCGGGATGGCGCAGCCGCTTGTCCTGCGCATGACGCTGACGGACGCGCGCCGATGCGGCGTCCGCAATTCAGGAACGATCGAGAGGGCAGTCGAACGATGATGACGAAGATGAAGATGCTGGCGACGGTGGCAGGCAGTCTCGTGCTGGGTGCGCCGTTCATTGCGCACGCACAGGACGACGTGATCGCGAATGCCGCGCAGGCATCGGTCACGCAGGCCGATATCGCGGGGCTGCTGAAGTCGGTGAGCCCGGAAGGGCGCGAGCGTCTCGCGGCCGATCCCGCGGCGCTCGACCAGGTCGTGCGTTCGACGCTCGCGCAGAAGGCCGTGCTGGCCGAGGCGAAATCGAAGGGCTGGGACAAGCAGGCGCAGGTGCAGGCGGCCGTCGAACAGGCGCAGCGCGACATCGTCGTGCGCAGCTACCTGGCGTCGGCGAATGCACCGCCGGCCGACTATCCGTCGGACGCGGAGCTGCAGTCCGCGTATGACAGGAATCGCGCCGCGTTCACCGCGCCGCGCGCGCTGCACGTCGCGCAGATCTATATCGCGGTGCCGCCGAACGCGGATGCCGCGACGCTCGACAAGGCGCGCAAGCAGGCGGCCGATCTCGCGAGCCGCGCGCGCGGCGGCGATTTCGCGGCGCTCGCGAAGGCGAATTCGCAGGACAAGGCGAGCGCCGCGAACGGCGGCGATCTCGGGTTCGTGCCCGATCAGCTGATGGTGCCGGCAGTCCGTCAGGCGGCCGACGCGTTGAAGCCGGGCCAGGTCTCCGCGCCGATCCAGACGCCGGCCGGCTTTCATGTCGTGAAGCTGATCGACGTTCGCGCGGCCGCACCGCGCCCCCTGGCCGACGTGAAGGAGCAACTGCGCGCGATGCTGCGCGCGCAGCGCACGCAGCAGAATGCGCAGGCGTATCTCGCGAAGCTCGCCGCTAACGCGCCGATCAACGAAGACGCGCTGAAGAAAGCGCTCGCATCCACCCGGTAGGCGCGCGCATGGGAACCGTCCGTTCGACGCCGCGCGTCGGCGTACCCGACGCGGGCACGCCGGGGCGCCGCCGCCCGGCCGGGGCTGCCGACCGCCCGCGCATGCCGAAAGCGAACCCGTGGCCGGGCCGGCCCGGCGAGTGGCCCACGCATTGCCCGCTGTGCTTCGGGGCGCTGGAGCCGTTGCCCGGTGCGGGCGGTTACGCGCGGCACCGGAGCGCGCGATGCTCCGCGCAGTGCGTGCTCACCACGCGCCAGTACCAGCCGGAGGACCTGACGATTCGCGGCTCGCGCGACGCGCAGGTGGCCGCCCGGCATCGCGAGCGCTTCGTGGCGCACTGGGCGCGTCATTACGCACTGATGCGGCGCGCGTGGCCCGCGCTCACGATCGGGCGTTTCATCGCGGTGATCGCCTGCGTCGACGTCGCGGATCTCTGGTCGTACCGGATGTTGCGCGACGACGATCTGGCGGCCGTGCTGCTCGTGCTGGCCGGTTTCCTGCGCGTGCCGGACGCGTCGGGTGCCGATGTTTCGGGCACCGATGCGTCGGGCGCCGATGCGTCAGGTGTCGACGCACGCGCGCCTGGCGTGCGGTGGGTGCGATTCTGGTTCGACGCGAGCGTGCGCGACGTCGGCGATCTGTGGGCGGCCGGTAACGGCGCGCCGTCGCTGTTTCGCGTCGACTATCGCGAGCCGCTCGTCACGCCGTACCCGACCGGCGCGCAGGTGCAGGCGTGGCAGCCGGTCGACGGCATGCGCGACGCCTGGGCGCAGCGGGTCGATACGCAAGAGCCGGCCGTCGACGACGCCGATCGCGCGGCGTTCGCGCGTTTCCTGGCGCGCGCGTCGGCGGCGGGCGCGAACGTGTGACCGCGGCAGCGCGGGTGCCATGGCGTCATTTCTGAAGGAGCGCGCATGAAGATGCGACGAAGCGCGATCGCGACGATCGTCTGCCTGCTGGTGGCAACGGGCACGCACGCGCAGGGCGGCCGCGCGGCGGCGAGCGCGGGGGCGGCCACGAAGCCGGTGTGCGTCGATGCGGAAGTCGACGGCAAGCGTGCGCTGTCGTACGACTGCCTGAGCCGGCAACTGACGCCGAAGGCCGATCCGCAGGCGGGCGCATCGCAGACGGATGCGGAGCGACTGTCGAAGCAGCCGTCGAACCGTCTTGGCACGTTCAACCTGTCGACCGAGCGGAATCGGTTCGGCTCGAACTGGGGCCGGTCGGTGACGCCACAGCGGCCGGATGCGCCGGTCGTGGTGCCGCCGAAGTAATCCGTGCGGCCGGGCGTGCCGCGCGCGTATCGATGAGCCGGCGGCGTTCCGGCGCGAACCGACGAGGAGCAGCGACATGAAGGCGGGCAGGTACACGAACCGGGCGGTTGTGCTGCGAGCGATGGCGGGCGGGCTGGCGCTGGCCTGCGCGTGCGCCGGTGCAACGACACCGACACCGGCACCGGCATCGGCCGCCGAACGGCCGGCGCAGCCGGTTGCCGCGTCGCCTGCGCCGGCCGTTGCGCTGCCGAACTTCGCCGCGCTGGTGCGGCGCGTCGGCCCGGCCGTCGTCAACATCAGCGTCACGCGCGAAGTCACGCAGATGGGCATCCAGCTGCCGCCGGGCATCGCGCCCGATCATCCGCTCGCGCCGTTTCTCGCGCGGCGCGTGATCGGCAACCGCGAGGAAGTGAGCCTCGGCTCCGGCTTCATCGTCAGTGCGGACGGCGTGATCCTGACCAACCGGCACGTGGTCGGCGACGCCGTCGCGATCGACGTGAAGCTGACCGACAAGCGGCAGTTCAAGGGGCGCGTGATCGGCAGCGACCCCGTCTCCGACGTTGCCGTGATCCGCATCGACGCGCACGACCTGCCGGTCGTCGCGACCGGCGACCCGGCACGCACCGAGGTGGGCGACTGGGTGATGGCGATCGGTTCGCCGTATGGATTCGCGAACACGGTCACGCAGGGCATCGTCAGCGCGAAATCGCGCTCGTTGCCCGGTGAGCGCGCGATTCCGTTCATCCAGACCGACGTGCCGATCAACCCCGGCAATTCGGGCGGCCCGCTGTTCGATCTCGGCGGCCGGGTGATCGCGATCAACTCGATGATTTTCTCGAAGACGGGTGGCTACCAGGGGCTCGCGTTCGCGATCCCGATCGACATCGCGCTCGACGTGAAGGACCAGCTGCTGCGCACCGGCAAGGTCACGCGCGGCCGGCTCGGCGTGGCCGTGCAGGAGGTAAGCCAGGCACTCGCACGTTCGTTCGGCCTCGCGAGCCCGGACGGCGCGCTGATCACCATGGTCGAACCGGATGGCCCGGCCGCGCACGCGGGCCTGCAACCGGGCGACGTCGTGCTCGCCGTCGACGGCAAGCCGGTCGCCGAATCGGCGGATCTGCTCGGCACGGTCGCGCTCATGCGGGCCGGGCGGCAAGCCGACCTGCTGGTGTGGCGCGCGGGCAAGGCGAGGCACGTGATCGCGACCGTCGCCGCATTCGACAGCGGGTCGGCACCGGCAAGCGGCGAGCAAGGGCCCGCGCGGTTCGGGCTCGCGTTGCGCGCGGCGACCGAGCAGGAGCGCCAGCGGCTCGGCGTCGGCCAGGCGCTCGTCGTCGAGCAGGCGAGCGGCCAGGCCGCGCGCGCGGGGTTGCAGGCCGGCGATATCGTGCTGTCGGTCAACGGCACGCCGGTCGCGAACATCGGCGCGCTGATGACCGAGATCGATGCCGCGCGCGGCAACGTCGCGCTGCTCGTCCAGCGCGGCGGCACGCGCCTGTATGTGCCGATCGAGATCGGTTGAGCGGGTGGGCGGTTGATCGGGCGGGCAGGTGGGCGGCTGCGCGGGCGATGTCGCGCGGCACGACGGCTCATCGTCGAAACGGGAGGCGGAATGAAGCGAAGGCAGGAATGGCGCGTGTCCGGCGGGTGGCGGGCGATCGTCGTCGCGTGGGCGCTTGTTTTGGGTATCGCGCCGGCCGTCGCGCAGACGACCGACGTGCCGCAGGCATGGATGCGCTACGGACAGCTTGCCGGGCAGCAGTTCCAGACGTGGCTCGAAGCCGACGGCGACGCGGCCGATCGGCTGCACCGCTATCTCGAGGCGCGCGTGCTGAACGCGAGCGCCGCCGCGCCGCCGCCCGCGATCGTCGTGCGCGCGTGGATCGGCCCGAACGGCGCCGTCACGCGTGTCGAATTCGCGTCGCTCGGCGATCCCGATGCAGACGCGACACTGCGGCAACTGCTCACGGCCGGCCCGCTGGCGGAACCGCCGCCGCCCGACATGCTGCAGCCGTTGCGCGTGCGCCTGCGGCTCGCGCCGAATCCCGATGCGGCCGCTGCCGCGCCGGCATCGGCCGCCCGCATGCCGTGACGCCCGGGCCGGAATGCCGGCGTGGCCGGATATCGTAATAACATATGACGTTATTGCGTCGGCAGGACGATGACGTCCTGCTTCTTCACGAGGAGCCACCCATGCAACTGAGCCAGTTAGGCGGGCATGTCGCCCAATCCGGTTTCGCCGAACGGCAGAAGCACGCGCAGGCGCTGATGTTCGGCATGGCCGACATCAACGAGTACGTGTCCGGCGGCGTCTGTTACGACGCCGCGGCCTATGTCCGGTATCTGCTGCGCAGCGACGCGATGATCGCGCCCGGTGCGCTGCTCGACACGATCGGCCAGCACTGGCGGACCCGCTTCAACTTCGAGACCGGCGGCGAATGGGACGGGCGCGCGAGCATTCCGGCCGGAACCGCGGTCGGCTTCTCGCGGGGCGGCACCGTTTTTCATGCCGCGATCGCCGTCGGCGGCAGCCGGATCCGGGCGATCAACGGGGGCCGTCTCGGCAGCGGCTGGATGTACGCGGTCGACCTTGCGCGGGTGCTCGAGCCGGACGCGGCCGGCGGATTCACGTATGACCGCGCGAACATCCGGGTACACCTGTCGCGCCTGTAGGCGGCGCGGCTTCGGCTGCCACGCCGGCCGCCGCGCGCCGCGCCCACGGCCGGCATCGCGTCGTTCGGCGATTTCCGCATGGCGCCGCGCTGTCCATCGCTGCTATCCTCTCGACCGTGAATGACTATTCGTGGGGCCGTGGAAGCGCATGCTGCGCCGCGGCGATTCACGCGGGTGCGAGCCCGCGTGCGCGCCGGGGTCGCATGGCCGCCTGCCCACGACGATCCATGACCCGTTTCGTGATTGATTTCCTTCCGTCCATGTCCACATGGCCAAGACAACGATGAGCGACGCGCCTGAATCCGCGGCGCCCGGCGACGACGAATCGTCCGGCGGCGCATCGTCCTACCTGGTGCCGGGGCTCGAACGCGGGCTGCGGATCCTCGCCGAATTCTCCGCGCGCGAGCCCGTGCTCGGCGCGCCCGAGTTGTCGAAGCGCATCGGCATTCCGCGCACGACCACGTTCCGCCTGCTGCAGACGCTCGAAGCGCTCGGTTTCCTCGAGCGCGTGAACGGCGACCGTTATTTCCGGCTGGGCGTCGGCGTGCTGCGGCTCGGCTTCGAATACCTGAATTCGCTCGAACTGACCGATCTCGGCACGCCCGTGCTCGAGCGGCTGCGCGATACGACGGGCCTGTCGACGCATCTGCTGATCCGCGACCAGCGCGACGTCGTGTTCGTCGCGAAGGCGCAGAGCAACGCGTCGATGTTCGGTTCGGTGAAGGTGCACGTCGGCACGCGCCTGCCCGCGCATGCGACCGTGCACGGCCACGTGTTGATGGGCGACCTGACGCGCGACGCACTGCGCCAGCTCTATCCGGAGAAGAAACTCGAACAGTTCACCGAGCGCACGCCGGGCACCGTCGACGAACTGTACGAGCGCGTGCGCCATTACGCGCGGCTCGGTTATGCGGTCAGCGAGGCGGCATTCGAGAGCGGCATTTCGGCGGTCACGGCGCCCGTGCGCGATCATTCGGGCTCGATCGTCGCGGCGATCACCGCGACGGTGCCGCGCTCGGAGATCGGCGAGGCCGGCGAGAAGGAACGGCTCGTCGAAGCCGTGTGCGGCGCGGCGGTCGACCTGTCCCAGCGCCTGAACTATCGTCCGCTCGAAAGCGACCCGACGTTCGCGCACGCGCGCCACAAGGTCGCGATGTTCTGACGCCGACTTGTCGGGCGGGCCGCCGCACGCGGCACCGCAATCAAAAAAACGAGGGGCCCGCGGGCCCCTCGTTTCGTTTCAGGCACCGGCTGCCTGGCGCCGTTCAGAACGAGTGGTGGATCCCGGTGAGCACGACCACCTGGTTCGCGGTGCTCGACACGCCGGCCGTGAAGAACGCGGCCTTTGCGCCGCCCGAACCGTGCTCGTACAGCACGTTCGCATAAAGCTGCGTGCGCTTCGACAGCGAATAGATGTCGCCGAGTTCGACCTGCGTCCAGCGGCGGCCGGCCAGCGTCGTGGTTGCCGCGCCGCCCGCGATCGTGTTGAACGCGCTGCTGCGATAGTTCACGCCCGCGTCGTAGCTCTGGAACGTGTCCGAATAGCCGTTCGACTGCATTTTCGTGCGCGTGTACAGGCCATGCACGAGGAAGTCGCCGAACTGGTAGGACGCGCCCGCGCCGATGTTCTCGACCTTGTTCGCGATGTAGCCGTTCGCGGTGTTCTGCCCCTGGAAGGACGTGATGCCGGTCGTGCTGATCAGGATCGAGCGGTCGTGCTCGTTCGAGTACACGGCTGACGCCTTGAACGGCCCGTTCGCATAGTTCAGCGCGACGCCGACCGACTTGCCGGTCGAGAAGTTCGTCGTGTTGCCGAGCGCCATCGTCGCCGCGGCCGAGAAGCCCGCGAAGGTCGGCGAACGATACTTGACCGCGTTGTTGTACGGCACGTTGCCGGTCGCGGCGAGCCCGTCGATGTTGCCGGGGTGGAACGCGTACCAGCTCATCGCGAGGTAGGCCGTGCTGAGCGGATCGAGATAGTCGAACGACAGCGGCGTCTGGCGGCCGAGCGTCAGCGTGCCGTAGCGTTCCGAGCTGAGGCCGACGAAGGCCGCGCGGTTCCAGATCGTATTCGCGGTCGCGAACTGGCCGTTGTTCGTATAGAAGCCGTTTTCGAGCTGGAAGATCGCCGACAGGCCGTCGCCGAGGTCTTCCTTGCCCTTCAGGCCCCACCGGTCGGGCTGCGTATTGCCCTGGATCATCGCCCATTTCGCATGGCCGCCGACGTTGTTCACGTACGCGACCCCCGCATCCATGCTGCCGTACAGCACCACGCTGCTCTGCGCCCACGCGCCCGACACGGCGCCCAATCCGATCACTGTTGCTGCTACCGCATGCTTGACCATTTGATCTCCTGAATCTCCAACCTGATGAAAACGTGCCGTGGCGGCCTGCGCGGGAACGGCCTGCCGTTGCGCGTCTTCGCCATCGAGCGGGCATTTTTTATGTTCCATATAAGGAACAACGTGCCTCTGATGGAATGGAGTATAGGGGCGTCGAGCGCCGTATCAAAAATAATTTTTTCGGGACGGATGGAATTCGTGCCGGTGCCCGGTTTCGGTGCGCGACGCCCGAAAAAAGGCCGTAAATGCCCGCTACACAACAAAAAATTACATTTGGCAAGGCAAACGGAAGTGACTGCCGACCCGATGGTCGGTGTTTTCCCTAGGGCGTGCAGCTTTTTGTTTTACTCGTGAAAAGTCGCTCCTATAATCACCATCCATAAACTGCTGTTCCGGGTATGGAACAAATCGGAACAAACCGAGAGTCGATCAGAAGGAAGGGTGTGAGATGTCTGAACAATGGGTTTGCGCCGGGCACGCCGGCGCGCTGTCGGAAGACACGCCGATCGAGTTCAAGCGGACCGACGGCGTCGAAATCGGGATCTACCGCGTCGGTGACGACGTGTATGCGCTCGAGAACGTGTGCCCACATGCGTACGCGCTGCTGACGCAGGGGTTCGTCGACGAAGGCACGGTCGAATGCCCGCTGCACGAGGCCGTGTTCGACATCAGGACGGGCGAATGCCTGAAGGGTCCGGGCGGGCGCGCGCTGAAGCAGTACGCGGTGCGCCTTGCCGGCGAGGAAATCCAGATCAAGGTGGAGTAACCGATGAAAGAAGCGACCGTCAACTTCAATCCCTTCCTGAAGCCGTGGGTGGCGCCGCAGCCGAACAACGTCGCGGGCAAGGGGCAGATCGAGATCCCCGGCCAGGTCGAGAACCAGGTCTGGCAGAACCGCAAGGCCGCCCCGACCCAGTACGAAAACGACCTCGGCGATGCGCTCGAGCGCGTGTTCGAAGCCGGCGCGACCGAGCTGGACGATGTCGTCGCGGGCCTGAACCGCATCGGCTTTCGCGCGCCGGACGGCACGGTTTGGACACCTGAGCGTTTCCGCGCCGAAATGGCCTCGCTGGCGGAATGAGCGCAGCGACCGCGCCGCGCGCGTGAGCGCCTGAGCGCCGACCCGACAACCGCATCCGGAGCACACTGATGACGTCCCCCGTACAACACGCAGTCCAACACGACCCGGTCCGTGACTATCTCGACCGCGGCATCAAGAACTACTGGTATCCCGTCGCGCCGAGCTGGCAGGTGTCGAACGCACCCGTCGGCCTCACGCGCCTGTCCGAGCAGATCGTGCTGTGGCGCGATCACGAGGGCAAGGTTCACGCACTCGAAGATCGCTGCCCGCACCGCGGCGCACGCCTGTCGCTCGGCTGGAACCTCGGCGGCAACATCGCGTGCTGGTATCACGGCATCGAAGTCGACGGCGGCGGCACGGTCAACCGCGTGCCGGCCGTGTCGAACTGTCCGCTCGAAGGCACGAAGTGCGTGAAGTCGTATCCGGTCGAGGAGAAGGCCGGCGCGATCTTCCTGTGGTTCGGCGATGAAGCGCACGGCGAGCCGGCGCCGCTGAACCTGCCCGAGGAACTGGTCGCCGACGAGTACGGCCACTTCCTGTGCGTGTCGAACTGGAAGTGCAATTACCAGTATGCGATCGACAACGTGATGGACCCGATGCACGGCGCGTACCTGCACGCGACGTCGCATTCGATGGCCGAAGGCGACAAGCAGGCCGACATGCGCGTGCGCAAGACGGAAACGGGCCTGATGTTCGAGAAGATCGGCCAGCGCGACGTGAATTTCGACTGGGTCGAGCTCGGCGAAACCGGCTGCCTGTGGATGCGCCTCGCGATTCCGTACAAGCAGAAGTTCGGCCCCGGCGGCAACTTCGGGATCATCGGCTTCGCGACGCCGGTCGACGGCGACAACTGCCAGGTCTATTTCTGGCGCACGCGCAAGGTCAGCGGCTGGCAGCGCGACGTGTGGCGATTCATGTACCGCAACCGCCTCGAGGGCCTGCACTGGGACGTGCTCGAGCAGGACCGCTACGTCCTCGAAAGCCTCGCGCCGCACGCGCGCGATCACGAATACCTGTACCAGCACGACGTCGGCATCACGCGCGTGCGCCGGATGCTGCGCCAGCGTGCGCAGGAGCATCTTTCCGCGCTCGACGCGCATCGTGCGGCGCAGGCCGCGGCGGAGCCCTCGCATGGCTGAGCGCGCTCCGGTCGTGTCGCTGCCGGGGCGCCGCGTGCTCGTCACGGGCGGCGCGCGCGGGCTGGGCGCGGCGTTCGTGAAGGCGCTGGTCGCGGCGGGTGCGCAGGTCGCGTTCGGCGACGTGCTCGCCGAAGAAGGCCGCGCGCTGGCCGCGCAGCTCACGCAAGCCGGCCATACCGCGTTTTTCTTCACGCTCGACCTGGCCGATCCGGCGAGCGTCGATGCATTCGTCGCGCAGGGCGCGGCGGCGCTCGGCGGCATCGACGCGCTGATCAACAACGCGGCGATCACGAACTCGGGCGGCAAATTGTCGACGGAGCTCGACGTGTCGACCTGGGACGCCGTGATGAACGTGAACGTGCGCGGCGTGTGGCTCGTCAGCAATGCGGCGTTGCCGCACCTCGCGCAGTCGGGGCGCGGCGCGATCGTGAACCTCGCATCGGACACCGCGTTGTGGGGTGCGCCGAAGCTGCTCGCGTACGTCGCGAGCAAGGGCGCGGTGATCGCGATGACGCATGCGCAGGCACGCGAGTTCGGCGCGCACGGCGTGACGGTCAATGCGATCGCGCCGGGGCTGACGGAAGTCGAGGCGACCGCCTACGTGCCGGCCGAGCGCCACGCGTTCTACATGCAGGGCCGTGCGCTGACGCGCGCGCAGGTGCCCGACGACGTGACGGGCCCCGTGCTGTTCCTGCTGTCGGACGGCGCGCGCTTCGTGACGGGTCAATTGCTGCCGGTAAACGGCGGCTTCGTGATGAATTGAATTGAAGTTTTCACTCTGATGAAGGAGAGGACGATGGCGGACGCCGATCTCGAACGCAAGTCGTGGGACCAGCCGGAAGGCGCAAGCTTCAACGACTGGATGGAAGGGCGCGTTGCTCGCTACGCGACGCGGCGCTACGACTGGGACGCACTGAAGTTCCAGGCCGACTACGACCCGAAGTACCGCCGTGCGCAGATGCGCTACGTCGGCACGGGCGGCACGGGCGTCGCGAAGGACGTCAACACGGTGCCGGCCGGCAACTTCACGTTCTCGACGATGGTCATCCCGGCCGGCAACATCGGCCCGAGCCACATCCATATCGACGTCGAGGAAATCTTCTTCGTGCTGCGCGGCAAGATGAAGGTGATCTGCGAGCGCGACGGCGAGACGTGGGAAGCGATCCTCGGCGAGCGCGACCTGATCTCGGTGCCGCCGGGCGTGTATCGCACGGAAATCAACATCGGCGAGGAAGATGCGCTGATGTGCGTGATGCTCGGTTCGCCGAAGCCGGTCACGCCGACGTATCCGCCCGATTCGCCGCTCGCGAAGATCAAGCGCTGAGACGGGACGGGTGAAGCAATGAGTGTCATCGACAAACGCGAGCGCGACCGCACCGCGGCGTTCGTCGCGCTGCTCGGGCAGTTTCCCGAGCAGCGTTGCGCGGCCGGCGCGGCGGGCACGATCGGTTACCGTGAGGCCGGCGCGCAGCATGCGGGCCGTGCGCTGCCCGTCGTGCTGCTGCACGGCATCGGCTCGGGCGCCGCATCGTGGGTCCGCCAGCTCGACACGCTCGGCGCATCGCGGCGCGTGCTCGCGTGGGACGCGCCCGGTTACGGCGTGTCGACGCCCGTGCACGGCGCGTCGCCGGCCGCCGCCGATTACGCGGCATCGCTGAACGCGTGGCTCGAGGCACTCGGCATCGAACGCTGTGTGCTGGTCGGCCATTCGCTCGGCGCGATCGTCGCGGGCGGTCTCGCCCGCGTGATGCCCGCGCGGATCGCCGGCCTGCTGCTGGTGTCGCCCGCGGGCGGCTACGGCAGCGCACCGGCCGAAACGCGCGAATCGCGCCGCGACGCGCGGCTCGCGATGCTCGCCGAACTCGGCCCGGCCGGGCTCGCCGAGCAGCGCAGCGGCAACATGCTGTCCGGTTTCGCGAACGAGGAGGCACGTGCGTGGGTGCGCTGGAACATGGCGCGTATCGTGCCGGCCGGCTACGCGCAGGCCACGCATCTGCTCGCGAACGCCGATCTCGCGGCCGATCTCGCCGGCTTTCGTGGCCGCACGGCCGTGGCCGTCGGCGCGAACGACGCGATCACGCCGCCCGCCGCGTGCGAGCGGATCGCCGCGGCCGCGCACGTCGGGCTCCAGGTGGTTCCGCAAGCCGGTCATGCCGGTTATGTCGAGGCGCCGGCCGTCTATTCCGCGCTGATCGACTCGTTCTGCCGTCAGTGCGACCAACAGCGGGGGCTGGCATGAACGAACCGCTGCAACGACCCGAACCCGAAAACGACAAGGCCGAAGCCAGCTACGTGGTGCCCGGCCTCGAACGCGGGCTGCGAATCCTCGCCGAATTCTCGCCGCGCGAGCCCGTGCTCGGTGCGCCGGAGCTGTCGAAGCGGCTCGGCATTCCGCGCACGACGGTGTTCCGCCTGCTGCAGACGCTCGAATCGCTCGGCTTTCTCGAGCGTGCGGACAAGGATCGCAACTACAAGCTCGGCATCGCCGTGCTGCGGCTCGGCTTCGAATACCTGAGCTCGCTGGAGCTGACCGATCTCGGCCTGCCCGTGATCGAGAGCCTGCGCGACGCCACCGGCTTCACGACGCACATCGTGATCCGTGATGGCCGCGACGTGGTGTTCGTCGCGAAGGCGCAGAGCCAGTCGCCGGTGTTCAGCTCGATCCGCGTGAACGTCGGCACGCGCTTGCCCGCGCATGCGACGACGCACGGCCACGTGCTGATGGGCGACCTGTCGCTGAAGGAGCTGCGCTCGCTGTATCCGGAAGGCACGCTGAACCGGATGACGAACGCGACACCGGAAACGGTCGACGCGCTGTACGAAGTGATCCGCGAGGATGCGCTGCGCGGCTACGGCGTCAGCAATTCGTCGTTCGAGCGCGGCATCTCGGTGGTCACGGCGCCGGTGCGCAACGAGACGCAGAAGATCGTCGCGTGCATCACGGTGACGGTGCCGCGTCCGGAAATCGACGCGGCGCTGATCGCGGACGGGCTGATCGACAAGGTGCAGCGCGCGGCGGCGGAACTGTCGCGGCGGCTCAATTACCGCTCGGATGACGAGCACACGTTTATGAAAGCATTAGGACTCCGATGATCCAGATCGATCTGACCGGGCAGGTGGCGGTGGTGACGGGCGGTTCGTCCGGCATCGGCCTCGCGACCGCCGAACGGTTCCTGCAGGCAGGCGCATCGGTCGCGATTTGCGGCCGCGACGGCGAGCGCCTGGCGCGCGCCGAGGCGATGCTCGACGAAAAATACCCGGGCGCTCAACTGCTCGCCGCGCGCTGCAACGTGCTCGACGAGCATGACGTCGCCGCGTTCGCGCAAGCGGTGTCCGCACGCTTCGGCCGCGCCGACATGCTGGTCAACAACGCCGGCCAGGGTCGCGTGTCGACCTTCGCGGACACGACCGACGACGCGTGGCGCGACGAGCTCGAACTGAAGTATTTCAGCATCATCCGCCCGACGCGCGCGTTCCTGCCGCTGCTGCGCGATGCGCAGGCGCCGACGATCACCTGCGTGAACTCGCTGCTCGCGCTGCAGCCGGAGCCGCACATGGTCGCGACGTCGTCGGCGCGCGCGGGCGTGCTGAGCCTCGTGAAGTCGCTCGCGAACGAACTCGCGCCGCAGCGCATCCGCGTGAACTCGATCCTGATCGGCATCGTCGAGTCGGGCCAGTGGCGCCGCCGTTACGAAGCGCAGGCGCAGGCCGGCGAAAGCTGGGAGGACTGGACGGGCGCGATCGCCCGCACGAAGCACATTCCGCTGAACCGCTTCGGCAAGCCCGACGAGGCAGCCTGGGCACTTTTTTATCTCGCAACGCATCTGTCGTCCTACACGACGGGCAGCCATATCGACGTTTCTGGAGGCTTTGCACGCCATGTCTGAAAAAACCACGGTTGGCGAGCTGATTGCCGCCTTTCTCGAGCAGTGCGGCGTGAAGACCGCATTCGGTGTCATCTCGATCCACAACATGCCGATCCTCGACGCGATCAACTCGCGCGGCAACATCCGGTACGTCGGCGCACGCGGCGAAGCCGGCGCATTGAACATGGCCGACGGCCTGGCCCGCGTGTCGGGCGGCCTCGGCGTCGCGTTCACGAGCACGGGGACGGCGGCAGGCAACGCGGCGGGCGCGATGGTCGAGGCGCTGACGGCAGGCACCGCGCTGCTGCACGTCACGGGGCAGATCGAGACGCCGTATCTCGACCAGGATCTCGCGTATATCCACGAAGCGCCGGATCAACTGTCGATGCTGGACTCGATCTCGAAGGCCGCCTTCCGCGTGCGCACCGTCGAAACCGTGCTGCCGACGATCCGCGAAGCCGTGCGCATCGCGCAGACGGCGCCGACGGGCCCGGTGTCGGTCGAGATTCCGATCGACATCCAGGCTGCTGAAATCGAATGGCCGGAAGACCTCGCACCGGCGCACGTCACGGTGCGCGAGCACGATTCCGCACGCGTCGCCAAGCTCGCCGATGCCCTCGCGGCGAAGCGCCGTCCGCTGCTGTGGCTCGGCGGCGGCGCGCGCCATGCACGCGCGGAAGTCGAGCGCCTCGTGAAGCTCGGCTTCGGCGTCGTGACGAGCGTGCAGGGCCGTGGCGTGCTGCCGGAGGATCACCCGGCGACGCTCGGTGCGTTCAACGTGCACGCGTCCGTCGAAGCGTTCTACAAGACCTGCGATGCGCTCGTCGTCGTCGGTTCGCGCCTGCGCGGCAACGAAACGCTGAAGTACAAGCTCGCGCTGCCGCAGCCGCTGTTCCGCATCGATGCCGACGCACTCGCCGACAACCGCGGCTATCGCAACGAGCTGTTCGTGCATGGCGATTCGAAGCGCGTGCTGGCCGAGCTGGCCGACCGGCTCGAAGGCCGCCTGTCGGTCGATCCGCAGTTCGCGGCCGATCTCGCGGCGGCCCGCGAGCAGGCGGTGGCCGACGTGTCGAAGGGCCTCGGGCCGTACAAGAAGCTGGTCGACACGCTGCAGGGTGCGGTCGGCCGCGACTACAACTGGGTGCGCGACGTGACGATCTCGAACAGCACGTGGGGCAACCGCCTGCTGAAGATCTTCGAACCGCGCTCGGGCGTGCATGCACTCGGCGGCGGCATCGGCCAGGGCATCCAGATGGGCATCGGCGCGGCGCTCGCGGGCGCGGCGGCGAAGACGGTCTGCCTGGTCGGCGACGGCGGCCTGATGGTCAACGTCGGGGAGCTCGTGACGGCCGTGCAGGAAAACGCGAACGTGATGATCGTGCTGATGAACGACCAGTGCTACGGCGTGATCCGCAACATCCAGGACGTGCACTACGGCGGCCGCCGCTGCTTCGTGCAGCTGCACCAGCCCGATTTCGCGCAGTTCTGCGCGAGCTTCGGCCTCACGCATTACCGGATCACGTCGCTCGACGACGCCGAGGCGATCGTGCGCGAAGGGATGGCCAAGGAAGGGCCGGTGATGGTCGAGGTCGACATGCTGTCGGTCGGCTCGTTCGCATCGCAGTTCGCGGGCCCCCCGGTGAAGAAAGAAGCGCCGACGGAGCGCCAGTATGCTTAACGGGCAAAAGCGGGCCCACGCCCCCGTCGATGTCGCGATGATCGGCTTCGGTGCGATCGGCGCGGCCGTCTACCACGCGGTCGAGCACGATGCGTCGCTGCGCGTCGCGCACGTGATCGTGCCGGAACACCAGCGCGCGGCGGTGCAGGGCGTGCTGGGCGGCGCGGTGGAGGTCGTGTCGTCGGTCGACGCACTGGCCCGCCGCCCCGAGTTCGCGCTCGAATGCGCGGGCCACAGCGCGCTCGTCGATCACGTCGTGCCGCTGCTGAAGGCCGGCACCGACTGCGCGGTCGCGTCGATCGGCGCGCTGTCCGACCTCGCGCTGCTCGACGTGCTCGCGCAGGCGGCCGACGAAGGCGACGCGACGGTCACGCTGCTGTCCGGCGCGATCGGCGGCATCGACGCGCTGGCCTCCGCGAAGCAGGGCGGCCTCGACGAAGTGCTGTACGTGGGCCGCAAGCCGCCGCTCGGCTGGCTCGGCACGCCCGCCGAGGAGATGTGCGACCTGCGCGCGATGAGCGAGGCGAAGGTGATCTTCGAAGGCACCGCGCGCGACGCCGCGCGCCTGTATCCGAAGAACGCGAACGTCGCGGCCACCGTGGCGCTCGCAGGCCTCGGCCTCGACGCGACGCACGTGCGCCTGATCGCCGATCCGGCGGTCGAGCGCAACGTGCACCGCATCACCGCGCGCGGCGCATTCGGCGAGATGTCGCTGGAAATGAGCGGCAAGCCGCTGCCCGACAACCCGAAGACGTCCGCGCTGACGGCGTACAGCGCGATCCGCGCGCTGCGCAACCGCGCGGCCCGCTGCGTGATCTGACCGGGCCATTGAATGTCCGCCCGCGCCACCGCGAGGGCGGACGTGCAGAGACAGATTTGTGGGACTTGTGACATGACTCCTTTCGATACGAGCCTCGTGCCCGACGGCAACATCCTGATCGGCGGCGAGTGGCGGCGCGGCCGTGGCGCGCCTTACGCGAGCATCTATCCGGCCGACCAGTCGCTGAACATGGAGGTGTCGACGGCGAACGCGGAAGACGCGGCCGAAGCCGTCGTGGCCGCCGACGCCGCCTGGCGCCGCGCCGACTGGGCCGGGCTGAAGCCGCACCTGCGCGCGCAGGTGCTGTACCGCATCGCCGACCTGATCATGCAGCGCCACGAGGCGCTTGCGAACCTGCAGCGTCGCGACAACGGCAAGCCGATCGGCGAGACGCGCGTGCTGGTGGCGAGCGCGGCGAACACGTTCCGCTATTTCGCGGCGTGCCTCGAAACGCTCGACGAGGAACTGACGCCGTCGCGCGGCGACTACCTGACGATGAGCGTGCACGAGCCGATCGGCGTGATCGCGGCGATCACGCCGTGGAATTCGCCGATCGCGTCCGATGCGCAGAAGCTCGCGCCGGGGCTCGCCGGCGGCAACGCGGTGGTGCTCAAGCCGGCCGAGGTCACGCCGCTCGTGTCGCTCGCGCTGGCCCGCATCTGCGAGGAAGCCGGCGTGCCGAAGGGCGTGCTGAGCGTGCTGCCGGGCAAGGGCTCGGTGATCGGCGACGTGCTCGTGCGCCATCCGCTCGTGAAGAAGGTGTCGTTCACGGGCGGCACGGAAGTGGGGCGCGGCATCGCGCGCATCGCGGCGGAAAAGCTGATGCCGGTGTCGCTCGAACTCGGCGGCAAGTCGCCGACGATCGTGTGCGACGACGCCGATCTCGATCATGCAGTGAACGGCGTGCTGTACGGCATCTTCAGCTCGTCGGGCGAAGCGTGCATCGCGGGTTCGCGGCTGTTCGTGCAGCGCGCGGTGTACGACGAATTCATGCAGCGCCTGGTCGCGGGCGCACGCAAGCTGCGCGTGGGCGACCCGACGCGCGCCGACACGCAGATGGGGCCGCTGATCACCGCGAAGCATCGCGAGTCGGTGGAGCGCTACGTGGCGCTCGGCCTCGAGGAAGGCGGCCGCCTGCTGTGCGGCGGCGAGCGGCCGTCGGGCGACGGTCGCGAGAACGGCTTCTTCTATCAGCCGACGATTCTTGAAGGCCTGCCGAACAGCGCGCGCATCTGCCAGGAGGAAATCTTCGGCCCGGTGCTCGTCGCGATGCCGTTCGACGACGAGGCGTCGCTGATCGCGCAGGCGAACGACAGCGTGTTCGGCCTGGCAGCCGGCATCTGGACGCGCGACTACAAGCGCGCGTGGCGTATCGCGCGCGCGCTGGAGACGGGCACCGTCTGGATCAACACGTACAAGCTGTTCTCGATCTCCACGCCGTTCTCGGGCTGGAAGGAGAGCGGGATGGGCCGCGAGAAGGGGCGTCTCGGCATCCGCGAGTACATGCAGCAGAAGAGCCTCTACTGGGGCTTGAACGACGCGCCGCTGCCGTGGGCGAACTGAGCGAAGGGGAAAAACGCAATGAGCATTCTGGGAATCGAGCAGATCACGTACGGGGTCGACGATCTCGCCACCTGCCGGCGCTTTTTCGCCGACTGGGGGCTGAAGGAAGTCGAGCACGACGACACGCAGGCGCGCTTCGAGACGCTGAACGGCTGCACCGTGCTGGTCGTCAAGGCCGACGACCCGGCGCTGCCGCCCGCGTTCGAAGCAGGCCCGACGCTGCGTGAAGTCACGTGGGGCGTCGCGACGCAGCAGGAACTCGACGCGCTGCGCGGGAAGTTTGCAGGCCAGCCCGGCTTTTATGCGCGGAAGGATGCGTTCGGTTGCACCGACCCGAACGGGATGGCGATCCGCATCGAAGTCACGCGCAAGCGCCCACTCGACATCACGGGTTCGCCGTCGAACGTGTGGGGCCGGACGCTGCGCGTCGACCAGCCGAGCCCGATCTACGCGCGTGCGGAGCCGGTCGAGGTCGGGCATGTCGTGTTCTTCACGAACTGCCTCGACGCGCAGGAAAAGTTCTATCACGAGCTGCTGGGCTTCGAGACGTCGGACCGCTACCCGGGCCGCGGCGCGTTCATGCGCTGCGCGCCGCACGGCGGCCACCACGACCTGTTCCTGCTCGCGCTGCCGAACGGCAAACGTGGCCTGAACCACGTCGCGTTCACCGTGCGCGACATCCACGAAGTGTTCGGCGGCGGCCTGCACATCGACCGCTGCGGCTGGGAAACGCAACTCGGCCCGGGTCGTCATCCGGTGTCGTCCGCGTACTTCTGGTACTTCCAGAACCCGGCCGGCGGCCTGATCGAGTACTACGCGGACGAAGACATGCTGACGCCCGAGTGGCAGCCGCGTGAATTCGAACCGGGCCCGACCGTGTTCGCCGAATGGGCCGTCGACGGCGGCCTCGACGGCAACACGCGCCGGCAGAAGCACGCGAAGGCGCCGGAAGGCAAGTTCATGACGGAGCGCAAATCGTGAGCGAAGAGAACGGACAGGCGCACGCCGCGCCGGGCACGGTCGTCGTGATCGGCGGCGGCCAGGCCGCCGGCTGGGTGCTGAAGACGCTGCGCGCGGAAGGTTTTGCGGGCCGTCTCGTGATGATTGCCGACGAGCCGCATCTGCCGTACGAGCGGCCGCCGCTGTCGAAGGCCGTGCTGGCCGGCGACGCCGATATCGAAACCGTGCGCGTCGTGCGTCCCGACGAATTCGACGCGCTGAACGTCGAGGCGTGGCAGCCGGAACGCGCCGCGTCGATCGACCGTGGGCGCCGCGTGGTGCGTACCGAAAGCGGCCGCGAGATCGAATACGACCGCCTCGTGATCGCGACCGGCGGCACGTCGCGCCGCCTGCCGGACGCGCTCGTGAAGACGCCGAACCTGCATTACCTGCGCACGCTCGACGAAGCGGCCGCACTCGGCGAGAAGCTGCGCGCGAGCCGGCGCGTGCTCGTGATCGGCGGCGGCTGGATCGGCCTCGAAGTCGCGGCGACCGCGCGCAAGCTCGGCGTCGAGGCGGTCGTGGTCGAAGGCGCGCCGCGGCTGTGCGGCCGCTCGGTGCCGCAGATCGTGTCGGATTTCCTGCTCGACCTGCATCGCGCGAACGGCGTCGACGTACGGCTCGGCGCGGCGCTCGCGTCGCTCGACGCACAGCGGGACGATGCGTCGAAGGTACGCGCGACGCTCGCCGACGGCACGACGATCGACGCCGATTTCGCGGTGGCCGGCATCGGCCTTGCGCTGAACGCATCGCTCGCGAGCGACGCGGGGCTGGCGATCGACGACGGCATCGTCGTCGACGAATTCGGCGCGACGAGCGACCCGGCGATCTTCGCGTGCGGCGACGTCGCGAACCATCACAACGGCTGGCTGAAGCGGCGCGTGCGGCTCGAATCGTGGGCCAATGCGCAGAACCAGGCGATCGCGGCCGCGAAGGCCGTGCTGGGCGTGCGCGCACCGTACGCGGAGATTCCGTGGTTCTGGTCGGATCAGTACGACGTGAACCTGCAGATCCTCGGCGATCTGCCGGCCGATGCGCAGCTCGTCGTGCGCGGCGAGCTTGCCGCGCGCCGCGCGACGCTGTTTTTCGTGGGCGAAGGGCATGTGAGAGGTGTCGTCGCCGTGAACAACGCGCGTGAGCTGAAGCTCGCGCGCAAGTGGATGAACCAGGGCCGGGCAGTGGATACGGAAGCGCTGGCAGACACGAGCAAGACACTGGCCTGACCGGGCGACGAAACCCAGGAGATCCCCCGCATGAGCACTTTCGACAATGTCGTGGCCGGTCGCGCCACGATGGAAGCTGCCGCCTCCACGCCCGGCGCGATCATCGCGCGGCTCGAGCGGCTTCCGGCCAACGCAATGCAGATCCGCGCCCGCGTGCTGATCGGCACTGCGACGTTCTTCGACGGCTTCGACGTGATCACGATCGCGGCCACGCTGCCGCTGCTGATTCACAAATGGGGGCTGTCGCCGACCCAGATCGGCCTGCTGATCGCGTCCGGCGCGATCGGCCAGCTGATCGGTGCGTTCCTGTTTCCCGCGCTGGCGGAGAAGCACGGCCGCGTGAAGGCGATCGCGTGGAGCTCGGCCGTGATCGGCATCACGAGCATCGCGTGCGGCTTCGCGCCGACGTTCGAGATCTTCGTGGTGCTGCGGATCCTGCAGGGCCTGGGGCTGGGCGGCGAGCTGCCGGTCGCCGCGACGTACATCAACGAGATCACGCGCGCACATGGCCGCGGCCGCTTCGTGCTGCTGTACGAGATCGTGTTCCCGATCGGCCTGCTCGTGTCGATGGCACTCGGCGCGTGGCTCGTGCCGCGCTTCGGCTGGGAGATCATGTACTTCGTCGGCGGGCTGCCGCTGATCCTGTCGCTCGTGCTGACGCGCCTCGTGCCGGAATCGCCGCGCTGGCTCGCGTCGCGCGGGCGGCTCGCGGAAGCCGGGCGGGCGACGAGCGCGTTCGAAGCGTCGGTGCGCGGCGAACTGCCGCCCGTCACGCAGGTGGCCGCGTTCGACGAGATGGTGCGCCAGCACCCGAAGCGCCGGATGAGCGACCTGTTCAGCGCCGCGTATCGCAAGCGCACGCTCGCGGTGGCGACGTTGTGGGCGACCTGCGGGTTCATCCAGTACGGGCTGTCGACGTGGCTGCCGACGATCTACAAGAACTTCTATCACGCGCCGCTGCAGCTCGCGCTGAACCTCGCGGTGATCGGCTCGGTGATGGGCGTGCTCGGGTCGCTGGCGTCGGCGCTGCTCGTCGACAAGCTCGGCCGCAAGCCGGTGATCGTGTGGTCGTTCGTGCTGTGCGCGCTGTCGCTGGCGTTCGCGGGTGTCTGTCACGCGTCGTCGGTGTATGTCGTCTCGATCTTCTGCTCGCTGTCGCTCGGGTTGATGGCGTCGGGGTTCATCACCGCGTACGTCTATACGCCGGAGCAGTATCCGACGAGCATCCGCGCGTCGGGCTGCGGGCTCGGCAGCGCGTGGCTGAAGATCGCGTCGTTCGTCGCGCCGATGGTGGTGCCGCACGCGATCATCGGCGGGAATCTCGCGCCGGCGTTCTACCTGATCGGCATCGTGCCGCTGATCGCGGCGGTGACCGTGCACTTCGTCGGGATCGAGACGAAGGGGAAGGTGCTCGAAGCGCTCGAAGCGTAAGCGCGGCCGGCGGTAACAGATGACGTGCGCAGGCCCGGGCGATGCCCGGGCTTTTTGTTTTTCGCGGCGACGTTGGCATGGCCGACTCGAGGCTTGCGTGTTCTAATTCACGCTCCCGTTTTTCGATCGAGTGTCGTCATGCCCCTGTTCGAACCCGTCACGCTGGAAACATCCCGCCTCGTCCTGCGGCCGCTGCGCGAAGCCGACGCGCACGCCTTCTTCGAGATCTGGTCGGATGCGGAAGCGATGCGCTATTTCTCGTTCTCGCCGATGACGCACATCGAACAGGCCGTCGAGCGCGTCACGCGCAACCTGAACACGTCCGCGAGCGGGCAGAACCTGATCTGCGTGCTCGAACTGCGGGAAACCGGCGAAGCACTCGGCGAATGCGTGCTGTTCCATGCGAACGAGCAATGCCGGCGTGCGGAGATCGGCTTCAGCCTGCGGCGCCGGTACTGGCGCGGCGGCTACATGCGCGAGGCGGCGTCGGCCGTGATCGATCACGCGTTCGGCACGCTGCGGCTGAACCGGATCGAAGCCGATATCGATCCGCGCAACGTCGCGTCGGCGCGGCTGCTCGAACGGCTCGGCTTCGCGCGGGAAGGGTTGCTGCGCGAACGCTGGATCGTCGGTGACGAAGTGTCGGACAGCGCGCTGTACGGGTTGCTGGCGAGCGATCGCGGCTGATGCTGCGGCGGCGGTCTATTTCGCGGCGGAGACGATCGCGCATGCGTTGATGCAATTGCATGGCGCAATCGGGCTCGGCCCGCCAGGTTCGAATCGACGGCCGGCCGATGAGGTTGTATTCACAACTGTGCGAGCCAGCCCTCGACCTTGTCTTTCCCGCGCAGCGTCGCGACCCATCGGTCGGGCAACGCCCGTTCGCCGTACAGCACGCCGGCGAGGCCGCCGGCGATGGCTGCCGTCGTATCCGTGTCGTTGCCGAGCGCGATCGCGCGCTTCACGCAGTCCTCGTAGCTGCGCGTCGACAACAGGCAATGGATCGACGACCAGAAGCTGTCTACCACGTAACCCGATCCTTGCGGCGCGTCGAGGCGGCCGTCGAGCACGATCTTCAGTTCGATTTCGTCGGCCGTGCCTTCGTAGCGCGCGAGCAGTTCGTCCTCGGCTGCGCGCACCGCATCGGGCGCGGGCTGGCCATCGACGATCCCCAGCGCCGTCAGGCAATAGAGCGCGCAGCAAAGCTGCGAACGCACGTGCCCATGCGTGACGACGCTCTGCTTGTGCGCGAGCCGGATTGCGTCGTCATAGGACGCGGCGACCATCACGACGGGGAAGCAGCGCATCAGCGAGCCGTTGCCGTTGTCGCGCTCGTCGCGGGGCCCGGCCGATGCGGGCGCGGCGCCGGCCGCCAGCGCATGGAATGCGCGTTGCGTCTGCAGGCCGACGTCGAATACGCGGCCGTCCGGTGTGAATGCGCCGCGATGAAACCAGTCCAGCAGGTTGCCGGCGAACGTATCGAGATCCAGGTCGCGCTCGCGCAGCAGTGCGTCGAGCAGCGCGAGCGCCTGCGCACCGTCGTCGCTCCAGGTGCCGGGCGGTACGCCGTCGTGCGCGCGGGCGAAGCCCGGCGGCGGGGTCATGTCGATCGCGGCAGGGGGCGGAATCGAAGCGGCGTCGTGGAATTCGTACGGCACGCCGAGCGCGTCGCCAATCAGCAGACCAAGCAGGCCGCCGCGCAGGCGGGATCGTCGGTTCGGAATCGGTGTCATCGAAAGGAATTCGGGTTGGGGCGGCTTGCGTCGCGGAAGACCATGCACAAGACCTTGAGTCGAACCCCGTCATTATGCCGTCGCCGCCAATTGACGTATTTATCGGACTGTTCGCCGGGCGCCTGCGCGCGGTGGCGGCCGCAGTCGTCGTTGAAACGACCCGCGACGATTACGTCAACGCTCGCCCGGCCGGCACGTCGACAGGCACTTCGCGCTCCAGTGCCTTGGCGGCGAGTTCCCCGACCCAGTCTGCATCGGCGGGGTCGACGACGCCATATTGGTCCGGCGGAAAAAAAGCATGGTGGTGAGCCGCCGCAGACAGACGCTCACATTCGGCGCGAGCCAGCAGATAGGATGTCACGGCCAATGGCGCCGCCGGTCCACTCCATCTCAATCCGATGCGGACATGGGTGCGTGGCGCAAATGCGATTGCCAATTCTCGCCGCGGGATCAATCGTTTCGTCTCCGACGGGAACGTTGGCGGCGCGTACCAATTGTCTGCCGCAATTCGATGATCCAGCACCAGCCAATGACCGACGGACGTTCGGGCCAGGATCCACTGCCTGAGTCGGGTCCTGCTGGATTTGAGCTTGCCGTCGATCCATTCGTCGACGTAGAGGGGTTCCGGATCGTAGTCGTCCGACCACACGACGATTGCCGAGCATAGCGTATGGCGCTCCAATTCGACATGTCCGTTGGACGGCATTTCGCGCCAGTACCGCTGTCGGGTGCCGTACGTCGCGACGCACCAGTTCAGGCCGATCCACGCCGCGATGAAGAGCGCCGTGACCCATATGATGGTGACGGCTGTTCCGTCCACCGCACGATCCATGTCGAAGGTCGGATCGACCGTTCCGTGGTAAGCCAGCATACCCAGCAAATACGCGAGCACAGGGATCACAGGCCCGACTACGACCGGCAGCATCAGAATGGCGAGCCAGCTTCGGACATGCACGGTCCCCGCCGACCTGGCGCGCGCACGCTCCTCGTCGCTCATCGCCGCGACTTCCCGCGCGGCAATGTCGTCGCTCGGGGTGTGGAACCGCTCATACGTATTCGGGCATTCGGGCATTCGACGGGGCGTTCGGTGAAGGGGGGGGCGATAAAGCAGGGATTTCCTCGAGGAACTGATTCTTGCATACGTTAGGGGCGGTTCTCAGACGGACGCGTGTGTGTTTCACACGGAAAACAAGACCGATGCGCTGCGGCCGGTGCGAAACCATGCGGCAGGGGCCCGTATGCGCGGTTGGCCCGGGGTCGAACGACATCGGATGAAACGACGCCGGGAAGACACCGACGCGCGGGATTATCGAGCGCGGATGACTTGCCGGATTCACGGGACGAACGTACGCTGGGTCGATACCGCGATCGACCCACAGGTTCTCGACCATGCAAGCCCATCCTTTGCGTCTTTCCCCCGGCGACGATCTGCGCGGCGCCATCGAGGCAGCGCTACACCAGCATGAAGCGCGTGCGGCCTTCGTGATCCAGGGCATCGGCAGCCTGAGCGTCGCGCAGTTGCGCTTCGCCGGCGTCGATCAGCCGACCGAGCTGCGCGGCGACCTCGAAATCCTGACGCTGGCCGGCTCGGTGTCGCCGGACGGCGCGCACCTGCATATGTCGATTTCCGATGCGGCCGGCCGCGTGACGGGCGGCCATGTTGCGAGCGGCTGTGTGGTGCGCACGACGGCCGAGATCCTGCTCGCGCTGCTGCCCGCGCATCGCTTCTCGCGCGAGCCCGACGCGGGCACCGGCTTCAACGAACTGGTGATCCGTCGCGAGCCGGGCGGCGACACCCTATGAATGCGACTATGCATCGATCGCTGCGTCCTTTTCTCGCCGCATAAAAAAGCGCCGCGGCCTTTCGGCCCGCGGCGCCTTCCAGTGCGCTGCGACGTCGACCACCCGCCGCAGCCCGACTACGTGCTTACACCTGCACGGTGTCGGCCACTTCCTTGAAGTCTTCGATCTGGTCGAAGTTCATGTACTGGTAGATCTTGTCGCCATTGGCGGTGAGCACGCCCATGTCGGCCATGTACTCTTCCTTGGTCGGGATCTTGCCCAGGCGCGAGCAGATGGCCGCCAGTTCCGCCGAGCCGAGATACACGTTCGTGTTCTTGCCGAGACGGTTCGGGAAGTTGCGGGTCGACGTCGACATGACCGTCGCGCCTTCGCGCACCTGAGCCTGGTTACCCATGCACAGCGAGCAGCCCGGCATTTCGGTACGCGCACCGGCCGTGCCGAACACGCCGTAGTGGCCTTCTTCCGTCAGCTGCTTCTGGTCCATCTTGGTCGGCGGCGCGACCCACAGCTTGACCGGAATGTCGCGCTTGCCTTCGAGCAGCTTCGACGCGGCGCGGAAGTGACCGATGTTGGTCATGCACGAACCGATGAACACTTCGTCGATCTTGGCGCCGGCGACGTCCGACAGCGTCTTCACGTCGTCCGGGTCGTTCGGGCAGGCGACGATCGGCTCGTGGATGTCGGCGAGGTCGATCTCGATGACGGCCGCGTACTCGGCGTCGGCATCCGGCGACAGCAGTTGCGGGTCGGCCAGCCACTGTTCCATCGCCGCGATACGGCGCTGCAGGCTGCGCGGATCCTGGTAGCCCTGCGCGATCATCCACTTCAGCAGCGTGATGTTGCTGTTCAGGTATTCGATGATCGGTTCCTTGTTCAGGCGCACCGAGCAACCGGCGGCCGAACGCTCGGCCGACGCATCCGACAGCTCGAACGCTTGCTCGACCTTCAGGTCGGGCAGGCCTTCGATTTCGAGGATGCGGCCCGAGAAGATGTTCTTCTTGCCTTGCTTGGCGACCGTCAGCATGCCTTGCTTGATCGCGTACAGCGGGATCGCGTTGACGAGGTCACGCAGCGTGACGCCCGGCTGCATCTTGCCCTTGAAGCGGACCAGCACCGATTCCGGCATGTCCAGCGGCATCGTGCCGGTGGCGGCCGCGAACGCGACCAGGCCCGAGCCTGCCGGGAAGCTGATGCCGATCGGGAAGCGCGTGTGCGAATCGCCGCCGGTGCCGACGGTGTCGGGCAGCAGCATGCGGTTCAGCCACGAGTGGATCACGCCGTCGCCCGGGCGCAGCGCGATGCCGCCGCGCGTGCTGATGAAGTTCGGCAGCGTCTGGTGCGTCTTCACGTCGACCGGCTTCGGATATGCGGCGGTATGGCAGAACGACTGCATCACGAGGTCGGCCGAGAAGCCGAGGCAGGCGAGATCCTTCAGTTCGTCGCGGGTCATCGGGCCCGTGGTGTCCTGCGAGCCGACCGAGGTCATCTTCGGTTCGCAGTACGTGCCCGGGCGCACGCCCTGGCCTTCCGGCAGACCGCATGCGCGGCCGACCATCTTCTGCGCGAGCGAGAAGCCCTTGCCGCTGTCGGCCGGCTGGTGCGGCAGGCGGAACAGCGTCGACGGCGCGAGGCCCAGCGCTTCACGCGCCTTCGCGGTCAGGCCGCGGCCGATGATCAGCGGAATGCGGCCGCCGGCGCGCACTTCGTCGAACAGCACGTCCGACTTCACCTGGAATTCGGCGATGACCTTGCCGTCCTTCAGCGCCTTGCCTTCGTACGGGCGCAGTTCGACCACGTCGCCCATTTCCATCTGCGACACGTCGAGCTCGATCGGCAGCGCGCCGGCGTCTTCCATCGTGTTGTAGAAGATCGGGGCGATCTTGCCGCCGAGGCACACGCCGCCGAAGCGCTTGTTCGGCACGAACGGGATGTCTTCGCCGGTGAACCACAGCACCGAGTTGGTGGCCGACTTGCGCGAGGAGCCGGTGCCGACCACGTCGCCGACGTAGGCGACCAGGTGACCCTTTTCCTTCAGCGATTCGATGAACTTGACCGGGCCGCGCTTGCCGTCTTCTTCCGGCGTGATGCCCGGGCGTGCGTTCTTCAGCATCGCCAGCGCGTGCATCGGGATGTCCGGGCGGGTGGTGGCGTCCGGGGCCGGCGACAGGTCGTCGGTGTTGGTTTCGCCCGTGACCTTGAACACGGTGATGGTCAGGCTTTGCGGCACTTCCGGACGGCTCGTGAACCATTCGGCGTCGGCCCAGCTTTGCAGCACGGCCTTCGCGTGCGCGTTGCCCTTGTCGGCGAGTTCCTTGACGTCATGGAACTGGTCGAACATCAGCAGGGTTTTCTTCAGTGCGTCAGCGGCGACGGCAGCGACAGCCTCGTCGGACAGCAGCTCGATCAGCGGCTGGATGTTGTAGCCGCCCAGCATCGTGCCGAGCAGTTCGGTCGCGCGTTCGCGCGAGATCAGCGGGCAGGCGGTCTCGCCCTTGGCCACGGCGGCCAGGAAGCCGGCCTTCACGCGGGCGGCTTCGTCGACGCCGGCGGGCACGCGATGGGTGATCAGGTCGACGAGCGTCTGCTCTTCGCCGGCGGGCGGGTTGGTCAGCAGTTCCACCAGTTCGGCGGTCTGCTGAGCCGTCAGCGGCAGGGGAGGAATACCGAGCGCGGCGCGGGCGGCCACGTGAGCACGAAAGTTTTCAAGCATGGGGAGACCTGCTGATATTGCGTTTGAGGGGAAGGCCTTGCCGGCACTCCGGGGCTGTTCCAGGCACTGCTTTGAGCGGGATTCTAATCTCAATGATCTGTAACGTCAAATGTCTTATGTCTTATATAAGAGTTGAGAGTTGGGGTGCGGGAAAGTGTGGGGGGCGGGGGAGCCGGTGTTTGCGGATGTGCTTCGGCGGCTCGCCAGGGCATGCCTGCGGGCGAGGTGTCTCGGGTGTCCCGACTGTTGATGGGAGAAGCGGGGGCGGCGGTGTGCGTGACCGTGATCCGGGGCCGTCCGTCCGCGCCGGGTCGCCCGCGTTGCGGCGCCGGCCGCTGTCGTGTGAACAGGCAAGGGGCGCCCGAGGCTGCGGCCCGCGCGGGGGCGCTTCCGGAAGCCCGGAAGCCCGGAAGCCCGGAAGCCGGCGGCGCACATTTCTGTACAAGCACACAGGAAACGGTACACACATACCGCTTTCGGGCGCCTACGCTGTATTTCACGTGCCTTTCAGCGAGATTTCAAAACACGGCGGCATTGGCGCGTGCCGGTTGCTTCGTCGTGAACGGCCGACCGCGAACCCTCGAGTCCCGTCAATCCGGAACATGCGATCCAGAGAATCGATTTTCGTTGTCCTGTCGCTCGTCGCGTCGTCGCTCGTTCATGCGGCGGCGGCCGACGACGAAACGCGCGGCTTCGACAGCCGTCCCGTCGCACTGGTCTATCGCGGCCCGGCCGCATGCGACGGTTGCCCCGAGACGATTGCGAGGCGCCTGCGGGAATCGGAGCACAAGTTCCGGGTGCTTTACGTCGGGCCGGCGGAAAAGCGCCGGATCACGCCTGCCGTCCTGTCCGGCGCCGCGCTGTATGTCCAGCCCGGCGGCGGGCAGGACATCCCCGGCGCGGCGGCCAGCATCGGGAAAGACGCGATCGAGGCCGTGCGGCACTACGTGTCGAACGGCGGGCGCTATCTGGGCATCTGCATGGGCGCCTACCTGGCGGGCGACCCGGGTTTCGGGCTGGTCGCGGGCCAGATCGACTCGGAGGTCGACCGGCCGCGCTCGACGCTTCACGGTATCGCGGACACGGTGACGCCGGTGGTATGGCGCGGGAAAAAACGCTGGATCTACTTCCAGGACGGCGCAATGCTCCCGGCCGCCCCCGGCGCGGCCGTGCTGGCGATCTATCCGAACCGCGACATCGCAGCCGCGACCTATCGCTACGGCAAAGGGCGTGTCGGGCTCGTCGGCCCGCATCCCGAAGCCGACGAAAGCTGGTATCGCGAGTACGGTCTCCGGAATCCGGACGGCGTTCTGCCGGACATGGCGTACGACCTGATCAACGCGACGATGAAGCCATGACGGTGCGCGAGCTAATTCCGCCGCGCGCGATACGCGTCGAGGTTCTTCCGCGCCTGTGCGCGGATCGCGCGTTGCACGAAAGGCGTCCAGCCGAGCAGTGCGCCTTTCAGTCCAAGCGCCTGACGCGCCCAGCGCCACAGGTCGAAGCTGTCGCGATGCTCGACGATGCGCCCGTCGCGAAACCGGAACCGCGCGTCGATCCGGTTGACCACCATCCGGCCGGTCGTGGTGAACCGGTAATGGGCGATCCATTCGGCGCGCCCGGCCTGCTGATCCGCGGCGACGTCGCTGAACGTCAGGGAAAAGTCCTGCGCACGCGCGACCAGCATGCGCCACATGTCGCGTGCGAGGTCGCCGCGCAGCTCGCCGAACGCGGGATCGCTGAAGACGACGTCATCGGCATAGCAGGCGAGCATCGCGTCGATGTCGCGCTGCTGGAACGCCGTGTAGAAGCGCTGGATCAACTCGGTGTGCGGATGGCTCATCGTTGGGTGGGGTGTCGTTGCAGATGAAACGGAGTCTCGACGGAGTGGCCGGACGTTCGACCGGTTGATCGACGGGGCATGCCATACGGCAGGAATGCCCCGATCGAGCGGATGTCGACGTGTCTTCCACGCGACGATGCAGGTCACGTGCCGCGTTCGGCATGACTGCCGTCCTGAACGTGACATGCGTCGCGGCATGTCGCGATATCGATCGAAACAAGCGGGAAGGGATGAGGGCGTGCGCGGCTCCTCCGGTTCAGCCGTCGCGACCCGAGCCCGGCCGGAGCGTCGGCGAATGCACGTCAGCGATTCGCCAGTGCGACGTCCTGGTTGCCGCGCCCCGTCACCAGGCAGCCCGACATGAATGCCTCGCCCTGGCTGCTGGCCGCTGCTTCGCCGAAGCCGCGGCCGAGCGCGTCGACCTTCACTTGCGCGGCGCCCTGTTCGCATGCGAGCGGGCTGGTGTCGCGGCCCTGCGCATGCAGGATCGCGCGATCGCCGATGAGGTACGCCAGCAGCGCGAAAACAGCGATATGTACGGCTCGTCTCATGGTTCGTCTCCTCGTCGCACAAGCGTAACGCGGACACGTTCGACGAAGCACTTGGGGGTTCCCCCGGTAAACGTCTGCTGAATCGAGGGCGGGCGGGGTGATCGTGTCCCGTTTTTCGCGTGTTGCGGGCGGAGCGAAGGCAAGGTTTCCATGCGGCCGGCGGGCGAAACCGGACGGGCGGCGAGACATTCGCGCGACGGTTTTCAGCGCGACAGGCCCGCGATTCGCGCGAGTTTGACGAATGTCAGGAGACGGGCGGGAGGGGGCGGCCGGACGGCCGTTCACAGCGATAGCATGAACGCATGATTTGACGGAACGCGATCGCGGAGGAATGCATCGGTTCCGGCAAGCAGGTGCGAATTGAACATCGCTGTCGAAATAGTGAGGAATCCAAATGCTTAACGTCTCTTCCGTCCTGATCAGCCTCGCTCCGATGTGGGCCATCCTGCTCGTTGCGTCTTCGGCAGCCGCCTATTTCGTGTTCTGGCGCAAGGTCATCAAGTAAGCGCGGCGTGAACGCCGGTGCGTGCGTGGGCGGTAACGCGGAACGCGGTAACGCACACCGGTGTCGCACGGCTCGCTGCAAACCCACGGTCCGTCAGCGAACGGCCGCCGTCGCGTTGCCGCGCGTCATCGCCGTCATTGCACGGCCGTGACCGGCACGTTCGTAATCCGCACCAGCCGGCTCATCACGCTGCGGCGGAACACCGACATCAACGCATGTAACGGATCGTGCCGCGGCGCGGCGACCACGATCTCGTCGCACCCCGTCTCGGCCGCCACGGCGGCGATCGTATCGGCCACCGGGCCGACCTTCATCACGACGCTGTACTTGACGCCGGCTTCCTGCAGGATCCGCTCTGCCATGGCCAGGTCGGCGGACGCGAACTTCTCCTCGATCGAACGCAGCCGCGACAGCGGATGGTAGGCCTCGAGCCGCGTCGATTCGAGCGGCGCCTGTACGTTGATCAGTACGATTTCCGACGCGCACCGTTCGCGATACAGGAATGTCGCGTGGCGAACCGCCTGAAGCGAGCGGGGCGAGTGGCCGACCGGAACCAGCAGCTTGAGCATGAACGTTATCCAGGAAACGAGATGATTCCAGCGTAGCGTGCGGCCGGGACGAACGATCTAAAGAGAACGGGCGGCCGCGTAAAAATGTCGTTAACGCGCACCGTCTCGTCACGCACCTGATAGAAATATAAGAAATTTAAGTTTATGCGCATAAACGATTTCATCCGCGCGGGCGGCGCGTGCGAAGCGCGGCCCGTCGCCCCGATTCAGTCGGAACCGCAATGAATCGCGGCGGAAAATATCGGAGGTTGCCGATCCGGCGTCGCGTAGAGTAGTGCATCGGCCGCGGCGCGGCCCCCGCCCGGCCGTTTCGGGGGCGTCCGCCGCCATGCGGCCCGCCATTCCATTCCGATTCCAGGAGACTCCGCATGCCGCACGGCGCCCCGCAGCTTCTCGCTCCCGCTTCCATCCCCGTCGACCCAATCGTGCGCCTGTCGGCCGGCGAACTCGCGTCGGCGATCCGCGGCAAGGCCGTGTCGTGCGTCGAGACGATGCGCGCGTATCTCGATCACGTCGAGCGCGTGAACGGCGCGGTCAACGCGATCGTCGCGCTGCGCGATCGCGACGCGCTGCTCGCCGAAGCCGCGGAAAAGGATGCGGCGCTGGCGCGTGGCGAGTACCACGGCTGGATGCACGGGATGCCGCAGGCGCCGAAGGATCTGGCGATGACGAAGGGGCTGCGGACGACCTACGGCTCGCCGATCTTCCGCGAAAACGTGCCGCAGGCCGATTCCGTGTGCGTCGCGCGGATGCGCGCGGCCGGCGCGATCTTCATCGGCAAGACCAACACGCCCGAATTCGGGCTCGGCTCGCACACGTTCAACGAAGTCTACGGCGCGACGCGCAACCCGTACGACCTGACGAAGAGCGCGGGCGGCAGCAGCGGCGGCACGGCGGCGGCGCTCGCGTCGCGGATGCTGCCGGTCGCGGACGGCAGCGACTTCGGCGGTTCGCTGCGCAATCCGGCCGCGTTCTGCAACATCTACGGCTTCCGCCCGTCGCAGGGGCGCGTGCCGCGCTGGCCGGGTGTCGACGTGTTCGTGCAGCAGCTCGGCATCGAAGGGCCGATGGGCCGCACGGTGGGCGACGTCGCGCAGCTGCTCGCGATCCAGGCCGGCTACGACCGCAACGATCCGCTGTCGCTCGCGGAGGATCCGGCCGTGTTCGCGCAGCCGCTCGACACCGACCTGCGCGGCAAGCGCATCGCGTGGGTCGGCGACTGGAACGGCTATCTCGCGACCGAGGCCGGTGTGCTCGCGCTGTGTGAACAGGGGCTGGCGACGCTGCGCGAGATCGGCTGCGACGTCGATGCCGCACTGCCGGCGTTCGCGCCCGACCGGATCTGGCGCCTGTGGCTCGCGCACCGGCACTTGTTGTCCGGCGGCGGGCTGCTGGCGCACTATCGCGACCCGGCGCGGCGCGCGTTGCTGAAGCCCGAGGCGATCTACGAGGTCGAAGGGCTGCTCGCGATGCAGGGTGCGGCCGTGTTCGAGGCGAGCGTCGAGCGCACCGCGTGGCATCAGGCCGTGCTGAGCTTCTTCGACCGCTACGACTTCATCGCGGCGCCGACTGCGCAGGTGTTCCCGTTCGACGTCGACCAGCGCTGGCCGATGGAGATCGCGGGCCGCGCGATGGATACCTACCACCGCTGGATGGAAACGGTCGTGCCGTGGACGCTGGCCGGCTGCCCGGTGATCAGCGTGCCGGTCGGTTTCAACGACGCGGGGCTGCCGATGGGGATGCAACTGATCGGGCGTCCGCGTGCCGATCTCGCCGTGTTGCAGCTCGCGCGCGGTTACGAGCAGGCGGCCGGATGGGTGGACGGGCGGCTGCCGGCGTGGATGGCGGGGTGATACGGCGGCCGGGCGATAGCCGGTTGCGGAGGGGGGCAAGCGGGCGGCGGCAAGCCGCTCGTTTTGCTTTTGTTTCCGAACGTGTTGCCGGGGAATGTCACGCCGAGCCCGTGCTGTTCGTCGGCGCGCATCACGCTGATCCCGGCACGGGCGCATTTGCGCGACGGTGTGGCGTCATGTGATTGATGCGGCACGGCACGTTCCGCGTCACGCCGCGCCGTGCTGTTCGTCGGCGCGCATCACACTGATCCCGGCACGGGCGCATGTGCGCGACGGCGCGGCGTCATGTGATTAATGTGGCCCGGTACGTTCCGCGTCACATGCCGCCGGTCGATGTTGAATCCGACGTGCGGTTCAAGACGTGCGACGGCTGGCAGGCCACTGGCCGCGTCACCGTGCAGACGCCGACTTTCGCCGCCATTGATGCGCGTCGAGAACGAATGTCGGCACACGCTCGATATCGCGCGGCAAACCGGGACAAATCCGCTCGAGCGCGTACGCCGGTCGCGGAATTGCAAGCCGCTGCACCGCATGATTTCGTTTCGATGTGTTTCAGTCGTTGCGGCGGCGCGCGGCGCGCTTCGACAATATTGGCCTCGATCATTCCGGCACGAGGAACACACATGAAACACATTCGCGCGACGGGCCGGTACCTGGCCTCGGCAGGCATCGCGTTCGGCATCCTGGCAAGCGGCGCCGCGCACGCGCAGCTCGACCTGCAGTCGCTCGGCGCGTCGCTGCTCGGCGGCGGGCAGCAGCAGGCGGCACCCGCGCAGGGCGGCGTTTCCCAATTGCTGCAGGCTTACGTCGGCGCGAACCAGCAGGTGCTGACCGGCCAGTCTTCGCTCGCGTCGGCGATGGGCCTGACCGGCGCGGCCGGGCAGGCGCAGCAGGCCGCGAGCCAGCTGGCCGGCGGCGACGCGCTGACGCCGGCCGCGCTGTCGCAGATGGGCGGCGCGCAGCAATCGGTGTCGCAGGCGCTCGGCCAGGCGTTCGCGAGCGGCGGCGCGACGCACGGGCCGATCGACAAGCAGGCGTTCAGCAACGGCCTCGCGTCGCTCGGGCAGGGGCTCACGCAGTATTCGCAGCTGCAGTCGGGGCTCGGCAATCTCGGCTCGACGAGCGCGGCGTCGCTGTTGCAGTCGGGCCTGAACCCGCAGAACATGCAGGCTGCGTCATATATCGCGCAAAGTGCGCCGGGCCAGCTGCAGTCGCTCGCGGCGACGCTCAGCCAGGCCGTGCAGTTCGCGACGAGCCAGGGCATTTCGGTGCCGTCGGTCGCGTCGTCCGCGCTGAAGCTGCTGCCGTAACGTTGCGCGGGGCCGCGCGATGCAGTGCCGGCATCGCGCGCGACGGCGAAGATCGCCCCGCACAACATGGGGATTTCGCGCGATGTTATCGTGGCGTGTCCCTTTTTTCGGTGCAGGTTCATGACTGACTCGTTCGACCTCTCGCGCTATTTCTCCCGCATCGGCTACGACGGCCCGGTCGCGCCGACGCTCGATGTGCTGCGCCGGCTGCACCTGCTGCACCCGCAAGCGATTCCGTTCGAAAACCTCAATCCGCTGACCGGCGCGCGCGTTGCGCTCGACCTGCCCGCGATCGTCGACAAGGTGATCGAACGCCGCCGCGGCGGCTACTGCTTCGAACTCAACAAGCTGTTCTACACCGCGCTCACGACGATCGGCTTTCGCGTGACGCCGATGATCGCGCGTGTGCGCTGGATGCAGCCGCCGGAAGTCGCCACCGCGCATACGCATATGCTGCTGCGCATCGATCTCGACGGCGCGGCCTGGCTCGCCGACATCGGTTTCGGCAGCGCCACGCTGACCGCGCCGCTACGGTTCGTGCCGGACGAGCGGCAACTGACGCCGCACGGCGCGTTCCGCGTCGTCGCCGCGCCGGTCGACGGTGAATTCGACATGCAGTTCGAGACGCCCGACGGCTGGCAGACCACCTACCGCTTCCAGTCGAAGCGGGTCGAATGGATCGATTACGACGCCGCGAACTGGTTCACGTCGACGTATCCCGAATCGATCTTCCTGCACAACCTGATCGCATGCCGCGTGCTGCCGGACGGCCGCGCTGCGCTGCGTAACACCACGCTGACGATCCGCGATGCGGCGGGTGCCGGGCAGTCCGTCACGTTCGACGATGCGGCCGCATGGGCCGCATGCCTGCGCGACACGATCGGCATCGATACGACGGGATTCGATCTCGACGCGCTGTTCGCGCGGCTGGCGGCGCGCGCTGCGACGTAACGCGGGCTCACGGTACCCGATCGCAGCCCGCGCAGATGGGCTGCATCCGCACTTGATTTTTGCTAGATTGCTAGCATACTAGCCATCATGACCGACGAAGAAGTGAAGCAATTCAACGTGTATCTGCCGCTGAGCCTGATCCGGCAGGTCAAGCATCGCGCCATCGAAACGGAGCAGTCGCTGTCCGCGCTGGTGGCCGATGCATTGCGCGCGTACCTGGCCGCGCCGCAGCCGGGCGCGGGGCCGTCCATCGAGGAGGAGTGACATGTCATCCGAGCGAATCGAAGCCGTATACCTGACGACGCACAACTGGGGCAAGTCGGCGAAGTTTTTCCAGGCGCTGGGCTTTACGCTGGAGTTCGAAACCGATCACAACTCGGGCCAGCTGCGTCATGGCGACGGCCCCTTCCTGTTCATCGCCGAAGTGCCGCCGGGCGAAACGCCGGACATGCAGGTCGTGCTCAAGGTGCCGAATGAACAGGCGGTGCAGCCGCAGCCGATCGTCGACGTCGTTACGCCGTTCGAGGATACGCACTGGGGCACGCGCGACATGACCGTACGCGATCCGGACGGTCGCGTGTGGCGCCTGCAGGCGCCAGGGCAGCAGGGCGCGTGAGGCCGACATGACCGAACCCCGTGAAAGCGCGCCCGACAGCACCGCCGCGCGCGTCGCGCTGTGGCGTGCGCTGCACGTCGAACTCGATGCGCCGCCGCATGTGCTCGCCGACGAAGTCGGGCGGCAATTGCTCGCACCGGAGCCCGGCTGGCAGCAGCGCGGTGACATGGATCCGCAGTTCACGCGGCCGTTTCGCGCGTCGATCGTCGCGCGGGCGCGCTTCATCGAGGATCTCGTGGTGGAGCAGGCCGCGCGCGGCGTGAGCCAGTACGTGATCCTCGGCGCAGGGCTCGACAGCTTCGTGCAGCGCCGGCCCGACATGGCGTCGCGTGTGACCGTCTTCGAAGTCGACCAGCCGGCGCCGCAGCGCTGGAAGCAACGGCGCCTCGTCGAGCTGGGCTTCGGCGTGCCCGACTGGCTGCGTTTCGTGCCGGTCGATTTCGAGGCGAAACAGTCGTGGCGCGCGGCGCTCGTCGGTGCGGGCTTCGATGCCGGCAAGCCTGCGGTCGTCGTGTCCACCGGCGTCAGCATGTACCTGACGCGCGAGGCGAACGCGGCGGCGTTGCGCGAAGTCGCCTCGCTCGCGCCGGGCTCGACGCTCGCGATGACGTTCCTGCTGCCGCTGGAAAATGCGGATCCGGACGTGCGTCCGGGGCTGGAAATGGCCGCGAAGGGCGCGCGCGCAAGCGGCACGCCGTTCATCAGCTTTTTCATGCCGGCACAGATGCAGGCGCTCGCGCGGGAGGCCGGCTTCACGAAGACCGAGCACGTTGCGGCTGCCGAACTGACGCGTCTCTATTTCGCGGATCGTGCGGACGGACTCAGGCCGCCGAACAACGCGGAGGAACTGCTGGTCGCGACGGTCTAGCCTCGCGCGTACGCAAGCATGCCGGCAGCGAGCCGGTTCCGGTCACGCGGAACCGGCGACGCTTGTCCACCGGGCGCCCGCCAGCCTGGTCACGCGCGTTCGAGCACGGCCATTTCCCGCACGACCACGAGCAGCACCGCGAGGCTTGCGCCGCCGGACGCGCGCAAGTCGGCGAGCAGGTGTTCGTAGCGTGCGAGCGCGGCTTCGCGGCGCGCGCGCCACGCGCCGACGATCGTCTCCGGCGTGGTCGAATCCGGCGATTCCGCAAGCGCGCTCGCCGCGAGCGTGCGCTTGAGGCGCGCGACTTCCGCGAGCGCAGCCGCGCGCGCCAGCATGTCCCAGTGCGTCGGGGTCGGCAGCGTCGCCGCGCGCTCGCCGATCCAGCTGTAATTGAGCAGCGTGCCGAGCGAGAAATACACGCCCGCGACGAGTTCGAGGCTGCGGTTGCTGGTCGCGGCCACTTCGGCGATGTCGAGCAGCGCGGCCGAGATGTCGCCGCTCGCGACGCGCACCGCGAGCGCGCTGTCGACGCCCGCTTCGACCAGCACGCGCTGCCGCCCGGACAGCGCTTCGAGGTCGTCGGCCGGCAACAGCGACGGCAGTTGCGGCGCAAGCCGCTCGGCCGCGTCGCGGCAGCGCGCGATCAGCTCGGCGACGCCGCCGTCGGCCACCGCGCCGGATTGCAGATGCCGCAGGAACCACAGCGCCGCGCGCTCCAGCAGCCGCGCGACGTCGACGAACATGCGCGCCTGCACGTCGTCGGCGACGCGGTTGTCGAGCGCATCGATGTCGCGCCACACCGCATCGAGGTCGAACACGTCGCGCGCCATGATGCACGCCCGCACGATGTCGCCGGGCTTCGCGTCGGTTTCTTCCATCAGCCGGTGCACGAATGCGCAGCCGACGCGGTTCACGAGCGCGTTGGTGAGATGCGTCGCGAGGATCTCGCGGCGCAGCGGGTGGCGGCGCATCGGTTCGCTGAAGCGCTGCTGCAGCGGCTTGGGGAAGTAGTCGACGAGCATCGCGGCAACCAGCGGATCCTCGGGCACGTCGGATTCGAGCAGCGCGTCGTACAGCCACATCTTGCTGTACGCGAGCAGCACCGCGCGTTCCGGCGACGTGAGGCCGAGCTTCGCGGCTTGCCGTTCGGCGACTTCGTCGTCGGTCGGCAGGAATTCGATCACGCGGTTCAGGCGGCCCGCGCGTTCGAGCCAGCGCATCAGGCGCGCCTCGGCATCGAGCAGCTCGACCGCATAACGACCGGCGATCGACAGCGCCTGCGTCTGGTAGTAGTTGTCGCGCAGCACGAGCAGCCCGACTTCGTCGGTCATCTCCGCGAGCAGCGCGTTGCGCTGCTTCTCGGTCATCTCGCCGTCGGACACGACGAGCCCGAGCAGGATCTTGATGTTGACTTCGTGATCCGAACAATCGACGCCGGCTGAATTGTCGATCGCGTCTGTGTTGATGCGGCCGCCGCGCTGCGCGAACTCGATCCGGCCAAATTGCGTGCAGCCGAGGTTGCCGCCTTCGCCGACGACCTTGCAGCGCAGGTCCGCGCCGTTCACGCGCACCGCGTCGTTCGCGCGGTCGCCCACTTGCAGGTGGGTTTCGCGCGCCGCCTTCACGTAGGTGCCGATGCCGCCGTTGTACAGCAGGTCGACCGGCGCCTGCAGGATCGCGCGGATCAGCTCGGCCGGCGGCAGCGCGTGCGCGTCGATGCCGAGCGCGGCCTGCACGGCGGGCGACAGCGGGATCGTTTTCGCGGTGCGCGGATAGACACCGCCGCCCGCCGAGATCGCGGCCGGATCGTAGTCGGCCCAGCTCGAGCGTTCGAGCGCGAACATGCGTGCGCGCTCCGCGAAGCTCGTCGCGGGATCGGGGTTCGGGTCGAGGAACACGTGCCGGTGATCGAACGCGGCGACGAGCCGGATATGCGGCGACAGCAGCATCCCGTTGCCGAACACGTCGCCCGACATGTCTCCGACGCCGACCACGGTGAAGTCGGTCGTCTGCGTATCGATGCCCATCTCGCGGAAGTGGCGCTTGACCGATTCCCACGCGCCGCGCGCGGTGATCGCCATCTTCTTGTGGTCGTAGCCGACCGAGCCGCCGGACGCGAACGCGTCGTCAAGCCAGAAGCCGTATTCGTGCGAGATCGCGTTCGCGTAGTCGGAGAAGGTGGCCGTGCCCTTGTCGGCGGCGACCACCAGGTACGGATCGTCGGGGTCGTGACGCACGACGTCGGGCGGCGGCACGATCGCGTTGCCGGCCAGGTTGTCGGTCAGGTCGAGCAGGCCGCGCAGGAAGGTCTGGTAACACGCGATGCCTTCGCGCATCCACGCTTCGCGATCGCTCGGCGGCGGCGGGTTCTTCACGACGAAGCCGCCTTTCGAGCCGACCGGCACGATCACGACGTTCTTCACCATCTGCGCCTTCATCAGCCCGAGCACCTCGGTGCGGAAATCCTCGCGGCGATCCGACCAGCGCAGGCCGCCGCGCGCGACGCGCCCGCCGCGCAGGTGCACGCCCTCGACACGCGGCGAGTACACCCAGATCTCGAACATCGGCTTCGGTTCGGGCAGCCCGGGCACCTTCGCCGGATTGAACTTGAACGACAGGTACGGTTTCGATTCGCCGTTCGCGTCGACGAGGAAGTAGTTCGTGCGCTCGGTCGCGTTGATCACGCCGAGGAACTGCCGCAGGATGCGGTCTTCGTCGAGGTTCGGCACCTGGTCGAGCGCGCCTTCGATCGCCTTCAGCAGCCGCTCGGCCTGCACGTCGCGCGTGTCGCCGGTGGCCGGGTCGAAGCGCAGCAGGAACAGCTCGACGAGCTGCCGTGCGATCGCCGGGTTGCCGGTCAGCGCGCGCTCGATATACGCGTCGCTGAAGGTCGAGCCGACTTGCCGCAGATACTTCGCATACGCGCGCAGGATCGTCACTTCGCGCGCACTCAGATGGGCGCGCAGCACGAGGCGGTTGAAGTCGTCGTTCTCGATCCGGCCGCTCCAGATCTGGTCGAACGCATCCTCGAACAGGCCTTTCACGCGCTCGATGTCGAATTCGGTGTCGTCCGCGAGCTCGAGGCCGAAGTCGTGCACCCACGCATGCGCGGCGTCCTGCGTCTGGATCCGGTACGGCCGCTCCTCGTCCACGCGCACGCCGAGATGCTCGAGCATCGGCAGGCTGCGCGACAGCGCGATCGGGTCGCCCGCGCGATAGACCTTGAAGCGGAACGCACGCGCTTCCGCCTCGATCGGCCGGTACAGGTTCATCGCGAGCTGCCCCGAATCCTTCACCCGCTCGATCAGCTCGATGTCGCGCACGGCCGTGCGCGCCGGATAGTCGTCGCGGTAGCCGGCCGGGAACGAATCGGCATAACGCTGCAGCAGCCGGTTGCCTTGCTCTTCACCGAAGGCGTCGAGCAGCGCGTCGGCGAGATCGTCCTGCCAGCGGCGCGTGACCTGCACGAGCCGCGTTTCGAGCTCGCGCGTGTCGACGTCGGGCATCGTGCCCGGTTCCGCATGCACGACGAAATGAATGCGCGCGATCGCCGATTCCGACAGCAGCGGCGTGAATTCGACGTTCACGCCGTTGTACGCATCGACGAGCAGCTTCGCGATGCGCCGGCGCAGGTCGGTGTTGTACTTGTCGCGCGGCACGAACACGAGGCACGACACGAAGCGGTCGAAGCGGTCGCGCCGCACGAACAGGCGCGTGCGCTGGTGTTCCTGCAGCCGCAGGACGCCGAGCGCGATGTCGTAGAGCTGGTCTTCGTCGGCCTGGAACAGTTCGTCGCGCGGATAGGTTTCGAGCACCGTCACGAGCGACTTGCCGAGATGGCCCTTCGGCAGGAAGCCCGCGCGCCGCACGATGTTCGCGCACTTGCGGCGCACGATCGGGATCTCGGTATACGAACCGAAATAGGCGGTCGACGTATAGAGCCCGATGAAGCGGCGCTCGCCGGCGACCTTGCCGTCGGCGCCGACGAGTTTCACGCCGACGTAGTCGAGATAGCCGGGCCGGTGCACGGTCGCGCGCGAATTCGCCTTGGTCAGGAAGATCGGCCAGGGGCCGGTGATGATGTCGGCGGCGGCCTGCGGCAGCGGCGTGACGTCGGGGGCGCCGGACGTGCGCAGCGATTCGCGCAGGATGCCGAAGCCGGTGCCCTCGATGCCGCGCAGCCCGAAGCCCGTGCCGTCGGACACAAGCGCGTAGTCGCGCTGGCCGAGGAACGTGAAGTGATCGGCGGCCATCCATTCGAGGAACGCGCGCGCCTCGATGTCTTCCGCGGTCGATTCGCGCGCCTTCATCTCCTTGATCGTCGCGCGGGCGATGTCGACGATCTTCGGCCAGTCTTCCACCGATGCGCGCACGTCGCCGAGCACGTGCGCGATGTCGTTGCGCAACGTGTTGAGCAGCGCGGCATCGCCGCAGCGATCGACTTCGAAATGGATGAACGACGCGAGCTGCGACTGCCCGTCGCCGGGCGTCGCGCCGCCCGCATCGACGCGCTCGATGCCGCCATCGGCGCCGCGCCAGATGCGGAACACCGGGTGCAGTGCCGAATGCAGCGCGAGCCCGAGGCGGTTGACGGCCATCGTCACCGAATCGACGAGGAACGGCATGTCGTCGTTGACGATCTCGATGACCGTGTGGTCGGAATGCCAGCCGTGCTGTTCGAGGATCGGGTTGTACACGCGCAGCCGTTCGCTGCCGGGCACGAATTTCTGGGCGGTCTGCCAGTGCGCCATCGCGGCGCCGTAGAGATCGGCGATGCTGCGGCTCTGCAGATCGTCGGCATCGGCGAAATCGTAGTAATGACGCAGGAAGGGTTCGACGATCCGGAACGTGGCTTCGGGCAGGCGCCCGCGCGCGAATTCGACGACGTCCGAGAGCAGGTGTGCGACGACTTCCTCGTTCTTCGCTTCCATGGCGGTCTCCTCGTCGGGTGGCCATCGGCTGCTGCGTCTGAGCCGCATTATATGCACCGATCGCGTGACAATGCGATGTGCGCGCGCACAACGGGAGGCGGAGAAGGAAGCCGCCTGCAGCGCCGCCGGGCGGGCGCCGCAGGGGATGAATCAGTGCGATGCAGGCGGGTGCTCAAGCATCGCCGGGGGTGACGTTCAGCGCTCGTCGCTCCACAGCTTCCCGGCCGTCGCCCAGTTCTCCTTCCTCACGTCGGTGAGGATGATGTCGACCGCGCCCGGCTCGCAGCCGAGCGTTTCGCACGTGACGCGCGTGATTGCTTCGACGAATTCGCGCTTCTGTTCGACGGTGCGGCCTTCGAAGAGCTGGATATTGAAAGTCGGCATGACAAGTGCTCCGGTTGAGTGTGTCGGGTTCGGCCGCGATCGCGGCCAGGGATGCGGCGTCAGTCGCGATACGACGGATCGATCCGGTCGAGCCGGCGCAGCAGCGCCGGCCATTCCAGTTCGCCCTCGATCGCGCCGCCGTCGCGCAGTTGTTCGGCGGTGCGGTCGGCCACTGCCGGGTCGGGCAGCACGAGCGGCCCGCCGCCGGCCTGCGCGCGCACCTGGATATCGCAGGCCTTGATCAGCGTGTCCATCAGCACATAGGCTTCGGCGACGGTGCGGCCGACCGTCAGCGTGCCGTGGTTGCGCAGCAGCATCGCGGATTTCGCGCCGAGGCTCGCGGTCAGCCGCGCGCCTTCGGCCGGCGAGAACGCGAGCGCCTCGTAGTCGTGGTACGCGAGGTCGCCGTGGAAGCGCAGCGCGTGCTGCGACGCGGGCAGCAGCCCGTCGCGCTGGATCGATACGGCGATGCCGGCCGTATTGTGCAGATGCATCACGCAGACGGCGTCGGCGCGGGCGGCATGCACGGCCGCGTGCAGCGCGAAGCCCGTCACGTTGACCGCGTGCTCGCCGGCGCCGATCCGGTTGCCGGCCAGGTCGATCTTCACGAGGTTCGATGCGCGGACCTCGTCGAACGTCAGGCCGAACGGATTGATCAGGAAGTGGCCGGGCTCGCCGGGCACGGTCGCGGAAAGATGCGTGTAGATCAGGTCGTCCCAGCCGTTCAGCGCGACGAGCCGGTAGGCGGCGGCGAGGTCGACGCGCAACCGGCGTTCGGCGTCCGAGATCGGGCCGCCGGGTTTCACGGCATCAGGACGGTGTGCGAATGACGACATCGGGTTCTCCGAAGGTGAGGCGGCGCGAGACGGCTACGGTCACCCACGATGCAAGGGCGAACGGCGCCGTGAACACGGGGATGCCGGCGCGCATCGCGAGCCACTGGATCAGCGCGGCGAGCGCGGCGGCTGCAAGTGCCGCGCGCGGGCCGCGCGACATCAGCGCCAGTGCGGCGAGCGTGCCGTTGAAGCCGAGCAGGCCGTCGGCGAGCGGCGCGCCGTTCGCGCCGAGCATGAGCAGCAGCACGGTCGACACGATCGCGCCGCCGAACGCGAACGCGGCCGCGCGGCGCGACGCGACGGCGAGGCCCGCGACGATCAGCGCGCCGGCCCATGCGCCTTGCGCGAAGGTGGTCTGCGCAACTCCCGACAGCAATGCGTCGGTGACGGACGACGGCGTCAGTGCCATGCCGGCCGTCGCATCGGTCGCGTGTTGCGGTGCGACAAACGGCAGCCACAGCGCGGTGACGGCGAGGCACGGGCTTGAATACGGGCACTGGCGCCAGCGGGCGAGCGGGGTGCGCATCGCGCGCTGCACGAGCGCCGCGCCGATCGCGGCTAGCGGCGCCAGTGCGACGGCTGCAAGGGAAGCGGGCGCGAACAGCGCCGCGATCAGCGCGGCGAGCGCGCCGTTGAAGCCGTGCAGCCCCTGTTCGACGTCGTGGCGCACGGCGCCCGTCAGCACGGCGGTCATGCTGGCGGCGGCGGAGCCGAGCAGCGCCGCGCATGCCAGCCGCAGATCGGTCAGCGCCAGCGCGGCGAGCAGCAGCGCGCCGGTGAGCGCGTTCGCCTGCAGTACGATCTGACCGATGCCGCGCAACAGGATGCGCAGGTCGATCGACGGCGAGGCGGAGCGGGCGGTAGGCATGATGGCGGCGGAACAGGACGAGCCGCGAGCATAGGACACAATCCGATGCACCGGAATAGGGAATTCTGGATAGTCAGGATTTGTCGGCGCTGCCCCGAAATGGGGAATGCGGGTGGTTGGCCGTGTCCAGGCGGGTGCCGCATGGCGTTTTTCGGGACGAACGTTCCGTGGTGAGGGAATTCAGGCATCCGCCGGCGCTTTCGTCGGCGGATTCGTGCGACAGTGTCCCGCAGCGGAGAAACCGGAGGGGGGGAACGATGCGTGAAGTGCGATGGGCGTCGCTCGAAGGCGACGGGGTCGAACATCTGACGTTCGACCGGAGCGGCGGCGGGATCGTCGTCGAAAGCGCGGTAGTCGGCCAGCGGTACGGCCGTGCGTACGGGCTCGCGTATCGCGTCGAGTGCGACGCGCACTGGCGCGTGACGTATGCGGTGTTGAAGGTGATGGGCGGCGGCACGCTCGAACTGCGCGGCGACGGCGAAGGCCACTGGCGCGACGGCGCGGGCCGTGCGCTGCCCGAACTCGACGGCTGCATCGACATCGACATCGCGGCGACGCCGTTCACGAACGCGCTGCCGATCGGCCGCCTTGGGCTCGCGCGCGGCGAGCGGCGGCCGATCGACGTCGCGTACATCTCGACGCCGGACCTGAAGGTCACGCCGGTCAAGCAGGCTTACGCGTGCATCGAGCCGGGCCGGCGCTACCGCTACGAAGGCATCTTCCGGAATTTCACCGCCGAGATGGACATCGACGAAGACGGGCTCGTGATCGACTACGAGACGCTGTTCAGACGCCTGCCTGCGCCGACGGGCCGTTGAACCGCGGCGTTCGCGATGGCCGGCCGCTCCTGCGCGGACGCGAAGCGGTCGATCCGCGACGCGATGATGTCGGGGTGGCGCAGCACGACCCAGTGGCTGCCGTCGATTTCCTCGCGCACGTGGTCGCCGAGCCAGCGGTCGAGGTCGACCGACATTTCGGGCGTCACGTAGCGGTCGCGCACCGGCACGAGGATCTGCACCGGCGCCTGCGCATACCGTTCGCGCGGTTTGCGCGCCCGCGCAAGGAAGTTCGCGCGGTAAAGCTGCATGCCGTTCAGCGCATTCTTCAGTTGCACGGGATCGCGCTCGGCACGCACGCGTTCGGTGATCTGCAGCCAGCGCGGCCACAGCGCCGCGCCGCCGAGCCGCCACACCAGCGACGGTACGACCGGCAGGTGGAAGAACGCGATGTACCACGACTTCAGGCTCTGCTTGAGCCGCATCTTCGCGCGGAACACGTGATCGAGGCAGGGGCCCGAGATCGACGTGTACGATGCGATCCGGCCGCGGAACGCGGGGTCGGTCACGGCCTCCCAGCACTGGATCGAGCCCCAGTCGTGGCCGACGAGATGGAACGGCCGGCCGCCGCAGGTCGCGTCGGCCACGGCCTTCAGGTCGCCGGCGAGCCGTTCGAGCGTGTAGTCGGCGCGGCGGCGCGGTGCATCGGACGCGCCGGCGCCGCGCACGTCGTACGCGATCACGCGGTAGCGCTTCGCGAGCCGCGCGCGGATCGGCGCCCACACGGCCGCCGAATCGGGGTAGCCGTGCACGAGGATCAGCGGCGGGGCGCGACGCGACCCGCTCACGTAGACGGCGATTTTCACGTCGCCGGACTGGACGGTCAGCATCTCGTGGGCGCGCGCCATGGCGTCATGCCTGCGCAACCGGGTGCAGCGGCACGCGGCGCGGGGCGGCTTGCGCGGCGTAGCGCGCGTTGGTCGCGTCGATGTTCTCGAGCAGCGTGTCGAGCCCCTGCAGGTACTGGTGGTTGTCGTGGTCCCACGGGTGGAAGCCGGGGCGGAAGTAGTCGAGCCACTCGCGCGCGATGCTCGGGAACACGCCGTGTTTCGGGCCGTACAGGTACTTCACGAGCCGCCACATGCCGCCGAACTTGCCGTGTTCGCGACGGTGTGCGCGCATCAGGCGCACGTGGAAGTCGAACACGATTGTCCAGAAGAACACGGTCGTCGTCAGCATCGTGCCCGTGCGCAGCAGGTAGCTGCCGAGGCCCGGCTTCATCACGGTGGTCCATACGTCGTACGACACGGCCTTGTGCTCGGTTTCCTCCATCGCATGCCACATCCACATCTGCTGGTAGCCTTCGACCGAGCCGTCGATCCGGTGCTCGTGACCCGACAGCAACTGGTTCGCGAGGATCGCCGTGTAGTGCTCGAGCGCGATCGTGATCGCGAGCTGCATCGAATGCGGCAGCACCTTCTTGAACCAGCCGAGGATCGTCCACAGGCGCTTGTCGAGCTTGTGCGCGGGCAGGCCGGACGACTGCAGCAGGTCGTTGTATTCGATGTGCTCGCGTGTGTGCATCGCTTCCTGGCCGATGAAGCCGAGTACCTGCTTCTTCAGTTCGGGATCCTCGATCCGGTCGCGATAGTTGCGCACCGAGTCCATGAAGAAGCGTTCGCCGGCCGGGAACAGCAGCGACAGCGCGTTCATGAAGTGCGTGACCGGTACGCCCTGTACATGCCAGTCCTTCGCGCGTTCCGGCGGCAGCGCGAAACGGATGTCGCGCCGCACCGGCATCATGTTCGGGGTCGTCATGATTGTTCTCCTCCCTGATTGCCTGCATTGTTGTAGGTGGCGTGCAGCGGCGCGGGTGCCGGCGTGCCGCGCGCGGCGTCACGGCGCGCGCGGGCGGCCTCGCGGCGCGTCGCGAACACGACGAGCGCCTGGTACGCGGACGGCAGCACGCGCGCCATCCAGTCGCCGGCCTTCGCGTCGCGTCCGATCAGCACGCGGCGCTTGTTCTTGCGCACGCCCGCGAGGATCGTGCGCGCGGCATCGTCGGCGGTCGTGATGAAGAACTTCTCGAACGTGTCGCGGCCTTGCTGCTCGCTCGCGACCATGAAGCCGACCATGTTCTTCGACACGCGGCTCGCCTGCGCGATGTTCGTGCGGATGCCGCCCGGATGCACGCAGGTCGCCGAGACGCCGCACTTCATCATGTCGAGTTCCTGGCGCAGCGATTCGGTGAAGCCGCGCACCGCGAACTTGGTCGCGTTGTAGCCGCTCATGCCCGGTTGCGCGAAGATCCCGAACAGGCTCGACGTGTTGATCACGTGGCCGTCGCCCGATGCCTTCAGGTACGGCAGGAATGCCTTCGTGCCGTGCACGACACCCCAGAAATTGATGTTCACGATCCACTCGAGATCGTTGTAGTCCATCCCTTCGATCGTGCTCGACAGCGCGACACCCGCGTTGTTGAAGATCAGGTTGACCTTGCCGTGTTCTTTCGCGGTGTCGTCGGCCCACGCGAACATCGCATCGCGCTCGCCGACGTCGAGCACGCGCGTCGAGACACGCACGTTCGGTGCGATCGTGCGGACGATCCGTTCGGTTTCGGCGAGGCCCACGCCGTTCTTGTCGGCGAGCGACACGTGGCAGCCTGCCTGTGCGAGCTGGATCGCGAGCGAGCGGCCCATGCCGGAGCCGGCACCCGTGATCGCGGCGACCTTGTTGGCGAAATCTCTCATGTCGGTTGCTCCTTGTCTGGCTCAGGCCGCTTCGGCGGAAGTCGAAGTCGAAGCAGCAGCGGCCGGCGCGGCGGCGGGCTGCGCCGTGGTGTCGAGTTGCGGCGCGCGATACGCGTGGTAATCGGCGATCGAGAAATGCGCGGTCGCCTGGCGGAAGCGCCACGTGAAGCCCGGCCACAGCGTGGTGTTCTTGCCGGTGCGCGGATCGAGGTACCAGCTCTTGCAGCCGCCCGTCGACCAGATCGCCTTCTTCAGCTTGCCCTGCAGGTCGCTGTTGAATTGCGCCTCGACGAGCGGGCGCACCTCGATCGCATCCGCGCGTTCGCGACGCATCGCCTGCAACGCGCCGAGGATGTACTCGATCTGCGACTCGATCATGAACACCATCGAGTTGTGGCCGAGGCCCGTGTTCGGGCCGACGATCATGAAGAAGTTCGGGTAGCCGGGCAGCGTCGAGCCGAGATACGCGTGCGCGCCGTCGCGCCATGCGTCGACGATGTCGAGCCCGCCGCGGCCGATGATCGCGCCGCGCGGAAACGGATCGGCCACCTGGAAGCCGGTGCCGTAGATCAGGCAGTCGACTTCATGGCGGCGGCCGTCGGTCGTCACGACCGCGTCGGCTTCGATGTGGTCGATGCCGGTCGTGATCACGTCGACGTTCTTGCGCGACAGCGCCGGGTAGTAGTCGTTCGAGATCAGCACGCGCTTGCAGCCGAGCGTGTAGTTCGGCGTGACGATCTTGCGCAGTTCCGGATCGGGAATCTGCTTGCGGATGTGGCGCAGCGCGAGCTTCTGCACGTTCTTCATCAGCGACGGATGGATCGCGAAGCCGAGCACGCGCGATTCGAGCATCCAGTAGATGCCGCTGCGCACGGCCTTCTGCGTGAACGGCAGCGTACGGAACAGCCACTTCTCGAACCCGGTCAGGTTGCGGTCGGGCTTCGGCATGATCCACGGCGGCGTGCGCTGGAACAGCGCGAGTGCCTTCACGCGCGGCGCGATCTGCGGCACGAACTGGATGGCGCTCGCGCCGGTGCCGATCACCGCGACGCGCTTGCCTTCGAGCGCATAGTCGTGATCCCAGTGCTGCGAGTGGAACGCGCGGCCCTTGAAGTTCTCGACGCCGGGAATCGACGGCAGCGCGGCGCGCGACAGGCCGCCCATCCCGGACACCAGCACGCGTGCCGATAGCCGCTTGCCGTTCGCGAACGTGAGGCGCCAGCGTTGCGCGGCGTCGTCGTACTCGGCGCGCTGCAGTTCGTGGTTCAGGCGCAGGTGCGCGCCGATCCCGAAGCGCTGCACGCAGTCTTCCAGGTAGGCGCGGATCTCCGGCTGCGGCGCGAACATGCGCGTCCAGCGAGGGTTCGGCGCGAACGAGAACGAATAGACGTGTGATTGCACGTCGCATGCACACCCGGGGTAATGATTGTCGCGCCACGTGCCGCCGACCGACGCGGCCTTCTCGAGGACGACGAAGTCGGTCACGCCTGTTTGCCGCAGGCGGATCGCCATCCCGAGGCCGGCGAAGCCGGTGCCGATGATGGCGATGTCGATGGTTTCGTCCAGGCCGTCGTGGCCGGGCGGACCGAAAGGCAACGTGCGAGCATTCATCCGGGTGTCTCCGATTTGGCTCATTTTCGAATGTTACATTGTTTGATGTAACGATAGTGGGTGAACCCGGAAACCGCAAGTGGCTAGAAGCGGCGCTCTAAGGGCCGGAAGCCAGGCTGGAAAAGGCTGAGCGGGGTTTGGAACGGGCCGGTTCCCGCCTCGCGGAATGCGCGGAAAGGACCGTCGGCAGGGCAAGAGAGGGAGCGGACGAGACCGCCGGCATGCGGCGGTCTGTTTGAAACGGTATCAGGGACGGATCGGTTGGGCGGCCGTCTCATGGAAAACCCCGGCCACGATCGTGACCTGCGCGAGCGCGTAGAGGCCCCAGATCAGGTACTCGATGCCGGGAAAGCCGCCGAGGAAACGGCCGACGCCGATCAGCGTATCGGAGCCGACGAAGATCAGGCTGCCGACGGCCACCAGCGGGCCGCGCGTGCGGGCCGCGAGCGCGAAGCTCGCCATCACGCAGAGCACGAGCATGTAGACGGCGACGGGCGCGAGCAGCTCGCCGAGGTGCGGGAAGAACGCCACGTAGAACGCCGGGGCGGCGATCCACAGCCCGACGAGCGCGACGACGCGCCAGCCGTGCGGCCGTGCGCGCCAGCGCATGAAGATCGCGCAATAGCACAGGTGCGTGAGCAGGAACGCGCCGAGGCCGAGGACGAACGACAGCGGCCAGTCGGGCAGCGCGAGCAGCACGTCGCCGAGCACGGCGGTCACGAGCGCCGCGCACAGCCACGCGCGTTCGCGCGCCGCGCCGCAGGTGCTGCCCGCCGCGAGCAGCAGGATGCCCATCACGGCTTTCGCGGCGGCCTGGCCGGGATAGGGGGCGGCAGCGAGCGACAGCCCGTACAGCAGCGCGGCGACGACGGCGAGCGGCCAGAGCCGGCGGTAGGTGGCGGGAAGCGTGGCGATCAAGGCGGGTGTCTCCGGTTTGTTGTTGTCTGCGGTGGACGGCGCACGGTCGAGGGCGCGGCTGCCGGCCATTATCCGGAAGAACGGGCGCGGGAAAACCGGCGAACCCTTCTAGGACGCGGCAGGCAGGGTACGCAAAGGCGCCTGGCCGCAGCCGTGGCGGTCCGGCGTTGCCGCGCGCACGACGGGCGAACGCCTTCACCCGGTTTCTTCGACGTGTTGCCCCGGTCGAGCAGGGGCAACGACATCGATTCGGCTTGTTATGATCGCCGCGGTATTGCCGTTGTCGTTGTTCCGCCCGGCCGCGTGACAGGATGCGCAAGCCGGTGCGTGCCCGATGAATCCATGCCGTGCCCGCTCCGCGCGCCGATGCAACGCGGCGCGGGCCGGCCTCCACGAAAAATGGTCCGACCATGACCGAACTTCTCCATGGCGACGGCGCGATCCGTCGCACGACGCCGTACGGCTCGTCGATCGAAAACACCTATGCGGGCGTGCTGTCGTTCATGCGCCGCAATTATTCGCGCGCGCTCGACGGGGTCGACGTCGCGATCTCCGGCGTGCCGCTCGACCTCGCGACGACCTATCGCTCCGGCGCACGGCTCGGCCCGGCCGCGATTCGCGCGGCGAGCGTGCAGCTCGCGGAGCTTCACCCGTATCCGTGGGGTTTCAACCCGTTCGACGATCTCGCGGCCGTCGACTACGGCGACTGCTGGTTCGACGCGCACAACCCGCTGTCGATCAAGCCCGCGATCGTCGAGCATGCGCGCACGATCCTGCGCTCGGGCGCGAAGATGCTGACGCTCGGCGGCGACCACTACATCACGTATCCGCTGCTGGTCGCGCACGCGGAGCGCTACGGCAAGCCGCTTTCGCTGATCCATTTCGACGCGCACTGCGATACGTGGGCCGACGACGATCCGGACAGCCTCAATCACGGGACGATGTTCTACAAGGCCGTGAAGGAAGGGCTGATCGATCCCGCGACGTCGGTGCAGGTCGGCATCCGCACGTGGAACGACGATTTCCTCGGGATCGAGCGGCTCGATGCCGCGTGGGTGCACGACCACGGTGCGCGCGCGGCGGTCGAGCGGATCGTCGACATCGTCGGCGCGCGGCCCGCGTACCTGACGTTCGACATCGATTGCCTCGATCCGGCGTTCGCGCCCGGTACCGGCACGCCGGTCGCGGGCGGGCTGTCGTCGGCACAGGCCCTCGCGATCGTGCGCGCGCTCGGCGCGATCGACCTGGTCGGTGCGGATGTGGTCGAGGTGGCACCTGCGTACGACCACGCGGACATCACGGCGATCGCGGCCGCGCATGTTGCGTGTGACCTGCTGTGTCTGTGGCGGCAGAAGAAGGTGGCGGGGCGCTGAAGTAAGCAGGCATTCCGGGTGCGCGCGTGCCGGCGGCGCGGCGCGCGCACGTTGTCGGCTCGGCTCGATGCGCGGTGTGCCGATTGCCGTTTGCATCCGGTGGCTCCGGCAAAGGGCCATCGGGGAATTCCGTGGAAGGTCCTTGCCGATCCGTTGGCGACATCCGCGAAACGTCAGCGGGTGGCTGCCTTCGTCCTCCGGCGAGGCATTCGCGTATCACCGATGTTGCGTGCCCGGGGCATCGAGCGAAAAGCTATCGATTCCTGAAGAAAGCGGAAAGCATGTCGTCGACCGGAGCAGCGCGGTGCTGCGTCGCTCGCTGCTTTCCCGATCGTCCGCGGGATCGCGCGCGATCCGGCTCGACACCGGTGGCAACCGGCCATGTTCCTGTATAAACCGCACGCGGCCGGATGAGATCGGATTGCGCGCGCTGCTCCAGCCCGTGCGCGATCCAGCCGATCGAGCGGCCCAGTGCGAACAGGCCGAATGCGGCACCGACGGGAAGCCGCAAATGTCTGCGCAGTGCCACCAGCGCGAGATCCACGGAGGGCTTCTGGCCGGTGAGCGCGCTCCCTGCATCGAGCATCCTGTTCCATTGAGGATGGCGCGGCAGGATCCGCGACAACAGGTACGTCGCGCGCACGTCGCCGTCGGGATAGAGCGAATGCCCGAAGCCCGGCAAGCCGTCGCCCCGGGCGAGACGCTCGCTCATTTTCCGTTCGACATCCTTATTGCCTATTTCATCCCACAGTGCTTCGCCGCGCGCCGTGGTGGCGCCGTGACGTTCGCCCGACAGCCCGGCCAGGCCGCCGACCACGACGGCCCGCAGGCTCGCGTTCGTCGACGCAATGCACCGGCCCGTGAAGCTCGACGCGTTCAGTTCGTGATCCGCGCACAGCACGAGCGCCGCCCTGATCAGCTCAGCGCCTGCGGGCCCGACGCCCCACGCCCGCGCGCATTGCACGTGGACGGGGGCCGTATCGATCCGGGTGCGCAGCAGGCATGCCGCCAGAATCCGTACGAGATCGCCGCAGCCCTGTGCGTGACGATCGGACGATTGCTGCCAGATCGCCGTCGGCGCGTCCTCGCTCGCGACGGTGAAGAGCGGCAGCAGCGCCTGCTCGGCACGTTGATTGGCGTAGTGCCTGAAGAGCGTTCGCAGTATCGCGGGCGTAGCGGCGGCCTGGCGGCCGAAAGCGGTCTGCTCGTCGTTTCGCCATAGCAGCGCCGCGACTTCCTCGAGGCTCGCCCGGCTCGCGAGATCGAGCGCATCCATACCGCGATAGAAAAGCCGGCCGCCGTCGATCAACGTGATGCTCGATTCGAGCACCGGGGCGCCCCAGTTCAGCGCGGCCTTTGCCACTTCCTTCGGCTTGCGGCCTCGTGCGCGTTGATCCGCGAGCCGGTCGACGTCGGCCGCGAGGTAGCGGCTTTCACGGTGGCTGCCGCCGGGTTCCGCGCGAAGCAGGCCGCGGCTGACGTACGCATAGAGCGTTTGCCGCGAGACGCCGAGCCTTGCCGCGGCGTCGGTCGAATTCAGGTAGGTCGACATCGTGCGCAGAGTGAATCGTTCGACAGGTTGATCAGGATAATCAACGTTGACAGCAAATGCGAGCGAGACGATCTTTGCGTCACCTAATTCATGCGAGGCGAACATGCGTGTCGATCGAATATCGCGGGAACGGGCCACGGACGACGAGGATCGGGTGTCGCGCCATCTGCGGACGTTCTGGCTGGCGGCCGGCGGCTCTCCGGCGTTTCTCGAATCGTGCAGCTTCAGCGGCGCCGGAGAACTGGTCTCCGCGTTTCGCGTAACCGACATGGCCGCGGCGGCAATCGGGGCGGCGGGGACCTCCGTCGCCGAATTGCTGCATGCGTCGGCAGGAACGTTGCCGGCGGTACAGGTCGACCGGCGCATGGCGTCGCTGTGGTTCGGCACGTCGCTGCGTCCGCAGGGCTGGACGATGCCGCCTCAATGGGATCCGGTGGCCGGCAACTATCGGGCGCGCGATCGCTGGATCAGGTTGCACACCAACGCGCCGCATCATCGACTGGCCGCGTTGTCGGTACTCGGCTGTGCCGCCGATGCGGAGTCGGTCGCGCAGGCGGTGAGTCGCTGGGATGCCGGTGCGCTGGAGGCGGCGATCGTCGAGCGCGGCGGGTGTGCCGCGGCGATGTACTCGGCGCAGGAGTGGGCCGGGCATCCGCAGGGGCAGGCGGTCGCAACCGAACCGTTGCTGCACGTTCATCCCGCGACGGATGCCGTCGCGCATGCGTGGCGTCCTTCGAGCGACCGGCCGCTGCGTGGCATTCGCGTGCTTGACCTGACGCGCATTCTCGCCGGCCCCGTGGCGACACGATTTCTCGCGGGCCTGGGTGCCGAGGTGCTGCGCATCGATCCGTACGGCTGGGAAGAACCGGGTACGGTGCCCGAAGTCGTCCTCGGCAAGCGCTGTGCGCGGCTGAACCTGAAGGATGCCGCGGATCTCGATACGCTCAGGCAGTTGCTGCGCCGCGCGGATATCGTCGTGCACGGTTACCGGCCGGATGCGCTCGCGCGCCTCGGGCTCGATGCCGCGCAACGGCGCGAACTGAATCCCGCGCTCATCGACGTGTCGCTCGACGCCTATGGCTGGACCGGCGCGTGGCATTGCCGGCGCGGCTTCGACAGCCTCATTCAGATGAGCACGGGAATCGCCGAGGCGGGCATGCGCGTGACGGGCAGCGATGAACCGGTGAACCTGCCGGTCCAGGCGATCGACCATGCGACGGGCTACCTGATGGCGACGGCCGCCATCCGCGGGCTGACGACGCGAATGACGCAGGGTGTCGGTACCGAGGTCCGCGCCTCGCTGGCGCGCACGGCGGCCGTCTTGCAGTTGCGCCCGGAGCCGATGAGCGAGGTGGTCGAACTGGTCGCCGACGGTCAGCGAGATCGGGCGGACCACGTCGAGCTCACATCGTGGGGGCCGGCATCGCGGCTTCGCCCGCCATTGCAGATCGACGATGCGCCGCTGCGATGGTTTTATCCGGCACGTGCACTGGGTGCATATGAACCCGGGTGGTTGTCGTCGAACGACGATCTTTGAGGAAGCGCGTTTCCCGGTCTTCGGCGCCGCCCGCCCGGAAGCTCAACGTGATGCGAAGAAGGCGCAGGCGACGAACGGCCGGACGGCTGCCGACACCATCGGCCGGCACGTGACCACGTAGAGCAACCGGGCAATGGACGCGCGGAGCGGGGACGTTGGCGAAGCGGGCAGTTGCTCGCCGCCCCGATTCCGCAACGTCGGGCAATGCAGAAAAGGCCGGCGGGCAGCATGCCCGTCGGCCTTTTTCGTATGGACGTATGCGAGCGTGGGTTCGCGCTACTTCGCGGCGAGCGCGGATGCGATGCTCTTGTCGCTCCACGCGTTGTCGGCCACGCTCAGCTTCTGCGGAATCAGCTTCGCCGCGTAGAACGCATCGGCGACGCCTTGCTGGGCCGCGACGATCCGGTCGTCGATCGGCACCGCGCCGAACGGGACACGCTTGATCCACGTCTCGACGAGCGGTTGCGGCAGGCCGACCTTCGGCGCGATCAGCGCGGCGGTGTCGGCCGGATGCGCGTTGACCCACAGGCCCGTCTCGCGCGCCTGCTTCAGGATCGCGCCGACCACGTCGGGATGCTGCTGCGCGAAGTCCCGCGTCGCTTCGTAGAAGTTGTTGGTCGCCGCAAGGCCCGTGTAGTCGGACAGCGTGCGTACCTTCAGCGTGTTTTGCGCGGCCGCGTAGTACGGATCCCAGACGACCCACGCATCGACGTTGCCGCTTTCGAACGCGGCGCGCGCGTCGGCCGGCGCAAGGTACACGGGGTGGATTTCGTCGTAGCGCACGCCGGCCTTCTGCAAGGCTTCGAGCAGCAGGTAGTTCGCGCTCGAGCCCTTCTGCAGCGCGATTTTCTTGCCGCGCAGGCCCGTAACCGAACGGATCGGCGAATCGGCCTTCACGAGCACGGCTTCGTTGTGCGGCGCCGGCGGTTCCGCGCCGACGTAGACGAAGTGCACGCCGGCCGCCTGCGCGAACACGGGCGGCGGCGCGCCCGTGTAGCCGAAGTCGATGCTGTTCGCGTTCAGTGCTTCGAGCAGCTGCGGCCCGGCCGGGAATTCGAACCACTGGACGCCGTAACCGAGCGGCTTGAGCCGCGCTTCGAGCGAACCTTGGGCCTTGACGACCGACAGCAGGCCGGCCTTCTGGTAGCCGATGCGCACGACCTTGTCGGCGCTACCTTGTGCGAAGGCCGATGCCGCAGACAGCGTGACGAGCGTGACGGCGGCGGTGCGGGCGATCCAGCGGGTGAAACGAATCATCGAACGGACTCCATGCAAAACGTCTTCGGGCGAGCGGTGGTGCCGCTCGGTTGGAAGAATCGTCGCATGGGCGATCGCGCCCGCAAACGAAGCATTGCCGATATGAATATGACGGCGGCGCGCCTATGCTTCGTCGTCGTGTTCCGATGCCGGCGTGCCGGACTGCCGCGCGGCCTCGTCGCTGAGCTTTTTGTCGAGGATCGTCGCGACGCGGCCGCCGAGATACGCGCTCGCGGCGGTTTCCAGCGCGCGGTTCGTCTCGCCTTCGACGAACACGGCCGCGAGCGGGCGCAGGCGCCAGATCGCGTCGACCAGCTCGGGCACGTCGGTGGCGGGCGGCAGCGTGCCGGCGTCGTAGCGGTCGAGCCGCTTCACGACGAGATCGACGAGCAGCCGCGCGATCGCGTCGAAATGCGGCCGCGCGAGGCTGATCACGTCGAGCAGTTCGCGCGGCGGGATGCCTTCCTTCGTCATCGCGGCTGCCGCTTCGAGCAGCGCGGGGCTCTTCGCGACGAACGACAGGCCGCGCCGTTCGAGCAGGCCGAGTTCGGTGACGCGTGACAGCTGCGTGGTCGCCTGCGGGCCGAACATCTGCGCGAGCGCGGCGAGCGAATAGGTTTTCGGCAGTTCGTGCGACCAGCGGCCGCCGATCGCGTTTTCGAGGCCGAGGATCGAGCGCAGGTCGTGGCCTTCGTCGATCGCCTTGATCAGGTCCTGGATGTTCGACAGCGTGTAGCCGCGCGCGAGCAGGTGGTTGATCAGCTTCAGGCGCGCGACGTGCGTGTCGTCGTAAATGCCGACGCGGCCGCGCTTTTCGGGCGGCGCGAGCAAGCCGCGATCCTGGTACGCGCGGACATTGCGCACGGTCGTGTCGGACACGCGCGCAAGCTCGTCGACCGTGTACTCGTTGCGGGAGTCCGGCGCGGCCTCGTCGGGTGTGGAATGAGTCTGTTTTGACATGCGGCCATTCTAGCGCGACGTGGCGCGCCAGGGTCCGTTCACGCGCATGAAGGGCCGGCGCGAGCCGGTCGTTCGCATGACCGGACCTTATGGCGAGACGGGGAGCGTGCGTGCGCCGTCGCCGAGCGGGCGCTGCAGCAGCGCCGTATCGATCCAGCGGCCGTGCTTGAAACCGGCCGCCTTCAGCATGCCGGCCGGCTCGAAGCCGAACGCGCGATGCAGCGACGTCGAGCCGCCGGTGCCGCCATCGGCGATCACCGCGATCATCTGCCGCCACGGGCCGGCCTCGCAGCGTTCGATCAGCGCCGCGAGCAGTGCGCGGCCGATCCCGCGCCCGCGCTGCGCATCGTCGATGTAGATCGAATCCTCGATCGTGAAGCGGTACGCGCTGCGCGCACGGTACGGCGTCGCGTATGCGTAGCCGGCCACGCGGCCGTCACATTCGGCGACGAGGTACGGCAGCCCGAGGCCCAGTACCGCGTCGCGGCGCGCGCGCAGTTCGGCGACGTCGGGCGGCGTTTCCTCGAAGGAGGCGACGCTGTGGTGCACGTGGTGCGCATAGATCGAGTGGATCGCGTCGAGATCGGCGTCGATCGCGTCGCGGACGACGCAGGCGGCTGGCGAGATGGACATGGCGACGGAGCGACAGGGTGGGGTGCGGGAAAACCACTACTATGCGGGCGAATGCCCGGCGCGTAAAGCGGTGGCTGCGGCGATGGCGAGCGGCGGCGACTGCGGTGGTAACCGCGCGTTCGGCGCCGCGGGGTTCAGTTCGGCGCCCGCTTCTTCTGCGTGTCGCGCGGCAATTCGTCGAAGCGGGCGAAGTAGTAGGCGGAAAAGCGGCCGAGGTGCCCGAAGCCGAACGTCAGCGCCGTATCGGTGATGCTGGCGGCCGGGTCGGTCAGCAACTGCACGCGCGCGGCGTCCAGCCGGATGTTGCGCAGCAGCTCCATCGGGGTCGTGCCGTGATAGCGGCGACACAGCACGTTCAGCGTCCGCAGGCTGACACCGGCCGCGCGGGCGAGATCCTCGAGCGAGATCGGCGCGCAGAGCCGCGCGTGGATGAATTCGTGCAGCGCATCCATCTGCCGGATGTCGCCGCGCGATCCGGCTTGCGCGGGGGCGCCGCGCGCTTGCAGCGCCGGGCCGGCTTGCACGGCGGCGGGCGACGGCGGGCAATGCACGAGCAGGAACAGCGCGAGGCTTTGTTCGAAGTGGTCGCGCCATTCGGCCCGTATGCCGCCGTCGTCGGCAACGGCGAGCACGTTGAGCAGCGACTGCGCGATCAGATCCCACTGCGACGCAAGCGCCGTCGGCAACAGGAAGCCTGGCGCGAGGCCGGGCGCCGCGTCGTCGGGCCGGCGGCCGCAGACTGCGCGCATCAGCGAATCGGGCACCTTGACGATCAGCTGCCGGGTGCCGGTTCGCCAGCGGAGGCGCACGCGCGACGTCGGTGCCAGTACGGCGGTGCGCCCTTCGGACACGCCCATCACGTGCCCGTCGCACTCGATTTCGGCGCCGCCCGCGAGGGACGTGTGAACGAGCGAAAAGCCGTCGAACGGGCGCGGGGCGACTTCGACCTCGGCGCCGTACTGCAGCGCGTAGACGCTCAGGTGATTCAGTTGCCCCTTGAACAGCGCTGCGTCGGGTACGCCCTGCTTCCAGCGCAGCGCATGCTCGGCCAGTTCCAGCGAGACCTGCTCGTGCGCATCCGTGCGCAGGCCGGATCGGAACACGCAATTCCGATACAGCGCGGACAATGCGTCCGCATTCGGGGTGAGGGGCATGGGGCGTCTCCTGCGTGGCGTTTTTCGCGCAGCACATCAGCTGGCCGCGGATGCGCGTCGTGCCACATCGGTTTCTCTTGTGAGCGAGATATCCTGAAAGGATGATATTGATCTTTGTCAGGCTTGTCGAAAGTTTCGCAAGAATCGGATAGTCCCGTCCCCGCCGGGGAAAAATCCGGATAGCGCGCGGCGTGCCGCACGAGAAAAACGAACCGGATTCGCGAGCGGCCTGCAAATTCCGGATAGTGGAAATCATTGTGGCTTCCTACACTGCGCCGGCAGCCGGACGAACAGCGGCGCATTTCACGCCAATGATTCGTACAACTACTAAATTGATGGGTCGATCGATCGTATTGGTTCGAACTCGCGTCATGCGGCGGCTACCGCCGGGCCCGGATCCCCTCTGGAAAAGGAAGGAAGCTCCATGCGTCAAATCAACCTGCAGGCGCTCTCGGACGATGCGCGCCTGGGCAAGCTGCACGGCGTCGTGCTGTTCTGGTGCGCGCTGATCATCGTGTTCGACGGATACGACCTGGCGGTGGCCGGCATCGCGCTGCCGGCGATCATGAAGGAGATGGGCGTCAACCCCGCGCAGGCCGGCTTCATGGTCAGCTCGGCGCTGTTCGGCATGATGTTCGGCAACATCGTGTTCGGGACCGTCGTCGAGCGGATCGGGCGCCGCCGGGCCATCGCGGCCTGCCTGACGTTGTTCAGCGTCTTCACCGCGGCGGCCGGACTGGCGCCGACGCCCGTGCTGTTCGGCGTCGCGCGCTTTCTCGCCGGCATCGGCATCGGCGGCGTCATGCCGAACGTGATCGCCCACATGACCGAATACGCGCCGCGCCGCGTGCGCAATACGCTGGTGACGCTGATGTTCAGCGGCTATTCCGTCGGCGGCATGCTGGCGGCGGTCATGGGCAAGGGGATGATCGACGCCCATGGCTGGCAATCCGTGTTCGTCGCCGCGGGCGCGCCGGTGTTGCTCGTCCCGCTGCTCATGAAATGGATGCCGGAATCGCTGCCGTTCCTGATCCGGCACGGCAGGACGGACGAACTCGCGCGCATCGCGCAGCGGCTCGATCCCGCCTATCGGCGGCAACCGGGCGACTGTTATGTCGTTCCGCGCGTCGACCACACGGGCAACGCGCCGGTCCGGCAGCTGTTCGACGACGGCCGCGGGTTCAGCACGGTCATGTTCTGGATCGCGTGCTTCATGTGCCTGTTCATGGTGTACGCGCTCAGTTCGTGGTTGACGCGGCTGATGGCGGGCGCCGGCTACAGCCTCGGCTCGGCATTGACGTTCGTGCTGGTGCTGAACGCCGGCGCGATGGCCGGCGCGATCGGCGGCGGCTGGCTGGCCGATCGCCTGCCGATCAAGACGGTGCTGGTGTCGATGTACCTCCTTGCCGCCGTGTCGATCACGCTGCTCGGCTACCCGATGCCGACCGCGCTGCTGTTCGTGCTGGTCGGCCTCGCGGGTGCGTCGACGATCGGCACGCAGATCGTCAACTGCGCATATGCGGGGCAGTTCTATCCGATGGCGATCCGGTCGACCGGCATCGGCTGGACGCTGGGTGTGGGCCGCAGCGGCGCGATCCTGGCGCCGATCGTGATCGGCGTGCTGGTGGGCATCGATCTGCCGCTGGCACAGAACTTCATGGCGATCGGGCTGCCCGCGCTGGTGGCGGCCGTCGCGGTCGGCTTGATCGATCAGCGGCGCTCGGCGTCGCGCCACGGCCTGGCGGCTTCGGCTGCCGAACGGCACGTGTCGTCCGCCCGGCAGTCCTGAACCGCTTATCCGCGGCGCCGGCGCGCGGCTGTCGGCCGTTCGCGCACGGCGACGCCGCGGCCCGCATCCTGTGAAAGGGGACAGTCAGTCATGCATCTCGATTCAAGGGCGTCGAAGGCGATGCTGGGGTGGAGTGTGTTCGCATCGTCGTTGACCGCGACGACGGGCACCGTACAGGCGCAGGGCAGTGTGACGCTGTACGGCATCGTCGACACCGGCATTTCGTACTACAACCATGCGGCGAAGGGCGGATCGGCGGTGGGCATGCCGCATCTGACCGGCGAATTGCCTTCGCGGTGGGGCGTGAAGGGTACCGAAGACCTCGGGGGCGGCAACCGGGCGTTTTTCGTGCTGGAGAGCGGCTTTCAGCCCGGCACTGGTCGGCTCAACTACGGCGGGAGACTGTTCGGCCGGCAGGCGAACGTGGGGCTGAGCAGCGCATACGGAACGCTCACGCTCGGCAGGCAAATGAACATGACGGCCCATGCGCTGGCCAATGCCGACGTGATCGGGCCGTCCATTCATTCGCCGAGCAACTTCGACGCCTATCTGCCGAATGCGCGCAGCGACAACGCGATCGGTTACCTGGGCAAGTTCCGCGGGCTCACGATCGGCGGCACCTACAGCTTCGGCCGCGATGCCGCCGGGCCGGCCGGGCCTTCCGCGACCGGCTGCGCGGGGCAGGTGCCGGGCAATCCGCTCGCCTGCCGGCAATATACGGCGCTGGTCGCTTACGACGCGGCGCGCTTTGGCGTTGCAGTGTCATACGACGTGAAGCGCGGCGGGGCCGGCGCATCGGCGCCGCTCGACAGCAGCGCCCATACGAGCACGCACGGCGTCGTCGGCGGCTATGCGGTGATGGGGCGCGCGAAGCTCGGTGCGGGATGGATCAGGAACAACGTCGCGGCGGCCGGCCATTTGCAGACCGATATCGTCTTCGCGGGCGTGGCCTATGCGATGACGCCCACGGTCACGTTCGATGCACAAGGCACGCGTTATCTGCAACGCGGGCCCGCGAGCAACGCGAACGCGACGTTGCTGGCCGGGCGCGCCAACCATCAGCTGTCCAGGCGGACGCGCGTCTATACGTCGGTCGGCTACATGCTGAACGGCGCGACCGCAGGCAAGGCAGTCGCCGCCGGTGGCACCGTCGAAACGGGGCAGAGCCAGCTGGGGATCATGGCCGGGCTGCAGCAGCGGTTCTGACGAGGCCGGGGCGTCAGAGCCGCCCATCCGCCGCACGCACCGCCTCGGCGATCGCATCCGCGACATGCTGTACGCGCGGCGAGCGGCGCACGTCCGGGTGGACGACGAGCCAGATTTCGCGCTCGATATCGCAACGCGGCGCGGCGGTGAGTTCGACGAGCGGCGCAGCGGCTTGCGCGGCCGGATCGGCGACGAGAAAGCGCGGCAGCAGCGCGACGCCGGCGCCCGCCGCGCACGCGCGATGCTGCGCGGCGAGGTCGTTCGCGATGAACGCGAAACGGCGCCCGGCCGCGAAACGCTCGAGCCACTGCTGCTGCGGCGTTTGCGCGAGCGCGTCGTCGTAGCCGACGAACGGCCAGGTGTCGGGCGGCGCGCTCGCCCATTCCGGCGACGCGCACAGCGCGAAGCGCATCGTGCCGAGCCGGCGCGCCGCGAGCCCCGGCTCGGTCGGCCGCGACAGCCGCACCGCGAGATCGGCTTCGCGCGCGTACAGGTTCGCCGCGTGCATCTCGCCCATCAGGTCGATCCGCAGCGCCGGCCACGCGCGCTGCGCGCGGGCCAGGCGCGGCGCGAGGAAATGGCTGGCGAACACCGGCGACGCCGATACGCGTACCACGCCGTCGAGTGCCGCCGCACCCTGGGCGGCGCGCGCGAACGCATGCGCGTCCGCTTCGAGGCGTGCGGCGTGCTCGGCAAGGTGCAGCCCTTCGTCGGTGGGCGGCCAGCCGCGCGGCAGCCGGTCGAACAGCCGGATGCCGAGCGCGGATTCCAGCGCGTCGATGCGGCGCGCGACCGTCGAATGCTGAACCTGCAGCGTCCGCGCGGCCGCCGACAGGCTGCCGCCGCGCATCACCGCGAGGAAGTAGCGGATGTCGTCCCAGCTCATCGGCGGCGCGGCCGTGGGCGGGGATGCTCGATCGGTCGAATTTTGCACAGTGGATGGGCGATCAGAGGGAATTCCGATCGATTATGCACGATGGGATGATCGTGTCACTTCATTCGATTGCGAGGAACGTCATGACCCAAACCACGACCGCCATCCGGATCGGGATCGACCGCTACGGCGACGCCGGCGTGCTGCGCCGCGTCGATGCACCCGTCGCGCCGCCCGATGCCGGCGAGGTACGGATTCGCCAGACCGCGATCGGCGTGAATTTCGTCGACATCTATTTCAGGACGGGCGCGCATCCGTTGCCCGCGCTGCCGGACGCGCTCGGCGTCGAGGCGGCCGGCGTGATCGACGCGGTCGGGCCGGGCGTGACGGATCTCGTCCCCGGCCAGCGCGTCGCGTATGCGGGCATGCCGACCGGCAGCTATGCGAACCTGCGCACGATGCCGGCCGAGCGCGTGGTGCCGATCCCCGACGGCTTGAGCGATGACGCAGCGGCTGCCGGGCTGCTGAAAGGGATCACCGTCTACATGCTGATGCATCGCGTCCGGCAGGTCGGCGCGGGCGACACGGTGCTCGTGCATGCCGCCGCCGGCGGTGTAGGACTGCTGGCGACGCAATGGGCACGTGCGCTCGGCGCGCGGGTGATCGGTACGGTCGGGTCGGCCGCGAAAGCCGCGCTCGTGCGCACGCATGGCGCCGAGGTGGTCGTCGATTATCGCGAGGAGGATTTCGTCGCGGCGGCGCGCGTGTTCGGCGGCGGCACCGGGGTCGATTACGCGATCGACGGAATCGGCGGCGACGTGCTGACGCGCACGCTCGGTGCGGTCCGTCCGTTCGGGATGGTCGCGAGCATCGGGCAGGTGGCCGCGATCGGCGCACGGCACACGTTCGATCTCGACGAACTGGGGCCGGCGCGCTCGATCGCGCTGGCGCGGCCGAGCGTGCTCGGCTTCATCGCGCGCGACGTCGACGGTTATCGGGAGGCTGCGCGCGCGACACTCGAACGGCTGGCGAGCGGGATGCACGTGGAGATCGGCGCGCGGCTGCCGCTCGAACAGGCGGCCGATGCGCACCGGCTGCTGGAGTCGCGCGCGACGACGGGCGGGGTCGTGCTGGTGCCGTAACGGCGGGTGGCCGCGAATCGCGAGGCGGCCCGGCGGCTGCATCGCGGTTCACCGGCCAGTCAGTTGTGCTTGCGCAACGGCGCATCCTCGACGAACCACGCGAGCACGAACGCGATCGCGATGACCATCGCCGCCGCGAGATAGACGACGTGCAGCGAGCCGGCGAACGCATGCAGGTACGCGTCGCGCACGGCATCCGGCAACTGGTGCACGGCGGCCGGGCCGAGCGCGGGCGGCAGCTCCGTGCCGGCCGGCAGCGCAGCCATCACCCGCGACTGCAGCCCGTGCGAGAACAGCGCGCCGAACGCCGCGACGCCGAGTGAGCCGCCGATCGAGCGGAACAGCGTCGCACCCGACGTCGCGACGCCCATGTGGCGGAATTCGACCGTGTTCTGCACGGCGAGCGTGAGCACGGGCATCACCATGCCGAGCCCGATCCCGAGCAGCGCCATGTACGCATACATCGTGTGCAGCGGTGTATCGAGCGTCAGTGTGGACAGCAGCGCCATCGCGACGCCGCCGGTCAGCGTGCCCAGGATCGGAAACATCCGGTACGAGCCGAGCCGCGAGATCAGCCGGCCGCTGACGACCGACGTCACGAGCATCCCGCCCATCATCGGCAACAGCTGCATCCCGGCCTGCGACGGCGTCGAACCCTTCACGACCTGCAGGTAAAGCGGAATGAACGTGACCGAGCCGAACAGCGCGATGCCGACGACGAAGCCGATCAGGCTGACCAGCACGAAGGTGCGATGGCGGAACAGTTCGAGCGGCATGATCGGCTCGGCCGCGAGCCGTTCTTCGTAAATGAAGCCGCCGATCGCGACGACGCCGAGCACGAGCGTCATCCACAGCTGCGGCGACGTCCACGGCAGCAGCGAGCCGCCTTCGCTCGTGAACAGGATCACGCAGGTGAGGGCGGTCGCGAGGAACGCGGCGCCCATGTAGTCGATCCGGTGCTTCACGTGCGCGGTGTGCGGCCGGAACGCGACGCCGATCACCGCGAGCGCGAGAAAGCCGAGCGGCAGGTTGATCGTGAAGATCCAGCGCCACGACAGGTGCTCGACCAGGAAGCCGCCGAGCAGCGGGCCGACGATCGTCGCGAGGCCGTACACGCCGCCGAACATCCCCTGATAGCGCGCGCGGCGATCGGGCGGCACCAGATCGCCGATCGCGGCCATCGTCACGACCATCAGGCCGCCGCCGCCGAGCCCCTGCAGCGCGCGCAGCACGATCAGCTGTGTCATGTCCTGCGCGACGCCGCACAGCGCGGAGCCGGCGAGGAACAGCACGATCGCGGCCTGCAGCACGATCTTGCGGCCGTACAGGTCGCCGAGCTTCCCGTACAACGGCAGCACGACGGTGGACGACAGCAGGTATGCGGTGACGACCCACGACAACTGGTCGAGCCCGCCGAGCTCGCCGACGATCGTCGGCAGCGCGGTCGACACGATCGTCTGGTCGAGCGCGGACAGCAGCATGACGAGCAACAGCGCGGCGACGATCAGCCCGGTCGGCGCGTCGCGGCGGGCCGTGTCGGCGGCCGGCGGAGTGAGGAGGGTGTCGGTGGTCATCGATATATCTGCCATGGCAGGGAATTGGTTCGAACTATAACGACGGATAGTTGACCAGTCAATTTCTGCCCAGCCTCGATCTGTTGCAACCGTAACAGTAGATTGCCGACGCGAAAAATTGACCGGGATCAGCCGGAAAGCGGGGCCGGGCTCAAGTTTTTTGCAGGCAAACCGTAATACAGCGTGCTGCGGACCGATTGCCGCGGCACTTTTCACCGCTCACGTCCCGTCATGAACCTGAACGCCCTGTTTTCCCGTTTCTCGATCCGCACGCGGATCTTCTCCACGCTCGGCCTTGTCGCCGCGCTGCTCGTCGTGTCGGGGCTGATCGGCCTCGCCGGCATGCAGAGCTCGAACCGCGCGCTCGACGAGGCCTATACGCAACAGCTGGCGGCGAAGACCGCGCTGTCGGCGGCCAGTCTCAACCTGACGATCGTGCGCACGACGCTCGACCGCGCGCTGCTGCACCCGGAAGCGCCGGACGTGCCCGATCTCGTCAAGAAGGCCGAGAGTTATCTCGCGAAGGCCGACACCGCGTGGCGCGGCTATGCGTCGATGCCGCACGACGGCGACGAAGGCCCGCTCGCGAGCCGCCTCGATGCCGCGCGCCAGGCGCTGATCGGGCAGGCGCTGAAGCCGATGATCGACGCGGTCCGCGACGGCCGCCGCGACGAGGCCGACCGGCTGCTGATGGCGGTCGCGCCGCCGCTGTCGGTTGCGCTCACGCAGGCGACCGATGCGCTCGATGCGTACCAGGGCGCACGCGGCAAGGAGGTGTACGACACCGCGCAGACCTACTACGGCTGGATGCGTGCGGGCGCGATCGCGGGTATTGCGTTCGGCCTGGCCGCGTGCCTCGGCTGCGCGATCGGCCTGCATTACGCGATCACGCAGCCGGTGAACCGCCTGCTGTCGCATTTCCGCCGCCTGTCGGAAGGCGACCTGACGTCGGAAGTGCGCTGGTCGTCGCGCGACGAGATGGCCGAACTGGTCAACGGCGTGACCGGCATGCAGCGCAGCCTCGCGGACACCGTGCGCCAGGTCAGCCAGGGTTCCGAGGCGATCTCGACGGCGACGCACCAGATCGCGGCCGGCAACACCGACCTGTCGCAGCGTACCGAGGAACAGGCGTCCGCATTGCAGGAGACGGCCGCGAGCATGGAGCAGCTCACCGCGACCGTGAAGCAGAACGCGGACAACGCAGTGGAGGCGCAGGCCTGCGCGGACACCGCGAGCGAGATCGCCACGCGCGGCGCGACCGTGGTCGGCGAGGTGATCGGCACGATGAACGAGATCGACCAGAGCTCGCAGAAGGTCGCCGACATCATCGGCACGATCGAGGGGATCGCGTTCCAGACCAACATCCTCGCGCTGAATGCGGCGGTCGAGGCCGCGCGTGCCGGCGAGCAGGGCCGCGGCTTCGCGGTGGTCGCGGGCGAGGTGCGCACGCTTGCGCAACGCTCGGCGTCGGCGGCGAAGGAAATCCGCACGCTGATCGGCGAATCGGTCGAGCGCGTCGCGAACGGCTCGCGGCTCGTCGGCGTGGCCGGTACGACGATGCAGGACATCCAGCAGGCGATCGGCCGCGTGACGGGCATCATGACGGAGATCGCGGCCGCGTCGAACGAGCAGCGCGACGGGATCGAACAGGTGAACCGCGCGGTGTCGCAGATGGACCAGGTGTCGCAGCAGAACGCGGCGCTCGTCGAGCAGGCTGCGGCTGCGGCGGCTTCGCTGGAGGAACAGGCGGACGGGCTGCGTCGCGCGGTGGGGGCGTTCCGGGTGGCGTGAGCGACGGTGGGCGGCGACACGACGGGCGCTTGCCCGCCGGTCGCCCGCCGATTACGTCAGACGGCCGCGAGCTGCGCGGCCGCGCGCGACGACGCGACGATCAGCAGCTTCATCGTCGCGCGCGTCGCGCCGACGAACAGCTTGCGCGCGGCACGCGCGTCGAGCGTGTCGAAGTCGACCTCGGTGAGGATCACGCACGGCGCCGACTGGCCCTTGAAGCGGTAGATCGAATCGAGCAGCACGTCGCCTTCGCGATATTCCGGGTTGCCGAACAGGTCGTACTTGCCGGTGAAACTCTTGAGCCGGTGCGGGCCGAGCTGGTCGAGCGGCGCGAGCACCGAGCCTTCGCGGCCGCGATACGACAGCACCGCGATGTCCTGCTTGCGAAAGCCAAGCGACAGCGCGTGCGTGATCGCCCGCTTGGTCGCGTCGACGCAGGCTTCGGCCAACGCGTCTTGCGACGCGCCTTCTTCCCCGTACGCCGACACCGACGGATCCGAACCGTCGAACGGGCTGCCCGAGCGCAGCTCGGCCGCGAGCGGCTCGACCCTGCCGACGATGTCGCGCACGAATTCGAGCAGGTCGCGCGGGCTCCGGTAGTTCGTGAGCGCCTTCAGCGTGACCCAGCCCGGCAGCGCGACGGGCTCGCGCATGTACAGGTTCTGCAGCGGATCTTCCAGCCACCACCATGCGCCGTCCGGCACCAGCAGGCGTTCCAGCGCGGCCGCCCACGGCGCATGGAAATCCTGTCCTTCATCGACGACCAGCACGTCGAAGCGCCAGCGTTCAAAAATGGGCGTTTGCGCGAAGCGCGCCTCGAGCCGTTCGAATTCGCCGGGCACCTGGAAGTCCGGCGTATATCCGCCGTCGCGCGCGACCCAGTCGCACAGCTGGTGGTAATTCGCGATCTTCGCGCCGGGCGGCGCGATGCGCGTGATGTAGTCGGCGAGCGGCCGGTTGAAGCACACGTAGAGCACGCGCTTGCCGGCCGCGACGGCATCGCGCATCGCCTGCACCGCGAGCTGCGTCTTGCCCGAGCCGGCCGTGCCGGTGACGCGCAGCCGGAACGGCGCGAATTCGAGCTGGCGCGCCCATGCGGCGAGCCCGCCCGACAGCCGCGTGACAAGCGTGCCCGCCTGCCCGACGAGCGCGCTCGTATCGGGCGTGAGCGCGAGCTCGTCCGCGAGGAAATGGTGGAGTTTCGGCGCGTTCGGAAAGTGCTCGTCGTCCTCGGGCAGGATTCGCAGGATCACCTGCGCGAGCTGCGCCTTGCGCGACGCATCGACGATGCGGTCGGCGGCGACGCCGGCGATCGACGCGTCGCGGATCGAGTAGTCGGGGCAGTACAGCAGCGCCTCGACGCCGTAGACACCCGCGCCGAGCGCGGCCGTCAGGCGCCGGTGCAGCGTTTCCTGCGTGCGCGCGAGCTGGATCGGGACGTTGCGTTCCTTCTGCAGATAGACCTTCACGAGCCCCTTCGGCGTTTCGCGCAGGAAGCCGGCTTTCTGCTCGATCAGCAGCACGCGGCCGGCCGGGCTCACGACGACGAACGCGGCCTCGCCGAACACCGAGAACGCCTGGTCGGCGCGCGTCCAGTGCACGCCGTGATACACGGTGTAGCCGTCGGGCAGCGCGTGTTCGAGGGCCGCGAGCGTTTCGCGCTCGCGTTCGGCCGCGCCGGTCGCGGCGAGGCTTTTCCAGTCGTCGGGAATGAGGCGGGCCATGGCGTCGGGCGGCGGATGCCGGCGTGGGCGTGAACGGGTGCGGCTATTGTACTGATCCACGACCCTGTTCACGACCGCCGTGCCGCGCGGACGATGGCCGTCCGGACGGGGAACGGCCCGGGGACGTTACCCGCGTGCGAGCCGTTTCGCGAGATCGGCGCTGAGGATCGCCATGCGCGCGGGTTTTTCGTAGCAGACGACGTCGAACGCGCGGATCACTTCGCTGATGTCGGCCTCGCTCGCGCGGCCGGTGAGCAGGTCGCCCGTCAGCACGAAGATCGGCGCGCCCGGGTTGTCGGACGTGCGCACGGCCTTGATCGCGGTGGCGGCCGTGCTGTCGTCGAACAGCCATTCGGTCAGGACGGCGTCGAAGGCCTGGCCCTGCAGCGCGTCGACGAACGGCGCGAGGCCGTCGAATGCGGCCGTCGCGAAACCCTGGCGTTCGAGATAGCGGCACAGCTCGGTCGCGCTGACGCGATCGGGGTCGATCACCGCGACGACGAGCTTGTCGCTCTCCGCGCGGCGCGGATAGATCTCGATCTTGTGCACGTCGTACGCGTTCTGGTACAGCACGCCGGTGTGGCGCAGCACGCGCCAGCGGCCGTTCTGCTCATATGCGACGAATTCGGGGCGCGCGCCGGCTTCGAGCGGCGCGCCGATCCATGCGGTGCACGGAATCTCGGCGACGCCCGCATAAAGTACGGCCTCCTGCGAATACGCGCCGACCATGCCGGGGTCGAGCGTTTGCGCGCCGAACAGCTGCGCGGCGGGTTCGCCGTACGCTTCGGCGACTTTCTTGATCTGCGCGAGCGTCCAGGGGCTGCTGCCGCGCAGCTTACGATGGCCTTGCGAAAAGCTCAGGTCGAGGATGCGGCACAGCTCGGTGGTCTGCTGGCGCTTGCCGATGCCGTTGCGGGTCATCAGCTCGCGCACGCGCTCGGCAACCGCGAGGGAATCCGTGGTGATTGCTTCAGTGGTCATGCTACGGGAACGGATCGTGACGTTCAGAACGACGCCTTGCGGCAGTCTCGACGGACAGTCTTCGTGACGTCCAGGGGCGAGCCGACCGGCCACGCGCGGAAAAGATAACTTTACCGCAAAATGGTCGTTATTCAGCGTGGTGAAAGGTGCGTTTGTGTGAAAGGTGTGTCACGACGTTACCACCGCCGCCCGTATCCGGATGCATTAACCCCTGACAGGAAACAATGACGACCACCTATCCGCTGCACGATACCCTGACCCTTGGCGATTCGCCATTCCCGGCCGACGCCGACGTCGTGATCGCCGGCGCCGGCATCATGGGCTGCGCAGCCGCGTATTACCTGGGTCTGCGCGGCCTGAAGGCCGTCGTGCTCGACAAGTCGCGTATTGCCGGGCAGCAGTCGACACGGGCCTGGGGCTTCGTGCGGCAGCAGGGCCGCGAAGCTGCCGAGGTGCCGCTGATGATGGCCGGCATGCGGATCTGGGAAGCGTTAGAGGAAACCCTCGGTTTCGATCTCGAATGGCGGCAGGGCGGCTGTCTTTATATTGCGGACAACGAAACGGACTGGGCGTCGTTCAACGCTTGGCTCGCGGTTGCGCGCGAACACGGACTCGACACGCGCACGCTGACGCGCGCGCAGATCGACGAGCGCGTCAGCGGCCTTTCGCCGCAGGCACGCACGCTCGGCGGGCTGTATACCGCGACCGACGGGCAGGCCGAGCCGCGCCGGGTGGCTGCCGCGTTCGCCGCGCGTGCCGTCGAGGCCGGCGCGCGCTTCTTCGAAGGCTGCGGCGTGACCGCGATCGAGACGGCCGGCGGCGCGGTGGTCGGCGTCGTGACCGAGCGCGGCACGATCCGCACGCGGCGCGTGATCTGCGCGGCGGGCGCGACCAGCTTCCGGCTGCTCGACGGCGTCGGCATCCGGCTGCCGCAGCAGGCCGTCCGCGGTACCTGCATGCGCACCAATGTGGTGCCGCCGGTGTCGGCATCGACGGTGTGGGGGCACGGCCTCGGCATCCGGCAGCGCAAGAACGGCGCGATCAATCTCGCCGACGACATGCAGGTCGACGTCGACCTGACGCTCGGCCACCTGCGCGGGTTGAGCCTGTTCTGGCCGGAGTTCTGGTCGCAGCGCGACAAATTCCGGCTGCACGTGAACGGGGCTGCCTGGCGCGATGCGCTTGCGCGCATCAACGGTGCGACCGGGCCGATCGAGCCGCGCGATCCGCAGCCGCAGCCGAATCGCGCGCATGCGCCGCGTGCACTCGCGAAACTCAAGACGATCTTTCCCGCGCTGAAGGACGCGCAGATCGTCGAGGCCTGGGCCGGCCTGATCGACGTGCTGCCCGACGGCATTCCGGTGATCGACGCGCCGGGCACGCCGTCCGGGCTCGCGATTGCGACGGGGTTCTGCGGCCACGGTTTCGCGATGGGGCCGATCGTCGGGCGGCTGCTTGCCGAATGGATCGACACCGGTGCGCCGTCGCTCGACCTGTCGGCGTTTCGCGCGCAGCGCTTCGTCGACGGCACGATGGTGCGGCCGCGCAGCATGCTGTAACGGACGAGTCGATGCGATGACGTCGGACGGTCGCGGCCGACCCATCGTAGAATCGAGCCCGCATCCTTCAGGAGATTCCCCGTTGGCATCGCCCTCCGCCCAGCGCCGCTCGTTGCGCTCACGCCTGCGGCGCGCGCGCAATCCGTGGCAGGCGCCGCGCGCACGCACGCTGTTCACGCGTCCCGCGACGTCGCCGCGCCGCACGCTGCTGTTCCGTCTCGGCGCGGTCGTGCTGCTGTGCACGCTCGCGTTCCTCGTGCTGTATCTCGATCGCGACGGGTTGCGCGATTCGACCAAGAGCACGCCGATGACCGTCGCCGATCTCGTGTACTTCACGATGGTCACGGTCGCGACGGTCGGCTACGGCGACATCGTGCCCGTCACCGCACGGGCGCGACTCATCGATGCGTTCTTCATCGTGCCGATCCGCATCGTCATCTGGTTCATTTTCCTGGGCACGGCCTATCAGTTCGTGATCCAGCGCGTCGTCGAGGAATTCCGCATGAAACGCCTGCAAAAGCAATTGTCCGATCACATCGTCGTATGCGGTTATGGCCTGTCGGGCTCGATCGCGGTGCGCGAATTGCTCGAGAGCGGTGTCGATCCGGCGACGGTCATCGTGATCGATTCGCAGCAGCAGGCGCTCGAGGCCGCGACGTCGCTCGGCGTGACGGGGCTGCTCGGCGATCCCGCGCACGAGGATCTGCTGCAGCAGGCGCAGGTGCGTTCGGCGAAGGCGGTGATCATTTCGGTGACCGATGATCCGACCGCGATCCTGCTGACGCTGTCGGTGCGCAGCATCGCGCCCGATACGAAGATCGTCGTCCGGATCCAGGAGAACCTGTACCAGCGGCAACTGCGGCAGGCGGGCGCCGACGTGATCGTGTCGTCGACGAAGATCGGCGCGCTGCTGCTCGCGGACGCCGTGCATAGCCGCTATATCGTGCCGTTCGTGAACGACATGCTGTCGACGCGCGGGCGCGCGACGCTGCTGGAGCGCGAGGCGATGCCGCAAGAGGTCGGCTGCATGACGAACGTCGTGCCGGGTGCGATCGTCGTCGGGCTCGATCGGTGCGGGAAGATTTTTTCGTTCTACGAGGATCCGCCTTGCAGGATCGAGGCAGGGGATACGCTGGTTGTGATTCAGTCGGCGCGGATTCCGGATCCGGATGTTTGATGCTTGATGCTTGAACTAACGCATCCTCATCAGGATTCCCTGGGTGGCGACTGCTGGCGACGGCGCATCAACGTGCAAACGCGGCGCCAGACCCGGGCTGACTTCAATTGAACAAGGCGGGGTGTGCGTCGGGTCATGCCAAAACGCACGAATCGCGGGCCCGCCCGATTCACGGCCATCAAGACAGGCTTTGCCCGTCCTTGCGCAAAGATCCCGTCAGGTGACGCAATTCGTCCAGCAGCTTGACGGCGGGCGCGGGTAGCGTGCCACGCCGGCGCCGGAATGCCGTCAGAGTGCGTTGCGCATCCAGGCCTTCGATGTCCAGCGCGTCAATGACGCCAGCCTTGCTTTCGGTGTCGTACATCGGCTCGGCCATCCATGAGACGAAGCCGCATCGTGCTACCAGGCTTTTGAGCACGGTCACCGAACGGGTCTCGACTGCAATGGCCGGCATCGGCAGACCGCGGGCCCTGAAGGTCTCCTGCATGTGGGCATAAGGTCCGGTTCCCTTGGGCGTGAGCGCCCACCGTTGTGTCAGTGTGTCTTCGAGCCGCAGACCGCGCGTCGAGCGCAACGGATGATCGGTCGCAGCGACCACGAAACTCCGGTCGGTCCATGAACAATCGGAGAGCGCAGCGACCTCGTCGGTTTCGATTCCCGAGGTGCAGAGCGCCAGGTCGATCTCGTAAGCGAGCAAACCCTCGACGAGACGATCCCACACGCCTTCGATCACCTCGACGCGCAGGTTGGGCCATTTCTCGAGCACGCACGCGATGGCCATCGGCAGCACGAGGCTCGCGATGCTGCCCACCGCGCCCACCTTGATGACGCCTTTCGCGAGGCCGCGCATCGCGTCCAGTTCCTCGCGCGCCTGTTCGGCTTCCCGTTGCAGCAACATCGCATGCGGCATCAATGCCTCGCCCAGCGCGGTCAGCTGCATCCCTTTCGTGTGGCGCTCGAACAGCGGCGCCCCGACCGATTCCTCGAGCCGCTTGATCGATCTGCTCAGCGCGGGCTGGGTCATGTCGAGCAGCGTCGCGGCTCGTCCCAGGCTACCGGCGGACACGATCGTCGTGAACATCGTCAACTGCTGCAGATTGAAACTCATCGCGGCGAACCTGATTGAAAGGGAATAAAGGGGGGGAACAGGGTCCCGGGTTGGACGGCGCTAGGTGTCTTCCCTGAAAGGCACCGCCGCGTACGCTCGCGGCGGCTGCCGGAAAACCGGTGCTGGCGGCGCTCAGCCCCGCCCGGTAAGGCTTCCGGCCTGAATGGGCCCGTCAGGCCACTCGGTGATGCCATGCTTAAATGTAATGACTTTGAGCATTATTGGCAATTTTCAAACAAGGTATCGAATCCCATACTGCGGCTCATCCAATCACCGCCAGCCCGAATGGCGAACCGCAGAGGATTCGAGATGCAACGAAATACAAGTGGGCAGCCGACCGTTCGCGATGCCGTCGTGGACTTGATGCGGCGCCTCGGCATGACGTCCGTGTTTGCCAATCCCGGCTCGACCGAACTGCCCATGTTCCGCGACTTCCCGGAGGATTTCCGGTACGTGCTGGGCCTGCAGGAAGCGGTTGTGGTCGGCATGGCTGACGGGTATGCCCAGGCGACCGGCAACGCCGCGCTGGTCAACCTGCATTCGGCGGCCGGCGTCGGCAACGCGATGGGCAACATCTTCACGGCGTTCAAGAACCGCACGCCGCTGATCGTGACCGCCGGCCAGCAGGCCCGCTCGATCCTGCCGTTCGAACCGTTTCTGTCGGCATCGCAGGCAACAGAGTTGCCGCGCCCCTACGTGAAATGGAGCATCGAACCGGCTCGTGCCGCCGATGTGCCGCTGGCGCTTGCCCGTGCGTACCACGTGGCGATGCAGGAGCCGCGTGGCCCGGTGTTCGTTTCCATTCCGGTCGACGACTGGGATCAACCGGCCGGCTTCGTCGAGGCGACACGGGTCAGCACCCGGTCCCGCCCCGATCCGGAACGGATCGCGGAGATCGGCGATGCGCTGGATCACTGCCAGCGGCCGGCCATCGTCGTCGGCGCGGAACTCGATCGCGCCGATGCCTGGAGCGAGATTATCCAGATTGCCGAGCGCCACAACGCGCGGGTTTATGTTGCGCCGATGTCGTCGCGCTGCAGCTTCCCTGAAGATCATCGGCTCTTCGCCGGATTCCTTCCGGCGATGCGCGAAAAAATCGTCCGGATTCTGCACGGGCATGACCTGATCTTCGTCGTCGGGGCGCCGGCGTTTGCGTATCACGTCGAAGGCAGTGGGCCGCATGTGCCTGACGGTGCGGCGTTGTACCAGCTCATCGACGATCCGGCCACCGCCGCGTGGACGCCGGTCGGCACGTCGGTGGTGGCGAACATTCGCCTGGGGCTTGCGGACCTGCTCGCCCGTCCGGCGCCGCGAGGCCGGCCGCTGCCGGCGCCTCGCGAGGCCGTCGAGCGCGCCGAGCCCTCCGCGGTCATGTCGGTCGCCTACGCGTTGCAGACGCTGTCCGAGGTCCGCCACGCTACCGATATCGTGGTCGAGGAGGCGCCCAGTTCGCGCCCCGTCATGCAACGTTATCTGCCGTTCACGCGCAGTCAGACGTTCTACACGATGGCAAGCGGCGGTCTGGGCTACGGCATGCCCGCCGCGGTGGGCGTCGCGTTGGCCAGACCCGGCAGCCGCGTGATCGGCCTCATCGGCGACGGCTCGGCGATGTATTCGCCGCAAGCGATCTATAGCGCGGTCCAGCTCGATCTTCCGATCACATTCGTGATCCTGAATAACTCGCGCTACGCCGCCTTGCAGGAATTCGCGCCCGTGTTCGGCTTCGCCGCATCGGATCCGGTACAGGGCACCGACCTGCCAGGGCTGGATTTCGTTTCCCTGGCCAACAGCATGGGGTGCGAAGGCGTTCGAGTGAGCGACGCGCTGTCGCTGAAGCCCGCGCTGGAAGACGCGTTGTCTTCGGGAAAAACACGCGTCGTCGAAATTGTCGTGGCCTGACCGCGAGCCGGTGATTCGGCAGGCAGGTTTTTCAAGAATATTCCAGGAGACGGTAATGAATCAGGTAACGATGTTGATCAACGGCGAGCGTGCGATGGCTCGCGACGGCGCGACATTCGAGCGCCGCAACCCGCTCGACGACACGGTTGCCTCGACGGCGCCGGCCGCGACGGTCGCCGATGCACAAGCGGCGGTGCATGCGGCGGCCGCCGCGTTTCCCGCATGGTCGGCGATGGGCCCCGGCGAGCGACGCTCTCTACTGAATCGGGCCGCGGATGCGCTCGAAGAAAAAGGCGACGCGTTCGCGCTGGCAATGGCAACCGAAACGGGCGCGTCCCGCCTGTGGGCGGATTTCAACGTCAAGCTTGCGGCCGACGGGCTGCGCGAAGCGGCTGCGATGATCACGCAGATTTCGGGCGAAGTGATTCCGTCCGATGTGCCCGGCAGTCTCGCACTGGGCGTTCGGCAGGCCGCCGGCGTCGTGCTCGGGATCGCGCCGTGGAACGCGCCCGTCATCCTGGGCGTGCGTGCGGTTGCGTTGCCGCTGGCGTGCGGCAATACCGTCGTGCTCAAGGGTTCCGAAATTTGCCCCGCGACCCACGGCCTCATCATCGAGGCATTGCAGGACGCGGGACTGCCGCGTGGCGTCGTGAACTTCGTCACGAACGCGCCGGCGAATGCCGGCGACGTTGTCGAAGCGCTGATTGCCGAGCCTGCGGTCAGACGGGTGAACTTCACGGGTTCGACGCGCGTCGGCCGCATCATCGCGACCCAGTGCGCGAAGTATCTGAAGCCTTCGGTACTTGAACTCGGCGGAAAGGCGCCGTTTCTGGTGCTTCACGATGCCGATCTCGACGCCGCCGTGCAAGGCGCGGCATTCGGCGCGTTCGCCAACTCCGGCCAGATCTGCATGTCCACCGAACGCATCGTCGTCGACACGGCGATCGCCGATGAATTCGTCGCGCGTCTGGCCGAGAAGGCGACGAGCCTGCCGCTTGGCGATCCGAGAAAGGGCCCGGCCGTCCTCGGCTCCGTCGTGGACATGGCGACCGTCAGGCGATGCAACGACCTGATCGACGACGCGCTGGCGAAAGGCGCGACCCTGGTGTGCGGCGGGAAATCCGAGACCACGCTGATGCCGGCCACGTTGCTCGATCACGTGACGGCGGACATGCATATCTACCGGGAGGAGTCGTTCGGGCCAGTCAAGGCGATCGTCCGCGTCGATGGAGACGACGAGGCCATCGCATGCGCAAACGACAATGAATATGGTCTGTCGGCGGCGGTCTTCAGCCGTGATGTCGCGCGGGCGTTGACGGTAGCGAAGCGGATCGAGTCCGGGCTTTGCCACGTCAACGGGCCGACGGTTCACGACGAGGCGCAGATGCCGTTTGGCGGGATGAAGTCCAGTGGTTTCGGGCATTTCGGCGGCAAAGCCGGAGTCGCGGAATTTACCGATTTGCGCTGGATCACCGTGCAAACGACGCCTCGTCACTATCCGTTCTGATCGTTGTCGCGGTCAGCGCGCGTGATGCTCGCCATGGATGCGATGGGCTTCCGGATGGTGGGCACGAACACAATAACAACCCGATACCGTTGAGATGCCTTCGCTCCTGGAACGACGAGCGATCGGCTTAAGGAGACTGCAATGCCTGTCATCAATTTCGAGTCGTCGCTCGATCGCACCTGGTTCGAGTCCGACCGTCACGTCGGAAAACCAATTGCTCAGGACTGCGATTCGGACTTCGCCGGCCGGGCCGGGAGCGCGAAATGAACGATCGTAATCCGCGTCTGCCCACCGTAGATATCGGCCGCACCCTCGACGATGGGCCGTTCTCGGCGTTCCAGCGAACGGTCGTCCTGCTCGCCGCACTTGCGATCGTGATGGATGGATTCGATGGGCAACTCATCGGGTTCGCCATTCCCAGCCTGATCAAGGAATGGGGCATCACGCGCAACGCATTTGCGCCCGCCGTTGCCGCCGGCCTCGTCGGCATGGGCATCGGCAGCGCGTTCGCCGGGCTGTTCGCGGACAGGTTCGGTCGGCGCTGGGCGATCATCGGGAGCGTGCTGGTATTTGGCCTGGCGACGAGCTCGATCGCGCTGTCGCCGGACGTCACGACCATTGCGATCCTGCGCTTTTTCGCGGGATTGGGTATCGGCGGCGCACTGCCGAGCGCGACGACCATGACGGCGGAATTTACGCCTGCTCGCCGGCGGACGCTCGCCGTGACCGCAACCATCGTGTGCGTACCGCTGGGGGGCATGCTTGCGGGGCTGTTCGCGAGTGTCGTGCTTCCGCATTACGGCTGGCGCGGGCTCTTTCTGATTGGCGGCACGCTTCCCGTCGCACTGGCGCTCCTGCTGTATTTCGTCATGCCGGAATCGCCACGTTATCTTGCGCGTCATCAGGAACGCTGGAACGAACTGCGTCACCTGTTGACCCGCATGTCCCGCTCGGTTCAGCCGGACGCCGTGTTCGCCGATCAGAAGGAACAGAAAGCGGTACAGCGTCCAGGCTTTCGTGCGCTGTTCGCGGACGGTCAAGGCCGCGACACGATTGCAATCTGGGTCGCTTTCTTCATGAACCTGATCGCGGTCTACAGCGCATTCAGCTGGCTGCCGACGATGCTTGCAGGGGAGGGGCTCAGCCCTTCGGTGGCGGGTTCGGGTCTTACCGCCTACAACCTGGGCGGCGTATTCGGCGCAATAAGCTGCGCGGTGGCAATCGGTCGGTTCGGATCACGCTGGCCTTTGCTCGTCTGTTGCCTGATGGCGTGCGCGAGCGCACTTTTCCTGCGCGGTCTCGACGTCTCTGCCCACACGACGCTGCTCGTGTTCGGAATCGGGTTGCACGGTCTGTTCGTGAACGCGGTTCAGTCGACGATGTATGCCCTTTGCGCGTATGTCTATCCCACCGAGATTCGCGCGACCGGGACCGCATCCGCGCTCGCGTTTGGGCGGCTCGGCGCGATTCTCAGCGCGTTCGCGGGGGCCTTCGTGATCACGCAGGGTGGAGCGTCTGCGTACCTGGGCATGCTGGGCGCCGCGATGGCGATGGTGTTCATCTGCCTGATGATCGTGCGTCGCCATATTCCGCCCATCAAGGGTGCTTGAGATCAGTGTCGAGGGTGACGTAGGTTACGCGCTCCGCGCAGAGCACGTAACGACGTCGCTCATGTTCAACCGAATGACGGAAAGCGTCTGACAGTACCTTCAGTTGGAGATAGCATGCGCACTCAAGTAGGCATTATTGGCGCCGGTCCTGCCGGCCTCCTTCTTTCTCATCTTTTGCATCTGAATGGTATCGAGTCCGTCGTGCTCGAAACCCGCGGACGCGAGCAGATCGAATCGACGATCAGGGCGGGTGTACTCGAGCAGGGGACGATGGACCTGCTCGAAGCGTCCGGTGTCGGTGAACGAATGAAGGCGGAAGGTGCGTTGCATCACGGCTTTGAACTCGCGTTCGACGGAAAGCGGCGGCGCATCGACCTCAAGGCGTTGACCGGGCGGGCCATCACCGTCTATGCGCAGCACGAAGTCATCAAGGATCTGGTGGCGGCTCGCGTTGCTGCGGGCGGCTCTATCCTGTTTGGTGTCGCGGATGTCTCGCTTCACGACATCGACACGTCGGCCCCGTCGATACGGTTCGTGCATCAAGGGCAATCGCATACGCTGGACTGTGATTTCGTGATCGGATGCGACGGTTCGCAAGGGGTGTCCCGTTCGGCGATTCCCGAGAGCGTTCGCCGCGATTTCGAGCGCGTCTATCCGTTCGGTTGGTTCGGCATTCTGGTCGAAGGTGCGCCGTCCGCGGACGAGCTGATCTATGCGCGTCATGATCGTGGTTTTGCATTGGTCAGCACTCGTTCGCCGACGGTTCAGCGCATGTATTTCCAGTGCGACCCGAAAGATTCAGTCGACAACTGGTCCGACGACCGGATCTGGGCCGAAATGCACGCACGTGTCGACTCCGCCGATGGTCAATGCGTTGTCGACGGGAAGATTTTTCAGAAGAATATCGTCGGCATGAGGAGCTTCGTCTCGACGACGATGCAGCACGGCCGACTGTTTCTTGCCGGCGACGCCGCTCATATCGTTCCTCCTACCGGAGCAAAAGGTCTCAACCTGGCAGTCTCCGACGTACGGATCCTGAGCAGCGGACTCGACGCGTATTACCGGACCGGCGATGAAGCGCAACTCGCTTCGTACAGTGAGCTTGCGCTGAAGCGGATCTGGCGTGCCGAGCATTTCTCCTACTGGATGACCCGCATGATGCATCGCCTCGACGATGCCTCGCCGTTCGAGCAGCAGTTGCAGGTCGCCGAGCTCGAGCACGTGACCACGTCCGAAACTGCGGCGAGGTCCATGGCGGAAAACTATGTCGGTAGCGTGGTCGTCTAGCTTTCGACTTTGCGTCGTTACTCGGCTGTCGTCGGCATCGAACGGTCGAGAGAGGCGCGCGAAACCGGCGTGCAGCGCGCCTCGAACTTTTCGCATCACGATTCAATCTGACAGTACCTCAATCATGACAACAGGATTTCCCGGCATTTTCTCCGTCAGCGACTATCGTGACGCAGCCAGACGGCGGCTGCCGCGCATGGTGTTCGACTATCTGGAAGGCGCGGCGGACGATGAGTCGGGATTGACACATAACCGTTCGGCGTTCGACGGATTGCAGTTGTTGCCGCGCCGGCTGTCGGATGTCAGCACGCGAGCGCAGTCGATGACGCTCTTGGGCCGGCGGATTCCATTACCGCTGGTAATCGCGCCGACGGGCCTCAATAGCGCGTTCTGGCCCAAGGGCGACCTCGCGCTTGCGCGCGCGGCGGGCAAGGCCGGTATTCCGTTTGCGCTATCGACGGCTTCCAACATGTCCATCGAAGAGGTGGCGAAAGGGGCCGACGGAGAACTGTGGTTTCAGCTGTACGTCGTTCATCGCAACCTCGCGAAGAGCCTGGTCAATCGTGCCCGCTCGGCGCGCTATTCGACCCTGATCCTTACCACCGATGTCGCGGTCAACGGCTTTCGCCGACGCGATCTTCGCAACGGCTTTGCGATGCCGTTCAAGGCCAGTGCACGTGCGGTCGTCGACGGACTGTCGCACCCGCGCTGGCTTTGGTCTTACCTGATGAACGGCATGCCGGAGCTGAGGAATTTCGCGACGGACGATGCATCGGACACGGCCTCGCAGGCCGCGATCCTGCGCCGGCAGATGGATGCGAGTTTCGGTTGGGACGACCTGCGCCGTCTGCGGGACGAATGGCCGGGCAAACTCCTCGTCAAGGGCATCGTGACGGCCGACGATGCCGCGCGGTGTGTCGCGCTCGGCGCGGACGGCGTCATCGTTTCGAACCACGGGGGAAGGCAACTCGCCGACCTGCCGGCGACAGCCGACGTGCTGCCGGACATCGTCGAGCGCATCGCGGGCGCGACGGTCATGCTCGACAGCGGCATACGGACGGGGGCCGACGTCGTCAAGGCGATCGCGCTGGGGGCCCATGCCGTGATGCTGGGGCGCGCTACGTTATACGGGTTGGCGGCCAGAGGGGAAGCCGGCGTGAGCGACGTCATCGAGATGATCAAACGGGAAACGGACCGGACGCTTGCCCTCATCGGTTGTCGCTCGGTGGAGGCGCTCGATCGCAGCTACGTTTCGAAGCGGCCGTCCCGGGGTATTGCGCATTGACGCCGGATTTTGGATGCGCAATGGTCCGGGATAACGCTCTCGCGTGTCTGCCACCGGAACCTCGTGCCATGAATCAAGTGACGACCACGGATCATTACCATCGTGACGACAGGCTTCTGGCATGGTCGGATCAGGTTCGGGCCAGTTGCGTCCCGATGGTTTTCAGGACCGAATCCGGGCAGGGATTTCATGGCGAGATTTCCAGCGTGGACACCGACGGCATGTGTGTGTCGCGGATCTCGGCGGTCGATCACGTCGCGGCGCATGACTGGGACGAAGTGCGGCGCACGGCGGACGACTACCTGCTCGTGTCGATCCAGACCGAAGGGCGAGGCGCGATCGAGCAGGATGCCCGCACCGCGTTCGTCGGCCCCGACGACATGGTGCTGTTCGATTCGTCGCGCAGTTTCGTCTGGCATTTCTCCGGACAGCATTACACGATCCGCTTTCCCCGCAAGGCACTGGAGAAATGGGTGCCGTGCGGCCGGCAGCACACCGCGGTGAGGATTCCCGCGGCCACCGGGGTACGCCGGATCGCGGCGGACCATATCGCGTCCCTGCACCGGGCGCTTTCGGCGGACGAAGGCGCCATGACCGGTTGCGAGCGGCTTGGCGATGTGTCCGCGAACCTGGTCGCGCTGGCGTTGGCGGATTATTTCAACACGGTTTCGCTGCCAAAATCCAACGTGAAAGAGATGCATCTGCTTCGCGCACGTGCATTGATCCATGACCGTATTCGCGAACCGGAACTCGGACCCGAACAGATCGCCGACGAACTGGGGGTATCGAGCCGTTATCTTTACCGGCTGTTTGCCGAGGTCGGAGAGTCGATCGGCGAGATCATCTCTACGGCCCGACTCGACGGATGCGGCGAGTGGCTTCGGCAACGCGCGTACGCTAACCGCTCGATTACCGATATTGCGATGGCGTGGGGTTTCAATAATGCATCGCATTTCAGTCGCACGTTTCGACGTCGCTTCGGCATGTCCGCGCGCGACTACCGTGCGACGCATCGCGACGTTGGTTGAATCGCCCCTGAGCGGGCCGCGCGATAATCCCGCCGGCTGGCAGCATAAGTAAAAATCCTGTTCTGTCAGAGTCAAGCGTCCGCCATATTGGCCCCGGACACTTCCTCTACAACGTTGCGGGCGTCCCGTCCCGCGAGTCGTGGAGGAGTATCTTGGCTCTCAACCATCCCCAATATAAGGCGGCTGTCGTGCAGGCCGCCCCGGCGTTCCTCGATCTTCAGGCCGGAATCGAAAAGTCCATCCGCCTGATTGAAGAGGCGGCGCAGGCCGGCGCCGCCCTGATCGCCTTTCCCGAAGTGTGGCTGCCCGGCTACCCGTTCTACATCTGGCTCGGCACCCCGGCCTGGTATATGAGCAAGGGCTATGTTCAGCGCTACTTCGACAATTCGCTGAGCTACGACAGTCCGGAAGCCGATGCGCTGAGGGACGCAGCGAGGAAAAACCGCATCACGGTCGTGATGGGACTCTCGGAGCGCAAGGGCCATTCGTTGTATATCTCCCAATGGATCATCGGCCCCGACGGCGAAACCCTGCTGCAACGACAGAAACTCAAGCCCACCCACCTCGAACGGACGGTTTTCGGTGACGGGGAGGGCAGCGGCCTGACCGTGATCGACAGTCCATTGGGCAAGCTCGGCGCGCTGTGTTGTGCCGAACACGTGCAGCCTTTGACCAAAGCCGCCATGTACGCGCAAGGCGAACAGGTCCACGTTGCCGCGTGGCCGAGCTTTTCCCTCTATGAATTCGCCAGCGCATTGAGCTACCAGGTGAACAACGCGGTTTCGCGGACCTATGCCGTCGAAGGCGGATGCTTCGTCCTCGCGCCGTCGACAGTCGTCACCGAGGAGATGGTCGAGCATCTTTGCGACACCGAGGACAAACGTCAGCTGTTGCGGGCGGGCGGTGGCCATAGCGTGGGATACGGGCCCGACGGGGCGGAGCTGTTCGACAAGATCGACGAAACCGCGGAAGGCCTGCTCTACGCCAATATCGATCTCGGCACGCAATCGCTGTCGAAGTGCGTTTTCGATCCTGTGGGACATTACTCGCGGCCCGACGTGCTGCGATTGCTGATCGACCGGCGACCGCGCCCCCCTGTCGCCGAGATACTCGACAGAACGCCGGCGGAGACGGCCGCCGATGATCCCGCTTCATCGGACGGCGGCTGCCCGTCCGGGTTGGCGGGAAGCGGCGGAGATCGGTAGCGGGACCATCGGGCTCGCCATGTCGTTCCATGGCGGGCCGGTCGGAGGGTTTCGTTTCGCGGCCGGGTAGGCCTGGCGGTTTTTCTTCGAAACAACGGTCATTCAGTCACGACGATATAGTTAGGATGGCGATATGAAATACAAGGAAAGCGGAAACTACGAATGGAAGATGGTCATCTTTCTTGCGGTGCTGTTCGGCATCGTGGGTCTCGACCGTCTGGTCATCGTGTACCTGTTCCCGGTTCTACTGCCGGAACTGAAACTGAACAACACGCAGGCAGGCGCCATCGCCTCGGTGCTTGCGTTGACCTGGGCCATTTCGACATGGGTGCTCGGAAGCCTGTCCGACCGCCACGGGCGTCGCAAGATTCTGCTCGGGTCTTCGATTTTCTTCTCGGTGATGACATCCTTCACCGGGGTCGCCAAGTCGTTCCACAGCATGCTGCTCGTGCGAGGCCTCCTTGGCGTCGGAGAGGGGGGCGTCTTCAGTGCCAGCGTCGCGACCATCGATGAAATATCGACACCGCGTCGGCGCGGCTTGAATCTGGGCATCCATCAGTCGTTCTTTCCCCTTCTGGGTATCGGCCTGGGACCGATTATCGCTACCCAGCTCGTGATGCATATGCGCTGGGAGTGGGTGTTTTTCGTTCTCGGTATCCCGGGGCTTCTGCTGACGTTCCTGATCGGCAAGACCATGCGAAAGCCGGAGGCAAGTCTAGATAAACAGGCGCGATCGGCATCGGCCAGCCCCTTGACCGTGCTGAGATACAAGAACATCTGGTTGACCACGGTCATCGGCTCCCTTTTCCAGACGGGCCTGTTCGTTTTCTCGACGTTTGTCGCGCTCTATCTGACCAAGGTAGTGGGCCTCAGCCTCGGCACGGTCGGCCTGATCATCTCCGGATGGGGTTTCGGCGGATTTATCGGGATGATCGCCGTTCCGGCGATGTCCGATCGGCTTGGTCGGCGTATCGTGCTCGTCGTTTCCGCGGCTTGCTACGGGGTCCTGATGTTGGCGTTCGTTCTTTGTCACGCGTCTCCGATCGTCATGTTCTGCAACCTCTTTGCCGCCGGGATTTGCGGCTTCGGCATCGCACCGCTCTTTCTTGCCGTGATTCCCTGCGAATCCGTGCCGTCCACGCTGACCGGCTCCGCCGTAGGCGTTCCCACCGCTGTCAGCGAACTCATCGGTGGGGTCCTGATGCCGGTGGTGGCAGGTGGGCTCGCCGACACATTCGGTCTTGGTTATCCGATGCTGATCGTCGGGGGCGTGTCGTTGGTTAGCGCGCTCGTGGGGATGTTTCTCGAGGAAACGGTGCCCACCGCGACCTCGAAGCGTTCAGTCTCGAACATGGACGCGGTCTGAACGTCTGGCGAAGTGCCGGTGGATTTCAGGCCTTTGCGGGGAATCGCGCGATCCAGGCCGCTGACGGCGGCCTGGAGGCGGTTTCGGGGGCGGTAAGGCGACGTTGCGAGGGTTGACAGCGTCGTCAATTCTAACGATGCGATACAAAAAAGCGGGCGCGCATTCTACGAAGACCAAAACGTAAGAGAGACGTAGATGCCAACCCTTCCGCAGCGTTCAGTCGTCGACGCAAAAGATGCGATTGATCGGCGCGAGATCTCCTGCCTGGAATACGTTCAGGCTCTGGTGGATCAACAGGCCAAAACCGAGTCGCTGAACGGGTTCGTGTATTTCGACCCTGAGGCGTTATTGCAATCGGCGCGGGCCCATGATGAATCGCCCGCTTCCCGGACAGGGCGGACGTCACTTGACGGCATTCCATTGGCAATCAAGGACAACATCGACTGCGTCGGCATGCCGACAGCCGCGGGAACAGCAGCGCTTCGCCACGCTGTACCTCGAGCGAACGCGCCGGTCGTCGCGCGCGTGATCGAAGCGGGCGCGTTGGTCGCCGGCAAGGCCAACATGCACGAACTCGCTTTCGGCTGCACGAACGACAACGGTTTTTTTGGTCCGGCCCGCAACCCGTATGACCCGTCCAGCATTCCCGGAGGAAGCAGCGGCGGGTCCGCCGTGGTGGTGGCAAGTGGTGCGGTGCCGGCGGCCCTCGGCACCGACACCGGCGGATCGGTGCGGATACCGGCGGCGCTGTGCGGACTGGTCGGCTTTCGTCCTACGCATGGACGCTATCCGTCGGAGGGGATCGTCCCGATATCGCCCACGCGTGACACGGTCGGCCCGATCGCCCGAACGGTCTCCGACGTGATGTTGCTGGATGAGATCCTGTCCGGAAATGGCCCGGCACTGACCGTTGTCGACGGCGCATGTGACTTCAGCCTGGCCGTCCCGTACTCGACGTTGTGGGAGGGGTTGTCACCCGACGCCCGGCCGGTACTCGAAGATGCGTTGCAGAAGCTCGAGGATGCAGGCTTCGAACTGGTCGACGTAGATCTGCGACGTTATCCATTTTTCCGTGCGCAGAAGAGCGCAACCATCCCTTTTTTCGAGTTCGGCGGTGCCGTCGGCCGCTATCTGGAAACAGGCGGGGTGGCCGTGACGTTCCCGGAGATCGTTGCCCAAATCAAGAGCCCGGATGTGGCGCGAATCGTCAGCGACATCCTGGGGGACGGTGCGATTTCCGCGACCGAATATGCCAAAGCACTTCTCGCGCGAGAGCGGTCGCGCGCGTCTTACGTGGAGTGCCTTCGCGAAGTGGAGGCAGACGCACTGCTATTTCCCACCGTCCTGATTCCGGCATGCCGCATCGGCGCGGAAACCGTGACGGTCGGGTCCGATGCACTCGACGTCTTTGCTGCCTATACACGAAACACCGAACCAGGCAGCAACGCAGGGGTACCCGGCATCACCATTCCCGCCGGCCTGACTCAAGATGGGCTTCCGGTTGGATTGGCGCTGGACGGTGCTCCGTATTCGGATCAGCGAATCCTGCAGATCGGCAAGGCAATGGAGCGCGTTCTGTGTGCCGCGACGTTTCCGCGTCTCGACGCACTCATTTAATACGTCCGGCAACGGCTTAACGAGAAAGGCAAGCAAATGAATCGTCGAAATATCCTGAAAAGTATTGCGCTCGGTGCTGCAAGTGCCGCGGTGGGCGTTGGGGCGCTCGTGCCGGCATCGGTACGCGCGGCCAACCAGCCGCTGAAGTTGGCGCTGATGGCGCCGATGAGCGGGCCGGCCGCATTTTTCGGTCAAGCCTGCAAGAACTGCGCAGCGATGGCGGTCGATGAGATCAATGCGCGCGGGGGCGTTCTGGGGCGCCCCCTCGAGTTGCTTGTGGGAGACGCCGGCGCCGCGCCTTCCGAGTCGGCGCAGACGGCTCTGCGCCTCTGGAAGCGCGACAAGGCGGAGGTCTTTGTCGGATCGCACGATAGCGCTGTCCGTACGGCGCTGGAAAGCCTGTTCAGAGGCCAGGTGCCCTACATTTATACCCCGATGTACGAGGGGGGCGATTGTGCGAAGGGCACGTTCTTCGTCGGCGAGACGCCCGCGCAGCAACTGACGCCGGTCATTCCGTGGCTGACCGCCCAACACCAGGTCAAGCGCTGGTTCCTGATCGGCAACGACTACATCTGGCCGCGCAAGTCGAACGAAGTGGCGAAAAAGGCGATTCAAGGTTCCGGCGCGACCGTGGTCGGCGAAGAGTACGTTCCATTCGACGTCGATAACTTTGACGCGGTGCTTGGCAAAATCCGGGACAGCAAGGCAGATGCGGTCTTCATCACGCTGGTGGGCGGGTCGGCCGTCACGTTCAACCGAAGTTTTGCGAGCTTCGGTCTCAGCGACAAGATGATCCGCTTCGGCACGTTGATCGAAGAAAACACATTGATCGGTATCGGGGCGTCCAACTCCAGGAACCTCTACTCGGCTTCCGGCTTTTTCTCGACGCCGACCGCCACGTCCGGCCAGTTTCTGGAGCGCTATCACAAGCGATTCGGCGCTTCGGCGGTATTGAGCAGCATCGGCGAGTCGACATACGAGGGCATCCTGATGTATGACGCCATGGCCAGGAAGGCGAACTCGGCGGCGATCGGCGATCTGACGAAGGCTTCCGATGGGGCAAGTTACAAAGGCCCGCGTGGCGTGGTCACGATGAAGTCCCGCAACGTGACGGCCGACATCTTCCTTGCCAAGGCTTCAGGGGCCCGATACGACATCGTCAAGACGTTCTCGCAACTCAGCTCGGCCGAAACCTGCACGAGCGGAGCGGGTGCGGGTTGAAGTCATGCTTCTTTCCTACCTTCTCAATCTCGGGTACGCGTGTGCGGCCCTCGCGCTCACGACGATCGGTCTGGCAATCGTGTTCGGGCTGCTGGGCGTACTGAACATGGCGCATGGCGAGTTCATCATGCTGGGCGCGTACTCGGTGGTCGTCGTGCAGCGTCTCGGGTTGCCCGCCTTGCTTGCCATACCCTTGGCGATCGTCGTATGCGCTGCTGTCGGGTGGATCGTCGAGCGCGTGCTGGTTCGTCCGTTGTATCAGCGGCCGTTCGATACCTTGCTCGCAACGTGGGGCGTTTCGATCCTTCTCCGCGAAGGCGTGGTCGCATTGTTCGGAAAGGGTTACCAGGACGTGGCGGGTGCGGATGGCGCATCGATCGATGTCTTTGGCACCCAGTACCCGGCATTCCGGCTTGCGATGATGCTCGCGGTGGGCGTGGCATTCGCCGGGCTCGCGGCATGGTACAGCCGCAGCCAGACGGGCGCGCGGATTCGCGGCATGGTCGCGAATCCCCTGCTTGCCAAGGCGGCCGGCATCAATACGACGCGCCTGGCCAGTGGCACTTTCATCACGGGTGTGGTTCTGGCCGGGTTGGCGGGCGTGCTGCTTGCACCGATCGTGCGGGTCGAGCCGTACATGGGCCTCGACTATCTGCTCAATTCGTTCTTTGTGCTGGTTGTCGGTGGTCTGGGCAGTCTGCTCGGTCTCGCGGTAGGCACGTTCGTCATCGGCGGCACGCAGGTCGCAGTGTCGAGTTTCATCGATCAGACGTCGGGGTATACCGCCGTTCTGATCCTGTCCATCTATTTCTTGTGGAGTCGCCCAAATGGCCTCGTCTCGCGCCGTTGAATCGTCCCTCCAGGCTGTCACGGCGGCGATTCTTCTAAGCTTGCCGCTGTGGGCCGGTGACTACAGCGCAAACCAGATCGGGCTTCTGTTGCTGTATGGAATGGCAACGCAAAGCGTTGCCTTGTGCTGGGGGAATGCGGGATTCCTGCCGCTGGGGCAAAGCCTGTTTTTCGGGTTGGGCGCGTATGTCAGCGCCTTTGTATTGCGCTCCGCGGCAGCGGCCGGCGGCGAATGGCAGATTGTTCTGCTTCCGCTTGCCATCGCGATACCGGCGGCCCTGGCCTATGCAATCGGATTGATCGTCTTTGCGCGCCGGATTGACAGTGGGCCGTTCTTTTCATTGATTACGCTTGCGCTATGCATGTTGGGATTTCTGGTCGCCAATCAATGGAGCAGCGCAACCGGCGGCTTCAATGGGTTGACCGATATCCCCGATCTGCCGATGACCGACAGGTATGGAAACCTGTATTACGTGATCGCAGCGGCTGCGGTTGTCGTCACGGCACTGATCACCTGGTTGAACCGCAGACCGATCGGGACGCTCTGGGCCGCCATCTCGGAGAATGAAGATCGCCTCCAGTTTTTCGGATTCGCGACGCACAAGCTGAAGGCCGCCGCTTTCGGCCTCTCGGGTGCGATCGCGGGTTTGGGCGGCGCCCTGTATGCGCCGCACGAAGGTCTGGTCGGTCCGCAGGCGGTCGGCGTGGCGTTGTCGGCGCAGTTCGTCATCTGGGCAGCCGTCGGCGGAAAGCGCAGTCCGTTGGGCGCGCAACTCGGTGCCGTCGTGATCGGACTGCTCGCCGCGACCTGGCGTGACCTGTTCACTTATTGGGAAGTGCTGGTCGCGCTGATTTTCATCGGCGTGGTGCGGTTATTTCCCGATGGCCTGGCCGGCGCGGCCGCCGCGCTTGCGCGAATGGCCGGCCTACGCGTCGCGAACCCCATTCCGGAGAAACGGATCGACGCGCACGACATCGCGACAATCGACCTGCGACCGGCTCAATCCACGCTGCTCAGCTTCAGGAAGGTGGAGGTCAGCCAGGGCGGCGTCAACATTCTCAACGGGCTCGATCTCGAGGTGGGAGCAGGGGGTGTCAATTGTTTCATCGGCCCCAATGGCGCCGGGAAGACGTCGACGTTCAACGCAATGACGGGCCGCTTGCCGGTCCGTTCCGGTGAAATCCACTTTCGCGGGGCCGAGATTTCGTCCTCGCAGGCGTGGCAGGTCGCCCGACTGGGCGTCGGCCGCAAGTTCCAGATTCCGTCGGTTTTTGCGCAGTTGTCCGTCAACGAGAATCTTCAGATCGCGCTGTGGGCGAACCGGATCCGTCCTCGAGAGATGTTGGCCGCCGCGCCGCTGCATTGGAATTCGCTTCAACGCGTTCGCACACTCGAAAAATTCGGATTCCTCGAATCGAATATGGCCGTTCGCACGGGGGATCTTTCTCAAGGGATGCGCCAGATGCTGGAGTTCGCGATGGTGGCGATCACCGAGCCGCGTCTTTTGCTGCTCGACGAACCGTGCGCCGGCCTCTCGGCGCACGAGACCCGTCATATGATGGACGCGATTACGTCGACCGTGAGCGAACTGGACGCGTCCGCCATCGTGATCGAGCACGACATGAGCGCGCTCGAAAAGATCGCCGACAACGTGGTGGTCCTGCACCAGGGCAGAAGCCTCGCGGTAGGCTCCCTGGCGCAGATCAAGATGTCGGAAGACGTCAAGGCCGTCTACTCGGGAGGAAAAAAATGAGCGAGCGGCGGGGAGAAGCAATGCTGAGGTTTTCGTCGATCGTCGCGGGCTACGGCGACACGATGGTGCTCAAGGGGATCAGCGGCGAGGTGGCCGCGGGTAGCGTCCTGGGCGTATTCGGCCGCAACGGCGTGGGCAAGTCGACGCTCATGCGCGCTTTGGCCGGCGTCATCCAGCCCGCGTCCGGTACGGTCACTGTCAACGGTGGCGAAGTGGGCAACGTGCCGTCGCATCAACGGCGACGTCTGGGGGTGAGCTATGCGCCGCAGGAGCGGGTCGTCTTCGACAATTTGAGCGTCGCGGACAACCTGACACTCGGATTCAAGACCCGAAGCCTGGACGCATACGACGATCTGTTCCGGGTTTTTCCGCGGCTGAAGGAACGCTTGTTCCAACCGGCCGGGAAGTTGAGCGGTGGTGAAAAGAAGCTGCTTTCCTTCGCCAGGATCATCGCGGAGCGTTCGCCGCTCACGCTGATCGACGAGCCGTCGGAAGGTGTTCAGCAGGAGAACCTGGAGCGGATGGCATCCGTGATCCGGTCTCGAATCGAGGAAGGCGCGGCGTTCGTGGTCGTCGAACAGAATCTGACGTTTCTCACGTCGATCGCCGACCATTTCATCGGTCTGGATCATGGAGAGGTCGTGCTGTCGGGCGACTCGATCGATGTGTCGCGCGACCGGCTCGAAGCGGTACTGGCGGTTTAGTCTCTTGTATCGGACGATTCGCCGCGTCGCGCGTACGTGGCCGTCGACCGCGCCGTTCAATCGTCATGACGGCGGGGTCGTTCCGGCCGCGGCGACGGAGGCAGCAAGCTCCGCGCGGTTGGAGAATCCCTTCTTGTCCATGATCCGCCGCAAATGGGTGCGCACGGTCGACAGGCTGATGCAGAGAAGGTGGCCGATATCCTGATCGGTACAACCCTTTGCGACCAGCTGGGCGATCTCGCTCTCACGGTCCGTGAGCCCTGTCGCGCTGCCTGCCCGGCGTTTGATCGCGCGGCAAAGGAACGGCTCGATCGCATCGAGCACGAGTTTGTCGCGCATCTCGAACTCAGGCCGATTCCTCGTTCGCCAGATTCTCAGGTCGCTGAGCTGGCGTTCGCCGTCGAAGACAAACACGTTGATTCCGTGATGCAAACCGTCGTGCGCGAGAAACTCGTTATAGAACTCGCTTTTCTCCAGGGCAGGCCGGTCCATCACTTCTTCCACCAACGTGGCCCTGCGCCGCTTGCAGAGTTGCGCCGTCATCGGGTCATTGTGCTGGTACCAGCTCGTGTAGCGACGCACGTGATCCGAGTCGACATTGACTGCAATCGGGTCGGCGTACATCCCTTTTTCGGCATCCCAGTTGTAGGAGACGCAGAAATCGGATCGCAGCAGCCGGGTCAAGTCTGACAAAACGACACGCCTGACATCCACGATCGGCCCGAGCTCTTCGAGCCGCCCGATGATGTCACCGAAAAGTCGGAGTTCGTCGAGCGTGAGATCGTGAACTTGTGGCTTCAAGGGTGCCTCATCGGTAGGTGGAATCGGGAGACAGCATGCGCAACAGCCTCGAAAGACTGGTTCGCATTACACATCAAGCATAGCAGGGCAAAAAATCCCGATCAGCAACGAACTTCACTGCCATTGCCTGTCCGTTGTATTCATGCCGCAGTCAGGTCCACTGCCTATTGCAGATCGGAAGGGATGTTCGCGAGGGCGCCTGAATTTCTTGAGCGCGGGCTCAGGCCAAGTTTTCCCTGTCGATATTTCTAACGATGGGGCTCAAAAAACGGTGCTCATAGAGTAGACGCGCAGTGGGAAGCGGACGTGCTGAGACCGTTCGTTGTAGCGAGGCAAGCTGGAGGATTACCCGGACACGCCTGCCCATTGACCAAACGATTCCGATGCATTTCCAGCGGGACGTTTTCCTCAGTCATTTTCGTCAACGAAAGCTACGCATAAAATTAGGAAAGCGATATGAATACGGTCATCAAGCGAAGCATGGTGCTGTGCGCCGCGGTCGGATGCGGCGTGGCACATGCACAGTCCTCAGTGACGCTGTACGGGCTGGTGGATGCGGGTATTACGTACACGAACAATGCGACATCGAGCACCGGACATGGCGCGCTCGTGCAGTTTGCGTCCGGGTCTTCGCAGGGAGATCGCTGGGGGCTGACGGGTAAAGAGGACCTGGGTGGCGGGCTCAAGGCGATCTTCACGCTCGAAAGCGGCTTTCAACTTTCCAACGGGGCCCTGGCGCAAAGCGGGCTGCTGTTCAATCGTGCAGCCTTCGTCGGCGTTGACGGGCGGTTCGGGACGCTGACGCTCGGGCGGCAATACGACTTCATCGGCGATATCTTTCCGGCGTACTCGATTGCGGGAAATACGGCAGCGGGGATCCTCGCGTGGGGCATTCCGGCGTATGCGGCTGGCGGCTATACGCTGGACAACCGGCTGTGGGGCGACAATGTCAATAACTCGGTGAAGTATCTTTCGCCGACGATTTCGGGTTTCAGTGTCGGGGCGATGTATGGTTTCGGCAACGTCGCCGGCTCGTTGGGCACCAACAGCTCGATGAACTTTCTGCTGAACTACAGCCAAGGCGGGCTCGCCGCATCGCTGTCGTATTTCAAGCAGCATAACGCGACCAGCTCCGCGAATCTGACCGAATACGCCGGCGGTGCAACCTACAGCCTGGGGAAAGCGCAGATATTCGGTGTCGTGACCGATATTCAGTTGAGCAGCGGCACCCAGGCTCGGGCGCTGACCTACGACGGTGGCATGACTTACTTCGTCAAGCCCGATATTTCGCTTGGAGCAGGGTTCCAGTTCCAACAGCGCAACAACGGCGTCGGCAGCGCGAACCAGGTGACCGTCGGGGCGGATTACTTCATTTCCAAGCGAACGGACGTGTATTTCGTCGGGGCGCTCGCGCACGATCATGCACACGGCGCGCAAATCGAAGCAGCGCTCGGATCACCGTCCAGCACGAGTTTTCAGACTGCGGCGCGGATTGGCATTCGGCACAAGTTCTAACGGTCGCGGGTCGAGCGCGATGGCGAACCGGGAGGCGCCTATTTGTCTTCGACGCGGTATCGGCCGCTACATCGCCGCACCATAAAGATGATGCGCGTCGGTCAGTGCATCCGCGACGAGTTCCAGGCCGTCCCGGCACTGCTCCCGATCCTGCGGCCCGCCAAGGCAGATACGGATCGCCGCCGGCGGGTCGCCGTCCGTCGAAAATGCCGCGCTCGCCACGGCGGCGACGTTTCGACTCCGCAGATGCTGCGCCAGATCCGGTGCGGTCCATAGGCACTCGCCCGGAATCGGCAACCAGAGATGGAAACCGTCGGGGTGGGCATCGAAAGGCCATGCGCCGAGAACGCGGCTGGCGATCGCCTGCCGTGCATGCGCCTCCGATCGAATCGCGGCCAGCATCTCGCTCGCCGTGCCGTCGTTGATCCACTGGGTGGACAGCAGCATCGTGAACGGGCTCGGCATCACGGTCGTGGCGCGCAGTGCGCCGGCGATCCGCTGCGCTTCGCGCACCGTCGGCGCGAGCAGGTAAGCGATGCGCAACCCGGCGCCGAAGTTCTTCGACATGCCGGTCACGTAGTAGGTCAGTTCTGGCGCCAGCAGCGCCAGCGGGGGCGGCGCGCTCTGCGGCAGCATCGCATAGGCATCGTCCTCGATGATGGGCACGTTGTAGCGTGTGGCGATATCGGCCAACGCTTCGCGGCGCCGGAACGGTATCGTGAGCGTGCTCGGGTTCTGCAGGGTCGGGTTGCAGTACAGCGCAGCAGGCTGTCCGCTTCGGCAGAGCGATTCGAAGGCATGCGGCAACGGCCCGTCGTCGTCCCGTGGCAGCGGCTGTAACCGCACGCCCAGTTGCGATGCGATGGCCTTGATGCCGGGGTAAGCGAGTGAATCGAGGCAGATCGAGTCACCGCGGCTCGCAAGCCGGGAAACGAGCGCGACGAGGGCGCTGTGGATTCCCGGGCAAACGAGCACGGTATCGCTGCTGCAGCCGGGCAGGCGATTGGCCAGCCATGCGCGGCCGGCGGCGCGATCCGCCGGTGTGCCGCCGAAATCCTGATATCGCATCAATTGGTAAGGGTCCGCCGCGGCGAACAACGCGGCAGCCGATTCCTGCAGTCGCCCGGCCATCCCGGGCGGCTCCGGTGGCATGTTCATCGACATCTCGATGCTGCTCCCGCCCGACAGCGGGATCGTCCGGGTTGGGCCGCGCACGAACGTACCGCTTCCTGCCCGTGTATCGAGCAAGCCGCGCCTGCGGGCTTCAGCATACGCGCGGGCCACCGTCGTGTAGTTCAGGTTCAGCGCACCGGCGAGATCGCGCAGCCCGGGTAGGCGGTCGCGTGGTTTCAGCCGGCCCGCCGCCAGGTCTTCCTCGATCAGGTCGGGGATCAGCAGGTACGCCGGCTTCCTGCTTTCCAGGAGTCGCTTCGACCAATGATGGATTATGTAATCCATACCTGTTTCCATTTGATGATTCATCAAAACGTTAGCATGGCGCATTAATCGGAAATATCTATCTCGCCATTCCGAAGCCAGATGATTGCATTGATCGCATCATGTATCGGATTGATGCATGGATGCACGCTCGATGCGCACGCATGCTTGCTTGTTGCTTCACACGGGTGCGCGCCGTCGCCCGGACGGGACACTTCCTGTCCGAACCGCATTCGGTCACGCAAGGATCGGACCGGCTGCATCGGCATTTATCGATTGAATGATCGGAGAGTGATCGCATCAGGTCTGTGCCTGGTTGGCATATGCGTTGCGTTAATGAGATCGCCCGGACTCGAAAGTGTTCGGGAATATCACTGAACTCATTATCAAACGGAGCGTGCCATGCCCGCAGTCAATCAGCCGTTGCACAAGAAGGGAGATTTCCTCGTCGATTACGAGGAAAAGGTGTTCGAAGACGTCAAGGCGGAACCGGGCGAGAAAGCGCTCGTGACGTTCCACACGGTTGCGTTCGAGGGATCGATCGGCTTCGTGAACCTGCTGCAGGCGACTCGCCTGCAACGCAAGGGATTCGAGACGTCGGTGCTGCTCTATGGCCCCGGCGTGACGCTCGGCTTTCAGCGCGGGTTTCCGACGCTCGGCGACGAGGCGTTTCCCGGTCATCTGAACTTCAACAAGCAACTCGTCAAGTTCATGGAAGAAGGCGGGAAAGTCTACGCGTGCCGTTTTGCGCTGCAGGCGCTCTACGGGCATGGCGAAGCGTCGTTGATCGAGGGCATTCGACCGATCAATCCGCTCGACGTGCTGGATATCCAGCTGCTTCACCGCAAGGAGAACGCGCTGGTCATCCATACCTGGACCGTTTGATCGAATGACGGGTGCCATCATGTCCGACAAACGCACCGTCCGGGCGGCAGCCGTCCAGATCGCTCCCGATCTGGAACGCGCCGGCGGCACGCTCGACAAGGTCTGCGCGGCGATCGACGAGGCCGCCGGCAAGGGCGTCCAGCTGATCGTCTTTCCTGAAACATTCGTGCCGTATTACCCGTACTTCTCGTTCGTGCGGACGCCGGTCGCATCCGGCGCCGATCACATGCGGCTATACGAGCAGGCGGTGGCGGTGCCGGGCCCCGTGACGCATGCCGTTGCGGAGCGCGCGCGTCTGCACGGGATGGTGGTCGTGCTCGGCGTGAACGAGCGCGATCACGGCAGCCTGTACAACACGCAGCTGATCTTCGACGTCGACGGGCGCCTCGCGGTGAAGCGCCGCAAGATCACGCCGACGTTTCACGAGCGGATGATCTGGGGGCAGGGCGACGCGGCCGGACTCAAGGTTGCGCAGACCGGTGTCGGACGGGTCGGTGCGCTCGCGTGCTGGGAGCACTACAACCCGCTCGCCCGTTATGCGCTGATGACGCAGCACGAGGAAATTCATTGCAGTCAGTTTCCCGGCTCGCTGGTCGGCCCGATCTTTGCGGAACAGATCGAAGTCACGATCCGCCACCACGCGCTCGAAGCGGGCTGCTTTGTCGTCAATGCGACCGGCTGGCTGACGGACGCCCAGATCGAGTCGATCACGGGCGATCCGAATCTGCAGAAAGCCCTGCGCGGCGGATGCAATACCGCGATCGTGTCACCGGAGGGGCAGCATCTGGCCGAGCCCTTGCGGGAGGGCGAAGGGATGGTGATCGCCGACCTGGACATGTCGCTGATCACCAAGCGCAAGCGAATGATGGATTCGGTCGGCCACTATGCACGGCCGGAGCTGCTGAGTCTTGCCATCAACGATCGGCCGGCGACGACGGTGACCCCGATGGGGCTCAGCGTGCCGGCCGCACGCGACTTCGAGGGACATTGCCATGAGCGCGAACGCGAAACCGTCGGTGCAGAGCCGGCAATTGATGACTGAACTGCAGTCGGTCGGGCTGCGCCTCGCGGATCCGCGGGTGGGCGCCGCGAGCCGGCGCGGCGGCGCCGGGCCGTCCGATCACAAGGCCGTGACGGTCGACGGCGTGACCATCATGGTGCCGGTGCACACGAGTACCGCGTGGGATTCGCCGTTCGTCGCGGCGGCGCCCGATGCGGCGGGCGTCAGCCTGCTCTCGCGCGGCACCATCCCGATCGCGAGCATCAGCTTTCCGTCGAGCCCGCGCTTCTACGCGTTGCAGACATTGGACGGCGTGCCGTACTCGCACATCGCGACGCTGCATGGCGCCGACGTGCTGGCGACCACGGTGTTGCAGACCTGCATTCGCTACGAGAGCCGGCGCAAGACCTGCCAGTTCTGCTCGATCGGCCAGTCGCTCGCGGCCGGCCGGACGATCGCCCGGAAGACGCCGGAACAGCTCGCCGAGGTTGCGCGCGCGGCGGTCCTGCTCGACGGCGTCAAGCACATGGTGTTGACGACCGGCACACCGCCGACGCCGGATCGCGGTGCGCGCGTGCTGTGCGAAAGCGCGTTCGCGATCAAGGCGGCCGTCGATCTCCCGATCCAGGCGCAATGCGAGCCGCCCGACGACGACAGCTGGTTCGACCGGATGAAGGCAAGCGGGATCGATACGTTGGGCATGCATCTGGAAGCCGTGACGCCGGCGGTGCGCGAACGGATCATGCCGGGCAAGGCGAGCGTGCCGCTGTCCCGATACATGGCGGCATTCCGCGCGGCCGTCGGCGTGTTCGGCCGCGGCCAGGTCAGCACCTACATCCTCGCCGGGCTCGGCGACAGCGCGGCCGCGATCCTCGACATGTCGCGCGAACTGATCGGGTTTGGCGTGTATCCGTTCGTCGTGCCGTTCGTCCCGATCAGCGGCACGCCGCTGGAGAGTCATCCCGCGCCGTCGCCGGACTTCATGCGGGCGGTGCTCGAACCGCTCGGCGCCATGCTGCGCGACGCCGGCATGCGCTCCGCCGACATCAAGGCAGGCTGCGGAAAGTGCGGCGCCTGCTCGTCGCTTTCGACCTACGAGGGGTGAGCATGTACTGCGCAGAGATGGGACTGGCCGACTGCCGCGACACCTACCGACCCGCCGAATACCGGATCAAATGGGCGGCACTTCCGTGGGAGATCGACGAAGCGTACAAATTGCGCCGGGCGGTGTTCTGCATCGAGCAGGGGATCTTCGCCGGCGACGATCGCGACGATATCGATCGCCACGCGCAACTGCTGGTCGCAGTCAGCTGCTGCGCGGGGCTGCCCGAGCAGGTGGTCGGCACGGTGCGGATTCATGAAACCGTGCCCGGCACCTGGATGGGCTCGCGGCTGGCGGTGCATCCGGCATTTCGCAGGCAGGGCAGGATCGGCTCGATGCTGATCGCACTTGCCGTCAGCAGCGCGCATGCCGAAGGTTGCCGGACCTTCGTCGCACACGTGCAATCGCAGAACGTGCCGCTGTTTCGTCGGCTTCACTGGGATGCGCTCGGCGAGGAAACGTTGTTCGGACGTCCTCATCAACTGATGCAGGCCCGGCTTGCGCACTATCCGCCGTGCGGCACGCCGTTCGAGGGTTTCGTCCTGCGCTCGGAGGTTCGGCCATGAGTGTCGACGGTCGCATCGCAACGCTGCGCGCAAGTCGCGGCTTCCAGCACAAGCACGACATCTCCGGCGTGGTCGCATCGCTGGCGGCGTCATTGCCGAACGGCGAGCGGGATCTTGCACAGGCGGTGGCACTCGGCGACGACTGCGCGGCGATTCCCGATGCGGACGGTTACCTGTTGTTCGCGATCGAGGGCATGGTCGGCGATTTCGTCGAGTCGATGCCGTGGTTCGCGGGGTACAGCGGCGTGATGGCGAACGTCAGCGACATCTATGCGATGGGCGGGCGGCCGATCGCCGTCGTCGATGCACTGTGGAGCGACGGAATCGACGCCGCGCGGCCGGTGCTCGCCGGGATGGCCGCGGCTGCGTCGGCGTATGGCGTGCCGATCGTCGGCGGCCACAGCAACACGCGCAGCGCGCAGGGGCAACTGGCCGTATCGATCCTGGGCCGGGCCCGCGCGCTGCTGTCGAGCTTCAGTGCGCGGCCGGGCGATCGCCTGATGATGGCGGTCGACCTGCGTGGCGCATTCGAGGATCCGTATCCGTTCTGGAATGCGTCGGTCGGCGCGCCGCCGGCCCGGCTGCGCGGCGATCTCGAGATCCTGCCGGCGTTGGCCGAAGACGGGCTGTGCGATGCCGCGAAGGATATCTCGATGGCGGGCATGCTCGGGACGGCGCTGATGCTTGTCGAATGCTCGCGCGTGGGCGCGCGCATCGAACTGGACGCGATCCCGCGCCCGCCCGGCGTCGACTTCGATCGCTGGCTGACGGCCTTTCCGAGCTATGGGTTCCTGATGTCGGTCCGGCCGGCGCATGCCGACGCGATCGTGGAACGCTTCGCGGCGCGCGGGCTCGCGTGCGCCGTGATCGGCGATATCGACGCAACGCGCGAGGTCGTGGTCGAAGAAGCGGGCGAAACGGCGGTGCTGTGGGATTTCGGGATCGAACCGTTTATGACCGGCGGCGGAGGTGTCCGATGAGTGGCGACGCGTTGCGCATCGCGCTGCTGACCCATTCGGTGAATCCGCGCGGCGGTGTCGTGCACGCACTTGAAATCGCCAGTGCGCTGCACGAAGCGGGAAACGACGTCACCGTGTTCGCGCCGGCCGCGCCGGGCGAGGCGATGTTCCGGGATGTCCCGTGCCGCGTCGTGCTGGCGCGCGTCGATGGCCGCCCTGGCAGCATCGCGGAAATGGTGTCCGCGCGGATTGCCGCGATCAGGCGCGCATTGCAGGAGCACGAGGCGGGCGGGTTCGACGTCCTGCATGCACAGGACAGCATCACGGGCAATGCGCTGGCCGAGTTGCGGCAGTCAGGCGCAATAGACGGCTTCGTACGGACCGTGCATCACCTCGACGTATTCGACGACCCGCAGCTCGAACGCTGGCAGGAACGTGCGTGGCGCGCGGCGGACCAGGTGCTGTGCGTGAGCGCCGTGTGGGCGGCCACGATGCGCAAGACGTTCGGGGTCGACGCAAGCGTGGTGCCCAACGGCGTGGACGTTGCCCGGTTCTCTCGTGCGGACCAGGCGGACATGCAGGCGGTGCGGCAGCGGTATGGCCTGCACGGCGGTCCGATTGTCCTGGCGATCGGCGGGATCGAGGAGCGAAAAAACTCGATCGCGTTGCTCGAGGCGTTCGCCCGATTGCGCGGCACGATGCCCGATGCACGGCTCGTGATCGCGGGCGGCGCGAGCCTTCTCGATCACGACGCATACGCGCGCCGCTTCGTCGCGCGCGCCGCTGCCCTCGGGCTGGGGATCGGCGTCGACGAACCCGTCGTGTCGACGGGGCCGCTCGACGACGCGGCGCTGGTCGCGCTGATGCACTCTGCCGACGTGGTGTCGATGGTGTCGGTTCGAGAGGGATTCGGCCTGGTCGTGCTCGAGGGGCTTGCTTGCGGAAAACCGGTCGTCGTGTCCGAAATCGAACCCTTTACCGAGTATCTGGACGAGCACGCGTGCGTGTGGGCCGATCCCGCCGAAGTGGATTCGATTGCCGACGCGCTGCACGACGCGCTCTCGGGACGGCGTGTTCCCGATTTCGCACATGCCGTCCCCGCAGTGCTGAACCGCTACTCATGGGAAGCGAGTGCGCGAAGGCATCTGGATATCTACCGGGCCCGGCTGGCGCAGCGTGCGCGAGTCGTGTCCACTGAATGAGGAGGAATCATGCCGGTCATGCATTTTCGGGTTCGTTGGCCCGATCAGTCGGAAACAAATTGCTATTCGCCTTCGACCGTCGTGTCGGAATTCTTCACGCCCGAGACGCAGTACGCGCTCGACGACTTCGTCGAGCGAGCCCGACGCGCACTGGGTATCGCGTCCGATCGCGTCCGCGAGAAATACGGATTCGCGTGCTCGGCCGCGATGGACGAGCTGGCACGGATCGAAGCGAACGCGGAACGATTTGCGCCGCAGGGCGACGCGACCGTGACCGTCATCGAACTCGTTTGAGGCGTAAGGCACGCAGGAATCCACTGTCTTCTTCAACACACATTCAGGACTGCATCATGTCAAGCGAACCCGTTGTTTCATCCAGCCTCCCGGATTCCGATTCCCATCTGCGCGTAGCCGTCATCGGCGGCGGGCAGGCGGGGTTGTCGATCAGCTACTACCTGAAGCAGGCAGGTATCGATCATCTCGTATTCGAAAAGGAGACCGTGACGCACACGTGGCGCAAGCAGCGCTGGGACGCGTTCTGTCTCGTGACGCCGAACTGGCAGTGCGCGCTGCCGGGCTATCCGTATCGCGGTGCCGATCCGCACGGGTTCATGACGAAAGACGAGATCGTCGAGTATCTCGACGGATTCATCCGCAGCGTCGACGCACCGGTGCTGGAACATACCGCCGTCGAGCGTGTGACGCGCGACGCGGACGGACGCTATCGCATCGCGACGTCGCGCGGCGCGTACACGGCGGATCAGGTCGTCGTTGCATCGGGCGGCTACCATCGGCCGATCGTGCCGCGGATGGCCGAGCGGTTGCCGGCAACGATCGTGCAGATCCAGTCGTCGGAATACCGGAATCCGGCCGCATTGCCGGACGGGCCGGTTCTCGTGGTCGGATCAGGGCAGTCGGGCGCGCAGATCGCGGAAGACCTCCACCTCGCCGGGCGGAAGGTGTTCCTCGCGGTGGGCGATGCACCGCGCTGTGCGCGTTTCTACCGGGGCAGGGACGTCGTCGACTGGCTGGCCGACATGCAGTACTACGACATGCCGGTCGATGCACATCCGCTGCGCGAAGGCGTGCGCGACAATACCAACCACTACGTGACCGGCCGCGATGGCGGGCGCGATATCGATCTGCGCCGCTTTGCGGCCGAAGGGATGGAACTGTACGGCCGGCTGGAGGATTTCGCAGGCGGGCAGTTGCGCTTCTCCGCGGATCTGTCGGCGCAGCTCGACAGCGCCGACGATACGTACAACCGGATCAATGCCGGCATCGATGCCCATATCGAGAAGAACGGGATCGCGGCGCCGCCGGCGACGCGCTACGAGCCCGTGTGGCGTCCGGCCGGCGAGCGCACGGCGCTCGATCTCGCGGCCAGCGGCATCGCATCGGTCGTCTGGTGCATCGGCTTCACTCCGGATTTCAGCTGGCTGGATGCGCCGGTATTCAACGGCCGCGGTTATCCCGCGCACCGGCGCGGTGTGACGCCGGTTCCGGGGCTCTACTTCGTCGGGCTGCCCTGGCTATATACGTGGGGTTCCGGGCGATTCTCCGGGGTGGCGCGCGATGCCGCCCATATCGTCGACCAGATCCAGACCGGGACGACGGCCGCGCGGCGCTCGGCCGAAAGCCTGGCCGCCTGACGCCGATGCATACCGCCATCCATCGCTATCGGGCCGGCATGCCGCAACTCGCGCACACGGGGCTCGCGGAGAACTGGCTGCTCAAGGAGTGCGGGCAGCGTCACTGGGACGCGCTGGCCGCGCACGGCGGCCGCGACGTCCCCGAGTTCTTCGACGACGAGGGGCGGCGTGCCTATGCGTCGTTCGTTGCGGTGCACGTCGACATGAACCGCCGTCACGTGATTCGCGAGAACGACACGTTCGCGCTTCATGTCGCGCTTCGCAGGGTCGGCCCGATTCGCCATTTCAGCGAGCAGCGGATCCGGCACGGCGACGACGAAGCCGGTATCGTGCGGATGATGTCGACGTTCGTGACGCGCGAACACGCCGGCAGCAACCGCTCGGTGGCGAAGGCGCGCATGACCGGCATCGACGGCCGCACCGGACCCGTCCCGGCCGATGCGCTGGCGATGGCGGAACGTGCGAAGAAGTTGCGCGTGCGGGATGCGTCGATCGTGCCGGCGCTCGCCGGCCTCGCGGAGGGCGACGGCGCAAGCGTCTCGTTTCTGCCGTGCCCGAACATGGATTTCAATGGCGCGGACCTGCTTTACTTCGCCAGCTTCCAGGCATTCGTCGACCGCGCGGAATGGCAGCATTACCGCTTCGAGCAAGCCCCCGTGCTGGCGGCGCGTCAACTGTACTTTCACGGAAATCTCGACATCGGCGATTCGTTGACCGTGCGTTTCGCGCGTGCTCGATCCGATGCAGATGGCCTGTTGCACTGGAGCGAAATCGTGCGCGACGGCGACGGGACGAAGATTGCCGATGTGATCACGCAAAAGCGCTGGAGTCGGGCATGAACGAAGCGGCACGCATGGAGCCGGGCACCGGCGTGGAGAACGTCACTCGGAACGATCGAGGCGCGCGCGCGGTGCCGCTGCGGAAACTCTACACGCACAGCGATCTCGACGCCGTCGCGCATCTCGACGGCATGCCCGGAGCGTGGCCCTATGTGCGCGGGCCGTACGCGTCGATGTATACCGATCGCCCATGGACGATCCGGCAATACACGGGGCATGCCGACGCCGCGGATTCCAATCTCGCGTTTCGCACGGCACTCGAGCAGGGCGCGCAGGGGTTGTCCGTGGCATTCGACCTGGCAACGCAGCGGGGCTACGACTCGGACTGTGCCGAGGCGCGGGCCGACGTCGGCGTGGCCGGCGTCGCGATCGATACGGTCGAGGACATGGTGCGATTGTTCGACGGCATTGCGCTCGACGCGACGACCGTGTCGATGACGATGAATGGCGCGGTCCTGCCGATCATGGCGGCGTTTGTCGTGGCCGCCGAGGAGCAGGGCGTGCCGCCCGAGCGGATCGGCGGGACGATTCAGAACGACATCCTGAAGGAGTACATGGTCCGCAATACGTGGATCTTCGAGCCGGAGCCGTCGATGCGGATCGTCGCCGATGTGGCGTTGTGGCTCGCGCGGCATGCGCCACGCTTCAATGCGCTGTCGGTGTCGGGATATCACTTCCAGGAAGCCGGCGTCGATGCCGTGCTCGAGCTCGCGCTGACGCTGTCGAACGCCCGCGCGTACGTCGACACGCTGGCCGCACGCGGCATGCCTGCCGATGAAGGCTGCTCCCGTTTGAGCTTTTTCTTCGGCGTTGGCAGCGATTTCTATACGGAAATCGCCAAGCTGCGCGCGGCGCGCCTCCTGTGGGCGGAGATCGCACACGCGTGCGGCGCGCGTTCGCCCCGGGCGTGCGCACTGCGCATGCACTGCCAGACGTCGGGCTGGTCGTTGACGGCACAGGAGCCGGAAAACAACATCGTTCGCGTGACGGCGCAGGCGATGGCCGCGGCGTTCGGCGGCACGCAGTCGCTGCACACGAATGCGTACGATGAAGCGCTTGCACTGCCTTCCGCGGCGGCGGCGCGCCTCGCGCGCAATACGCAGCTGATTCTGCAGCATGAAACGGGACTGTGCGACACGGTCGATCCGTGGGCCGGCTCGTACATGATGGAGTCGCTGACGGACGACATCGCGACACGCGTGCGCGCCGAGCTGGCCGCCATCGACGCGCAGGGCGGCGTGATCGCCGCGATCGAGTCCGGCTGGGTCAGGCGGCGCTTGCTGCGCGCCGCGGCCGCGACGCAGGCGCAGGTCGATTCGGGGCGCCGGACCGTGGTTGGCGTGAACCGTTTCGTCGCGGACGAACCGACTGGCGAATTCATGGTGTGCGAGATCGACGGCCGTCACGTGCGTGCCGGGCAGGGGCGGCGAATCGCAGCCGTCAAGGCCGCGCGCGATCCGGCGCGGGTTGCGACGGCGTTGCAGCGGCTGGCCGATGCCGCGCGCGACGGCACCGGAAACCTGCTGGCACTGGCGATCGACTGCATGCGGGCACGTGCGACCGTCGGGGAGTGTACGCGCGCGCTGGAATCGGTATGGCCGCGGCATGTCGTGGCGGTGGAAGCGGACGGCGAGGGCGTCTACGGCGAACATCGGCGAGGCGACGCTGCATGGCGGGCGGCGAAGGGCTGCGTCGACCGGCTGGCGCAACGCGTGGGACGCAGGCCGCGCATCATGATCGCCAAGCTCGGCCAGGACGGACACGACCGCGGTGCGGCCGTCGTCGCAGCTGGGCTCGAGGACGCCGGATTCGACGTCCTGCGCCTGCCGCTGTTTCAGCAGCCGGCATGTGTGGCGGCAGCCGCGCACGCATATGGCGCCGACATCGTGGGCATTTCGTCGTTGTCGGGTGCCCACCTCGAACTGGTCGAAGGACTACTCCACGCACTGGCGTCGTATGACGCCGCGATTCAGGTGGTGTTGGGCGGAATCTTTCCCGTGGCGGATGCGCGACACCTGAAGATGAAGGGTGTCGCGGCGACGTTCGGGCCCGGCACACCGATCGACGCTATCGCCGAAGCGCTGTGCGCATGTGTCGAGCGGGCCCGGTGTGGACACCTGGCGGCGGGCGCCAGCTGACGCTTCCTCGTGCGCCGCAACAAGTCCGTGATGGAATGCGTGCGCGATTTCGGCGCGCAACTGCACACGGTATTGCTCGCCGGCGTCGTATGCGCGAGCAGCGATCTTTATCACCACAGCAGATAAACGTATCCGAATGGCGCGACCGGGCTCTTGTCGAGCACGCTCAAGCGGAACGGCAACGCGGTCGAAACGGACGAATCGGAGTCTGAGCGGATGGCGTCGAACGTCATGATGAAGCGATCGGCGCGGGTCGAAACGGCCTGATCAACGGGTTTGGCATGCCGAATTATTTTGCGGCGCCGTTCGCACGGTCAAACAATCAAGAAGAATATCGAAAGCCGAAAATATTCGTTCCGGCCGACCGGGGGGCTTGCATTATGGTCGTTGACTGCGCGTCGCCTCGCGGCGTGCGCCCGGTGCCTGCCGGGCGATGCGGGGCCACGATGCCGACACGAAGTGTCAGATCGAACGGAATCAAGAGGAATACAGATGAATAACAAAAGCGTACTGCGTGAGACGCGAACCCTCGCTACGCGCCATCGCGCGACGAACGGAGCCGCGTCATGAGCGGCGCACGTAGACGGTTGAAGACGCTCGTCGGCGCGGCGAGCGTGCTGTACGCACCCGGCGATGCGGATGTCGTACACGGTGTGCGACGTGCGGCGTCGCTCGCACGCAAGGCGGAAGCCGAGAAGATCACCGGCCTCTTTACCGCCGACCTGTTGCAGGCCGATTCGGCCGGCCTCGCCGGCACGACGGGCAGCCAGGAGCCGATCGTCGCGCTGGCGGCGCTGAGCCAGGCGACGTCGGCGATCGGCCTCGTCGCCACGGTGTCGACAACGTATCACCATCCGTACAACCTCGCGCGGCTGATCGGCACGCTCGACCACGTGAGCGGCGGCCGCGCTGCGTGGAACGCGGTGACGTCGTCGGTCGGCGAGGAGAATTTCGGCGATGCGGCGCTGCCCGACCCCGAACGGCGTTACGCACGTGCGGCCGAATTCGTCGAGGTCGTCAACGCGCTGTTTGACGCGAACGATCCGGGCGCGACGCGGCGCGGGCAGGGCGGTGGCATCTCGGTCGATCCGCGCAAGCTCGGCGCGATCGACTATCACGGCGAGCACTTCCAGGTGCAGGGGCCGCTGAACGTGCCGCCGTCGCCGCAGCGCCGGCCGGTGCTGTTTCAGGCGGGTCAATCGACCAGCGGCGTATCGCTCGGCGCGAGGTACGCGGAGGTTGTGTATACGTCGCAGCCGACGCACGAAGATGCGCGCGCATTCGTGGCCGAACTGCATCGGCAGGCCATCGCATTCGGCCGCGGCGACCGACTGCCGCTCGTGATGAACTCGTTCCATTCGGTGATCGGCGAATCCGATGCCGACGTCGCGCGACGGTTGCGCGACAAGCATGAACGTATCGATTACGAACAAGGCAGGCTGAAGCTCGCCGACATGCTCGGCGGCGTCGTCGACCTGCGCGACCTGCCGCTCGACCAGCCGTTGCCGGCGTCGCTGCTGCCGGCCATCGACAGCGTGCATCGCCGGCGCGGGCGGGTTGCGATCTTCGTCGGCTATGCGCGCCAGCGGCTGACGCTGCGCGAGCTGATCGTCCGCGCGCAGGAGACCGGTCACTGGTTCGTCGCCGGCACGCCGGAGCAACTCGCCGATGCGATCGAGGAGCGCTATCGCGCGGGGCTCGTCGACGTGCTGTCGCTGCACGGGCTCGGCCAGCCCGAACAGGAAGACCTGCTGCTCAACGGCTTGCTGCCCGAGTTGCGGCGTCGCGGCCTGCTCGATACCGACTACGTGGGCGGCGATTTCCGCGCGAATCTGGAGTTGCCGGCTTTGCGGCGCGAAACGGCGCTGGCGTGAGCGGGCGAACGGCCGAACGGTGCACCGTGCTTCGCGTTCGGCGGGGCGCCGTTGCGCCATATCGCGCGATCAGATATCCATCGAAAAAATAACCATTTGGTACACGCTTGCGCGCGCTTTACAGTCTGGCCTCCTGCCGGCTGCAACGCCGGTCGTTTCGACGTTATTTCAGAAATTCGCCACATGAATCGTTTGATGCGTTCCAGGGTCCGCCGTGCCGCGGCCGCGCTGTTCGTACTCGGCCTCGTGCCGGCTTCCCATGCAGCCCAGCCGACGTTGCGCGTCGGCATCGACGCCGAGTCGTATCCGCCGTTCTTCTCGAAGGACGCGGCCGGCAAGTGGAAGGGCTGGGAAATCGACCTGCTCGATGCCGCTTGCGGCAAACTGAACGTGCGCTGCGAGCTCACCGACATTGCGTGGGACGGCCTGATTCCGGCGTTGCAGAACCGCAAGATCGACGTGATCTGGTCGTCGATGACGATTACCGGCGAACGGCAGAAGGCGATCGATTTCAGCCGTGCCTATTACGAGTCGCCGACGGTGTTCGTCGGCGCGAAAAGCGACCGGCGCCGCGTCGATTGCGCGGTGCCCGCGAGCTTCAAGGGTCGCGTGATCGGCGTCGAGGCCGGCACGAACTTCTCGGCGTTCCTCGACTCCCGCTTCAAGCCGGACGCGCAGATCAAGGCCTTCGACAAGTTCGACAACGCGCTCGCGGATCTGGTGTCCGGCCGGGTCGACTACGTGCAGGAAGGCAAGGGGCTGTTTACGGCCTTCCTCGCGTCGCGCGACGGCAAGGACTTCGAGGTCAAGGCGACCTGCGCGGACAATCCGGTGCTGGGCCTCGGCATCGGCGCGGGCGTGCGCCAGGGCGATGCGCTGCGCGGCAAGCTGTCGACCGCGATCGCGCAACTGCAGCAGGACGGTACGTGGGATGCGATCACCGCCCGCTATCCGAACCTGAAGGGCACGATCGAGAAGGGCCGCTGACGCGATGGCCGCGGACGATTCGCTGCTCGCGTTGCTCGCATTCGGCGACGGCGGCTATGGCCGCGTGTTCGCGGGCGCGTTCGCGCTGACGTTCGGCGTCGCGGCAGCGTCGTTCGGCACCGGCGTGCTGCTCGGCATCGCCGGCGCGCTCGGCAAGCTGTCGCGCCACGCGCCGCTCGCGTGGCTCGCGCGGCTCTACACGACGCTGGTGCGCGCGCTGCCCGAGCTGTTGTGCCTGCTGCTCGCGTTCTATGCGCTCGCGCCCGCCGTCGAGGCCGCGCTGCACCGCGGCGGCCTCGTGCCCGACGGCTTCGCGTTCCCGCCGTTCCTCGTCGCGGCGCTGTCGCTCGGGTTCATCCAGGGTGCGTATCTGACCGACATCTTCCGCGCAGCGCTCGTCAACGTGCCGGCCGGGCAGATCGAAGCCGCGTATGCGTACGGGATGACGCCGTGGCAGACGTTCGCGCGCATCCGGCTTCCGGCCGCCGCGCGGCTCGCGTTGCCGGGCACGGGCAACGTGTGGCTCAACGCGACCAAGGATGCGTCGTTCATCAGCGTGCTCGGCTCGTTCACGGATCTGCTGAAGGCGAGCCAGCTCGCGGCCGGCGCGACGCGCCACTACGTATTCTTCTATCTCGTCACGGCCGCGCTGTTCCTGTTGCTGAGCATCGCGTCGACGGGACTCTTCGCGGCGCTCGAGCGCCACGCGAACCGTGGCACGAGGCGCGCAACCGCATGATCTTCTCGCTGCCATTCCTGCTCGACACGGTGATGCCGAAGCTGCTCGCCGCGGTGCCGACGACGCTCGCGCTGACCCTCGTGTCGGGCGCGGCCAGCGTGCTGCTGGGCGTGCCGCTCGCGCTCGCCGCCGGCGCGCGCCATGCGCCGCTGCGCTGGTCCGCGCGCGGCTGGATCATGCTCATTCGCGGCACGCCGCTGCTCGTTCAGCTCTATTTGCTGTACTACGGATTCGGGCAAATCGTGCCGCGCGAATGGATGCGCGACAGCTGGGCATCGCCGCTGCTGCGCGACGCGTTCTGGTACGCGATCGTCGCGTTGAGCGTGAACGAGAGCGCGTATGTCGCGACGATCCTGCGCGGCGCGATCGCCGGTGTGCCGGCCGGCGAGATCGAAGCCGGGCACGCATACGGCATGACGCGCGCGCAGGTGCTGCGCCGCATCGTCGGCCCGCGCGCATGGCGGCTCGCGCTGCCCGCGCTCACCGGCGAGGCGATCCTGCTGCTGAAATCGACCGTCCTCGCTTCGACCGTGACCGTGTTCGATGTGATGGGAACGGCCAATACGCTGCGCTTCGAGACGTTGCGCGTGTACGAACCGCTGGCCGGTGCGGCGATCGTCTATGTGGTACTGGTCGCGCTGCTGATCATTCCCGCGGGCCGTTTCGAGCAGCACGTCAATCGCTACCTTACGCGCGCGCCGGACGAGCGCACGCCAGCACGGCGCCGCCGCCGCGCGTCCTCGGGTGCGCGGGCCGCGACCAACTGATTCCTTTCCTGATACCGATTTCTACGATGTCCGATCCTCGCCCGTTGCTGTTTTCCCTGTATGAACAAGCCAGTGTCGGTTGCGGTGGCGCACCAAGCCTGTGGACCCACCCCGCCGATGAACGGCTGCGCGCCAATACGCTCGCGTTCTGGTCGAACCTCGCTCGCACGGCCGAACAGGCCGACCTCGACATGCTGTTCTTCGCGGACGTGCTCGGCCTGTACGACGTCTATGGCGGGTCGGCCGATGCCGCGCTGCAGTGGGCGGTCGAGTCGCCCGCGAACGATCCGATGATGTTGATTCCGGCGCTTGTCGCGCAGACCGAGCGGCTCGCGTTCGGCGTGACCGCGAGCACGACCTACGAGCATCCGTTCGCGCTCGCACGCCGCTTCAGCACGCTCGATCATCTGAGCAACGGCCGGATCGGCTGGAACATCGTGACGTCCTACCTGACGAGCGCTGCGCGCAACTTCGGGCTCGAACGGATGATCGGCCATGATGAACGCTATGCGCGCGCGGAGGAATTCCTCGACGTCGTGTACAAGCTGTGGGAAGGGAGCTGGGCGGACGATGCGGTGGTCGCCGACAAGCAAGCGCCGCGCTATGCGCGCGGCGACCGCGTGCGGCCGATCGCGCACGAAGGCACGCACTATCGCGTGCAGGGGCCGCACGTCTGCGCGCCCTCGCCGCAGCGCTCGCCCGTGCTGATCCAGGCCGGCTGGTCCGGGCGGGGGCGCGAATTCGCGGCGAAGCACGCGGAGGTGGTGTTCGTCGCGAAGTCGAATCCGCACGAGATTCGTGCGGGCCTCGACGAGATTCGCCGGCTGGCGACGGAGCGCGGCCGCGCGGCGGACGATGTGAAGTCGCTGACCGTGCTGCGGATCGTGACCGCGCGTTCGTCGATCGACGCGAAGGAGAAATACCACACGCTGCAGCAGCACTACCACCAGCACGCGCAACTCGTCAGCTATGCGGGCGATACCGGCATCGACATCGACCGCTATGCGGACGACGAACCGCTGACCACGCACACGGAAGGGCTCACGTCCTATGTGGTGCGGCCCGACGGCAGCGGCAAGCCGCTCACAGCCGGTGACGTGCGGCGCAAGTTCGCGAGCGTCACGCGTGGCACCGACCTGATCCTCGTCGGCTCGCCCAGCGAGGTCGCCGATCAACTCGCCGAGCATGCGCGCCAGTCGACGACGAGCGGCTACATGCTCAATCCGCTGATCAGCCCGGGCACGCTCGACGATTTCGCCGAGCTGATCGTGCCGGAACTGAAAAAGCGCGGCCTGTACCGCACGACGGCGCCGGCCGGCACCTTCCGCTCGCGGCTGAGCGGCCGCGACCGCCTGCCGGACACCGCGCATGGCGCGTCGTTTCGGCAATCCGCCATCCCCATCTGACGGACGGTGACGCGCCGGTCGTTACGGACCGACTATCAGGGGAGGGGCGCGATGTGAACCACGACGTGCCGTTCCGGCTGTAACCGCGCCGTGCCCGCCATTGGAAGCGTCTGGAACGTCTCGACGTCGCGCTTCAACTTGTCGGGCTTCGTGGGCAGCTTGCTGTTCTGCCCGCGATTCGCGCGGATCTTTACCGTCTTCGACCAACGTCTTGAGTCGGGTGGCTTCGGTGCGTGCCCGGCCCAAATCCCGGGTCCGGATATTCCCGATGGTCGGGCTAACCGTTTTGCCGAACAGACGCGACCCGAAGATGCAGGATCGTGCACGTGCGGCCGTGACGCGAAGTCCGGGGCCGGGTGCTTTCGCATCCGACGAGTCGGCGCCGAGGTGCGAGACGGGCATTTGCTTCAGGCAGCGATGCGGCCCGCGCTGAAAAGCCTGGATATCAGATCGACCTGATCCAGTTGTTCGATCCACCATCTCGACGCACGCCCTGTCTTATCCTCGCGCCAGCCGAGGTAGCAGTTCGTTTGCGACCGCACGCCTGTTACCTGGCACTCCACGAGCTTGCCCTGGCGTATCAACTCCTCGGCGACGGGCGCGGGCAGCATGCCGACGGCCATGCCTTCGCAAAGGAGGTCGATTTTGGCGGCCAGGTTCGGTACGACGATGACCGGTTGTCCGTCACGAATGGCCACCGATCTCGGCTCGAGGTCACGCGACGTATCGCTGATGATGACGCCGCGGTGACTTGAAATTGCGCCGCTGTCGAGTGGCTTTTCGTTCACGGCAAGCGGATGATCAGGCGCCACGACAAAAGCGTGACGTAACAGGCCGATGGGCCTTGCTGCAATGTTGGGCGCGTGTGGCGGCTCTCCCGCGGCGCCGATCGCGATATCCGCACGCCCCGTCACGAGCGCGTCCCAAACGCCGCCGAGCACTTCGGTCGATAAACGGAGCCGTGTCGTCATATTCAGTTCGTAGAAAGCACGCACGTACGGCCATAACGAAGGCAACGGAAGAATCTCGTCGACGCACAGCCTGAGCTCAGCCTCCCAACCCGCATGGACGCTTCGAACCTTGCTCTCCAGATTCTGCCCGGCTCGCAGCAAACGACGACCGTCCTCGACGAGCAGTTGCCCAGCCTCCGTCAGCTGCGCACGCCGGCCGTTGCGATCAAACAGGGCGACGCCAAGATCAGCCTCTGTCTTTTTCACCAGGTAAGTCAGTGCAGACGGTACGCGATGAAGCAGCGAGGCCGCTTCCGCGAACGTGCCAGTCCGGTCTATGGCATCGAGCACTTCGAGAACTTCAAATGACAATTTCAAAGCGATGACCTGTTAGATACGCCTCTGATGATCGACGCAGGGCTTGGGGTGCCGCTTGGTCGAGACTTCCCGCGCGGCTGCGGCTACTTGGCACGCTCGCCGTCGTGGCTCAGGCGGCTGCGGAGGGCGCCATTTTGGCAGCCGCCAAGACGCTTTGCCACTGGTTCCTCAAATCACGCACGTCAGCCTGGCTGGACTTTGGGGGCATCGATACGAGGTGTTCAGGGACGAAAACGTCGGGCACAAGTCTATCAACGCCGGAAGTCAATCCGTTCGGATTCGAAGGGCGGTAGCAGGGTGGCGAACGTCTGGCGCTATTCGGCCAGTTATGGACATCCGCCATTGCGCTCCACATCGCCGACAATTCGACCTGTAACGAACACCATTCGTGACAGTTTTTGGCAGTCTCGCCCGCGATTGCGACTTATCATTTCTGGGGCCGAGTTGGAGTCATACCATTTCATGGCAAAAGACACAGTCACTTCACCAAGAGAGTTCAGAGATGGCTTTGTATGACAATTTTTCCGAATGGCAGCATGCAGCGCCATCTCAACGAGAGCGCGCATCGTACGAACTTGCACAAGGTTTGCCCACCGGGTTTGCTTTCGACGCGGTTCGCTCATTCGAGCTCGCGGGCCGACAATGTGAAATAGCTCAGTTCACTCTAGGGACAGCACGTTTCTCGCTAATTCCGGGCAACACCGTCCAATTAGGCTTTGATGTAGCCAATTGGACACCGACACCCGACATGATCGAAAGCTGGCGGGATACCGCTCAGGAATACGGCATCGAAGAATCGTTGCACGATTATGTCGACGCCCGTACCAGCGAGATCAGGACCGCAACAGTGGCTCCGCTACTGGTCGAAAATCAATACGCGGAGGTGGGCTGGCGGCAGATCGATTCCTCAGATGCAGAAGTGCAGGCGCTGTTGCAGCAGCATCCGCGCGGCGTGACCAGCTTCGGTGACGTCACCACCCGTGTGACAGTCACCGATAGCGGTCACATCATTGCTGAGCGGGCCGATGAGAACGACCTGTCACATGCGGCAATTGCGACGAACTTCATCGAAGCGGGATTCCGTCTGCCGACTCCCGACGAATGGGAATATTTCTGCGGTACTGGCGCGACCACGCTGTTTCGGTGGGGCGATCATGTGCCCTGCGATCGCTATCCAACCGACATCAGCCCCGAGGAAGCCACGTGGCGACGCCAGTGGGCTCTCTCCTCCGGCCAGCTTGAACGGCCAGAGGCTGGCTTTCGTCGTGACTGGGAATTCCATCGCGTCGCGAACGCATTCGGTCTGCACATTGCCTCCGATCCGTACAAGATGGAGTTGACGACCCAGGCAGGACTGACGTTCGGCGGCGACGGTGGGGGTGCCATCTGCGGCGGAACAGGCTTTCTGTCAGGCTGGCTACCGCTGGCAAGTGCATGGAACGATCCCGATGTCTGTCAACATGCACCTGATGTGGAAATTTCGCTTGGTTATACCGTTGCCCGGCGCGTTTTGCCTTTGACATGAATCCCGCTTGGGCAGTTGGCATCGCAGCATGCATCTGGATAAAGCGTACGTGCGCTGAGTGGGCAAATAGAAAGTTGAAGCTTTAAGCCGCGATTCGAATGGCTGCTTTGTGGCGGCAGGGCAATACGGAGCATGATGTCGAGCTGGCGATCGCAAACGGCTTGTCGCACCGGCGTCCGCCGGTTTGCAGCGTGGCGGCGAGCAGCGACCCGCGCAGGCGGGTCACGCTTCTGGAAGTGTGGGCATCGTCGTTTCGTTTCAGCGACTGCAGTCGTCACGCTTCGATTTCACGCGGCAACCCACTGAACCGCGGGCGATCCGGAACGACCGTCACATTTCTGTTTGTCGATGTCGACCGTACGCCCGCGGTTTCGCGAACCTGCGTCAGCGCATGCCGCCACTGGCGACGATGTGCTCGCCCGTCAGCCACTTTGCGTCGTCGGAGGCGAGGAAAACCGCAATCGATGCGACGTCGTCCGGTCTGCCCACGCGCCCGAGCGGCGTCTGGCTGACCGCCGAATGCTCGAACTCCGATCCGATCACCCCGGCGCTTTGCGCGCCTTCGGTCACGATCACGCCCGGATTGATCGTGTTCACGCGAATACCGCGCGGCCCGAGTTCACGTGCGAGCGCGCCGGTGATGGAATCCACCGCGCCTTTCGTGCCGCTGTAGACGGCGGTCGTCGCCGGTGTGAGCGTCGAGACGACCGAGCTGACATTGATGATGCTGGCGCCTTCGCTGAGGTGCTGGATGGCGGCCTGTGTCGTGAGCAGGACCCCGAGCACGTTGATGTCGAACTGCCTGCGGTATTGCGCTTCCGTGAACGCTTCGATCGGTGCGAACTCGTAGACGCCCGAGTTGTTGACGAGGATGTCGAGGCGGCCATACGTTTCGATCGCCGCATCGACGATGCCTTTCGCGTCGGCCGCCTTCGACACGTCGCCGCCCACGGCAACGGCTTTCCCACCGGCCGTGGTGATGGCGGACACGACGTCGTCCGCGCCGGCCTTGCTGCTTGCGTAGTTCACGACGACCGACGCGCCGTCTGCCGCGAGCGCCTTGGCGATGGCGGCGCCGATACCCTTCGACGCACCGGTTACAACGGCCACTTTCCCTGCAAGCTTGCCCATGATGTTCACCTCAGTGTGAATGATTCCGTTGATGGACACCGGCCTGCCGTCTCGCACGATGCGATCGCCGGTGTTTTCTGCCTATGCGGACCAGCATGCGGTCGCGATCGGTTGGCGCGGCGCGACTGGCCGGGCATCGATGCGCGGGACACCGCATCGTCAACCCGGCCATGCCGAGTTGCGGATGACGGAACAGAAATTCCCCCGATGAAAATGAGGCTCCTTGTCGGCGATCACGTCGGCTTTCACGTTGCCGAACGTGGTCTCCGGTTTGTGCTTGATGCCGTTGTAGAACGCCTGAATGATCTCTTCCTTGAAGTGCGGCGGACGCGGATGCGCACGCGTCACGGCTTCGCGTTCCTCGTGCGAGAACGCGTGGTATGAAAGTCCGAGCACATCCATCTCGACCCCGGCGGTCACCAGTGCAACGACCGGGTGCATATGGCGCGGAATGCCGGGCGTGGTATGCAGCGCAATGGCCGTCCAGACGAGATCGATGTCGGCTGCGGTGATGCCCCGGCCCGAGAGAAACTCGCGGGCCGCATTGGCTCCGTCGACTTCGAAGCGTTCGGTGGCGCTGCTGTACGCGCCGGTGAGGCCGATGTCATGGAACATGGCGCCCGCGTACAACAGTTCCGGATCGAATTTCAGGCCGCGGCGCGCGCCCTCCAGGGCGCCGAACAAATAGACGCGGCTCGAATGATGAAAGAGCAGCGGGGTGGACGTGTCGCGCACGAACTCGGTAATTTCCCGCGCAAGCTGACTGTCGGGCACGGCGACATCCTGAATGACCTGCGACATGACGGTTCTCCATCGAAATGTGAGCGGACGCCGGCGTCGTGGTGGACGCCGCACGTGAATGGCAGGCTACTTCGTCGCAGTCGTTGCCCCGATTCTTGCCAGCGCCTCGCGAACGCCCGCGCCGTACTCTGGGTCGGCCTTCGCGCAATTGACGATGTGGCGCTCCTGGATATGCGCGTGGACGGAGGCCATCTGGCGAGCGGTGTTATCGAACAGCAATTGTTGTTGCGCCTGGCTCATCAGGCGAAACAGATTTCCGGGCTGCGCGAAGTGATCGACGTCCACGCGGTGGTCCCAATGTGCGGCGTCGCCTTCGATCCGCAGCGGCGGCTCGTGAAGACCGGGCCGCACTTCCCACTCGCCGGAACTGTTCGGGTAGTAGGACGGTGTGCCGCCGAGGTTGTCGTCGGTGCGCATGGCGCCGTCGCGGTGGTAGCTGTGGAAGGGGCACTTCGGCGCATTGACGGGAATGTGATTGAAGTTCACGCCCAGCCGATAACGTTGCGTGTCGCCATAAGAGAACAGCCGCGCCTGCAGCATCTTGTCCGGCGAAAAGCCGATGCCGGGCACGACGTTCGCGGGCGAGAACGCCGCCTGCTCGACCTCGGCGAAATAATTGCCCGGGTTGCGGTTCAATTCGAGCACGCCTGCCTCGATCAACGGGAAATCGCTTTTCGGCCAGACCTTGGTCAGGTCGAACGGGTTGAACGGCAGCGCCCTGGCTTCATCGTCGTTCATCACCTGAATGAAGAGGGTCCAGCGCGGGAAGTCGCCGCGTTCGATGCTTTCGTAAAGGTCGCGGCCATGCGTTTCGCGATCCTTGCCCACGAGCTGTTCGGCTTCGCCGTCGGTCAGATTCGCGATGCCTTGCTGTGTACGGAAGTGGAATTTCACCCACGTTCGCCGGTTGTCGGCATCGACGAGGCTGAACGTATGACTGCCGAATCCATGCATGTGGCGATAGCTGCGCGGGATACCCCTGTCGCTCATGACGATCGTGACCTGGTGAAGCGCTTCCGGCAGGAGCGTCCAGAAGTCCCAGTTGCTGTTTGCGCTGCGCAGTCCCGTGCGCGGGTCGCGCTTGATCGCATGGTTGAGATCGGGAAAACGCAGCGGGTCACGGAAAAAGAACACGGGCGTGTTGTTGCCCACGATGTCCCAGTTTCCTTCTTCCGTATAGAACTTCACCGCGAAGCCGCGGATGTCGCGCTCGGCATCCGCGGCGCCGCGCTCGCCGGCGACGGTCGAGAAGCGCATGAATACCGGCGTTGCCTTGCCGACTTCCGAAAAGAGTTTCGCCTTGGTGTAGCGCGAGATGTCGTGCGTCACCGTGAATACGCCGTGCGCGCCCGATCCTTTGGCGTGCATGCGTCGTTCGGGAATGACCTCGCGGTCGAAGTGCGCGAGTTTCTCGATAAGCCAGATGTCCTGCAGCAGCGCGGGACCGCGCGGGCCGGCCGTTTCGATGTTCAGATTGTCGGTGACGGGCGCACCCGTTGCGTGATCAAGACGCGTAGACGTATCGCGATTCTTCATGCGTCGACTCCAGGAGGGTTGGGCGGACCGGCGCAGCGCCATGCCGTTTCGGGGCGGGCGGCCGCGCGGGGCTTTACGGGAAAACCTACGTGCTGTCTCGGCAGGTGCGCCGAAATGAAACGGCCGGACCGCGATGGCCACCCGATCAACGAGTGACGAGCCACGGAGGCATCGGCGATTCGATGTGAGAGAAGCGTACCTGCGGGGTGCCCGCGCGATCTTGTATAAAACAACGATTCGTTGGACGATTCGCGGACGACCGTCGAATACCGGGGGCAGTGGCTGAATTCGGATCGGGAGGCGGGTGGGCGTGGTGAGTCGACGCGTATCGAGCGGGCGCACGCGCGCCGCTCACGACGTTTGCATTTGTCCGGTGCTATCGGTTCCGCTGCGCCCAGTCTTTCGGCCCGCATCCCTCGAGACGCGAGAACACGCGCGAAAAATGACTCTGGTCAAAAAATCCGCAGTCCGATGCGATGCTGGCCAGGCTCGCATCGGTTTCCCGCAACAGCGATTTCGCGCGCTCGATACGGCGCTTGAGCAGCCACTGATGGGGCGTGCTGCCGGTGGTCTGCTTGAAGGCTTCGCCGAAGTAGCTGGTGGAGAGATTGCACTCGCGCGCGAGATCGGCGATCGACGGATTGTCGTGCAGGTGGGACGCGAAATAATCCTCGATGCGCCGCATCTGCCACGGAGCGAGTCCGGAGCGGCGTGGCCGGAGTGCCGGATCGGCTCGGCCATAGCGTGTGACGACGTGTTCGCAAAACGCCAGCGCGAGGTAATCGATGAACAGCGCACTCGTCAGGTCGGGCTGCTGCAGGACCGCCTGCAGCGTATGCGACAGACTGAACAGCACCGGGTCGCTGGCGCCGAGATGCGGCTGCACGAGCCCGCCTATGCGCCGGCGCCGTTTTTGATCGGTGAACTCCTCGATCGCGCCCTGGGCCAGATAGAGCCGCATCGTGTCGAACGGCATGTCGAGACGGCGCGTCGGGCTCGCGCGCAGGTCGAGCAGATAACAACTGCCGGGACTGCACGATGCGGAAGCATCGAGGTTGCCGCTCGAATAACGGAGGCCGGGATCGGGGCCGAGTATCAGCGGCATCTGGAAGACAAAGGCTTCTTCCGGTTGCGGCGTGAGCGAGCGCCCCGGTTGGGGCCGCGGGTTGATCAACCGGGTGAACGAGATCGGTTGCCCGTGGGAGAAAACGCCGGCCCGTACGGTGGGCGCATCTCGCAGGAGAAACCGTCTGGCGAGCGTGTCGTCTGCAACGGGTTGCCCGAAATCGACAGGATCCTTGTCGTTCATTCTTCGCGCCCTGGAGTGCGCCCGTACGGGCATTGCGTGCCTTTACCCGACGGCGGGTTCAAACGAAATCAGGCCCAATTTAGCGCAATTCGATGACGGCCGCGCGATGGGTGCCGTGACGCGCGAGACGCTGCTCGATTGCGGGTGCGACGCGCACGGCAATGGTGCGGTTCGCACTCGCGCGAACCCGGAAAGTGCGCGGGTTTCGTCGCGCGCGCCAATGCTGGGCGGCTTCGTCAGCGTGAAGTCAGCGATGTCTGCCCGACATGCGCTGCCGGATCCCAGCCGCCGCCGAGCGCCTTGAACGTCGAGATCGCCGCGCGTGCGGATTCCGTTTGCGCTTGCGCACGCGCGTCGGCGGCCTGGAGCAGCGTCTCGTTGGCGTGCAATACGTCGATGAAACTCGCCGCACCGCTGCGGTACGCGGTCATCGACGCATCCTTGGCGCGGGAAAACGACGACTCGGCATGCGACAGCGTGGCCGCCTGCGCCTGTCGGTTCACCAATGACGAGAGCGAGTTTTCGACGTCCTCGGACGCGCGGAGCACGGCCTGCCGATAGGCCGCGAGCGCTTGCGCGTCGGCGCCTTTCGCCGCTTCGACATCGGCGCCGATGCGTGCGAAATCGAACAGGCGCCAGCGTAGCCCGACGAGGCCGGCCGCCTGGTTGGCGCCGCCCGAGAACAACGTGCCGGTGGCGGCGGCGGTCGCGCTGCCGAGGAAGGCGTTCAGCGAGACCGTCGGGTAGTACTCGCCGATCGCGGCGCCAATGCGCGCATTGGCCGCGGCGAGGTGACGTTCGGCGGCGATCAGGTCGGGACGTCTTTGCAGCAGATCGGCCGGCGTGCCCATTTCCGCGAGCGACGGCGCAACGGGGATCACGGACGGCGGGCTCAGCTCCGCGCGGTGCGTGCCGGGAGGGGAGCCGAGCATTACGTCGAGGGCGTTCGACGCTGCATCGAGCGCCGCGAGCAGGACGGGCACGCCGGCCTGAACCTGGTCGAGCGCGCCTTGCGCCTGCTGAACCTGATAGTCGGCCGCCGCACCCTTCGAATACAGGAGTTTCACGTCCGCGAGCAGCGCCTGCTGCGTCTGCACCTGCCGGGTCGCGATGTCCAGGCGAGTCTGAAGCCCCCGGATCGTGACGTAGATATCAGCGGTCTGGGCCGCGACGGCAAGGCGGGTGGCGACCGCCGCCGCCTGCGTCGCCGAGTAATCGGCGAGCGCGGCTTCACGCTGACGGCGCAGACCGCCAAAGATGTCGATCTCCCAACCGGCCTCCAGATTGGTTTCGTACTCGGTGCCCCAGCGCGCGTAACCCGGCGTGGCATTGAGCAACTGCCCCAACGGCGTGTCGACGGACTGATAGGCACGGGCCGCCGACGCGGAAACCGAAGCCGACGGGAGGAGCGCCGCGTTGGCCGTGCCGAGGCGCGCACGCGCCTGAGTGATTTGCGCAACGGCCTGGGCCAGGTCCAGGTTCTGCGCCAGCGCCTGCGAAACGTAACGCGTGAGCAGCGGGTCGTTGAAGCTTTCCCACCACGCGGACAGATCGGCAACCGGAGCCTTTGCCGTGCCGGCGGGCGGCTGGGTCATGTAGTGCTGCGCCAGCGGCGCATCCGGGCGGTGGTAGTCGGGGCCCACGGCGCACGCCGAAAGGGCGGCGACGCTGGTCAGGAGAACAAGTGAACGGTGCAGGGGCATGATCATTTCGGGAGCGCAACGGAGGGCGGATGGTGTGACCAATATACAATATGGTCACAAGTTGTCAACTCGCGAGTGAGGGGCTAAGCTTGAGACATGAACAAACCGACTCCCTCCGCCTCCCCGTCCCGCGGCCCCTCGGACCACGAAGTTCGCGCCCAGATCGTCGACGCCGCAACGGAATACTTCAGCCGCTACGGCTACGAAAAGACCACCGTTTCCGACCTCGCGAAGGAAATCGGGTTTTCAAAAGCCTATATCTACAAATTCTTCGATTCCAAACAGGCGATCGGTCAAGTCATCTGCGCGAATCGCCTCGCGGCGATGATCACCGCCGTCAGGGAAAACATCGACGGCGTACACAGTGCGACGGAAAAATTTCGCTGTATGTTCAAGACCTTGCTTTCATCCGGAAGCGAGCTCTTCTTCCAGGATCGCAAGCTTTACGACATCGCCGCCGTGTCGGCCGCATCACCCTGGCCATCGGTCCAGGGTTATGAGGACCAGATCCGGCAACTCGTCGCCGAGATCCTGCGGCTCGGGCGCGAAACCGGCGAATTCGAACGCAAGACCCCGCAGGACGAGGCGGTGAACGCGATCTTCCTGGTGATGAAGCCCTATTTCAATCCGCTGCTGCTCCAGTACAACCTCGAGGGTGCGGAAGAGGCGACGACCCAGCTTGCGAACCTGGTCCTCAGAAGTCTCGCTCCATGAATCGTGTTGTGACTGTTGACTGAATTGGTCACTGGTATCAGAATGAGGGCTCCTGTTCTTTGCGAGAGGGGACCTCATGTTCCGGCGCCATCATTTTGTCTACACATTGGGCGTGGCTTCGCTTGCGCTCGCGGCATGCGGCGAGCATCCGGCCGCCGATCCGCGTACCGAGGCGCCACTTGTACGTATGAGCGCCGTTCACGGCGCGGCAGGGGCGAGCCGGTCGTTTTCGGGTGTCGTGGGCGCCCGCGTTCAGAGCGATCTCGGTTTCCGGGTTCAGGGCAAGGTCATCGAGCGGCTGGTCGACGCGGGCCAGACGGTCAAGCGCGGCCAGCCGCTGATGCGCATCGATCCGATCGACCTGGGGCTGCAGGCCCGTGCGCAGCAGAAGCTCGTGGATGCCGCGCAGGCACGCGCGACGCAGACCGCCGCCGATGAGGCGCGCTATCGGGATCTCGTCGCGGCAGGCGCGGTCTCGGCGTCGACCTATGACCAGCTGAAGGCAGCGGCGGACTCCGCCAAGGCCCAGCTCGTCGCGGCGCAGGCGCAGGCCGTGCTCGCCAACAATGCGTCCGGCTACGCTGTCGTCATGGCGGACGCCGACGGCGTGGTGGTCGAGACGCTGGCGGAGCCCGGCCAGGTCGTCGCGCCGGGACAAATCGTCGTGCGGCTCGCGCATGCCGGCCCCCGCGAGGCTGTCGTCCAGCTTCCCGAGACACTGCGTCCCGCATCCGGCTCGATCGCCGAGGCGACGCTGTACGGCGCGGCCCAGAAGCCTGTTCCCGCCGTCCTGCGTCAGCTCTCCGACTCCGCCGATCGGCTGACACGGACCTACGAGGCGCGGTACGTCCTCCAGGGCGCGCTGTCGAATGCGCCGCTCGGCGCGACCGTGACGCTCGATCTTGCCGGCGATGCCGGCCACGCACCCGCCGGCATGGTGGTCCCGGTCGGCGCCGTGTTCGATCCGGGCACGGGCACCGGGGTCTGGACGGTCGACCGGGCCCAGTCGCGCGTGACCTGGCGCAAGGTGCGTGTCATCGCGTTGAGCGACGACAGTGCGACGGTGACGGGCGACCTTCGCGACGGCGACCAGGTCGTCGCGCTCGGAGCCCAGTTGTTGCACGACGGCGAGCATGTACGTCTCGCCAACGACAAGATGATCGCGGCATCCGTCTCCGCGCAAGGAGCGGCGCAATGAGCGGCTTCAACTTGTCGGCGCTCGCGGTGCGGGAGCGCTCGGTCACGCTGTTTCTGATCATCCTGATCTCGATCGCCGGCGTGGTTGCGTTCCTGAAACTGGGGCGGGCCGAAGATCCGCCCTTTACCGTCAAGTCGATGACGGTCATCACGGCATGGCCCGGCGCGACCGCGCAGGAAATGCAGGACCAGGTGGCCGAGCCGCTCGAAAAGCGCATGCAGGAACTGCGCTGGTACGACCGGACCGAGACCTATACGCGTCCGGGGCTGGCCTTCACCACGGTGACCTTGCTCGACAGTACGCCGCCCGCGGACGTGCCCGAGGAGTTCTATCAGGCACGCAAGAAGCTGCATGACGAAGCGGGCAACCTGCCGCCCGGCGTGATCGGCCCGCTCGTCAACGATGAGTACTCCGACGTAACGTTCGCGCTGTTCGCACTCAAGGCGAAAGGCGAGCCGCAACGAGTGCTGGTGCGCGACGCCGAGGGCTTGCGCCAGCGGCTTCTGCATGTGCCGGGCGTCAAGAAGGTGAACATCATCGGCGAGCAGGCGGAACGGATCTATGTCTCGTTTTCGCATGACCGCCTCGCGACGCTCGGCGTGACGCCCCAGGAGATCTTTGCCGCGTTGAACAACCAGAACGTTCTGACGCCGGCCGGTTCGATCGATACGGCGGGCGCGCAGGTATTCATTCGTGTCGAAGGCGCGTTCGACAAGCTGCAGACCATTCGTGACACGCCGATCGTCGTTCAGGGCCGCACGTTGAAGCTCTCCGACGTGGCGACCGTCGAACGCGGTTACGAAGACCCGGCCACGTTCCAGATTCGCAACAACGGCGAACCGGCGTTGCTGCTCGGCGTCGTGATGCGGGACGGCTGGAACGGGCTCAACCTCGGCAAGGCGCTCGACGCGGAGGTTGCATCGATCAATGCCGGGATGCCGCTGGGCATGAGCCTCACGAAGGTGACCGACCAGGCCGTCAATATCCATTCGGCCGTCGACGAATTCATGGTCAAGTTCTTCGTCGCGCTGCTCGTGGTGATGGTCGTGAGCTTCGCGAGCATGGGATGGCGCGTCGGCATCGTCGTGTCGGCGGCGGTGCCGCTGACGCTCGCGGGGGTCTTCGTCGTGATGGCCGCCACCGGCAAGAGCTTCGACCGCATCACGCTCGGTTCGCTGATTCTCGCGCTGGGCCTGCTCGTCGACGACGCGATCATCGCCATCGAAATGATGGTCGTGAAAATGGAGGAGGGCTACAACCGCGTCCAGGCGTCGGCTTACGCGTGGAGCCACACGGCCGCGCCGATGCTGTCGGGCACGCTGGTCACGGCGGTCGGTTTCATGCCGAACGGGTTCGCGCGGTCGACGGCCGGCGAATACACGAGCAACATGTTCTGGATCGTCGGCATCGCGCTGATCACGTCGTGGGTCGTGGCCGTCGTCTTCACACCGTACCTCGGCGTCAAGCTGTTACCCGACATTGCCGTGATCGAAGGCGGCCACGCAGCGATCTACAACACGCGGAACTACCAGCGCTTTCGCCGTTTCCTCGGGCGCGTGATCGGACGCAAGTGGATGGTCGCCGGGATCGTGGTGGCATCGTTCGTGATCGCCGTGACGGGCATGGGGCTGGTGAAGAAGCAGTTCTTCCCGACGTCCGATCGCCCGGAGGTGCTCGTCGAAGTGCAGATGCCCTACGGGACTTCGATCGAGCAGACCGCGTCGGCGACGGAAAAGGTCGAGGCGTGGCTTGCGAAGCAGCCGGAAGCGCAGATCGTGACCTCGTACATCGGGCAGGGCGCGCCGCGCTTCTATCTGGCCATGTCTCCGGAATTGCCGGATTCGTCCTTCTCGAAGATCGTGATCCGCACGAACGACGAGCACCAGCGGGAAGCGCTCAAGTTCCGTCTGCGCAAGGTCGTCGCCGAAGGCCTGGTGCCCGGCGCGCAGGTTCGCGTCACGCAGCTGGTGTTCGGCCCTTACTCGCCTTACCCCGTCGCGTTCAGGGTCATGGGCCCGGACGCGGGGACGTTGCGCACCATCGCCGCGCAGGTCGAGCGGACCATGAACGCCAGCCCGATGATGCGAACGGTGAACGCCGACTGGGGGCCGCGCGTTCCCACCGTGCATTTCACGCTCGATCAAACGCGTCTCGGGTCGTTCGGGCTGACGTCCAGCTCGGTCGCGCAGCAACTGCAATTCCTGCTGACCGGCATTCCCGTCACGCACGTGCGCGAGGACATTCGTTCGGTGGAACTGGTCGCGCGTTCGGCGGGAGACACCCGGCTCGACCCGCAACGGATCGAGGGATTCACGCTGATCGGTAACGCAGGGCAGCGGGTGCCGCTCTCGCAGGTTGGCAAGGTCGACATCCGCATGGAGGATCCGATCCTGCGCCGTCGCGATCGAACGCCGACGATCACCGTGCGCGGCGATATCGCTGAAGGATTGCAACCGCCCGACGTATCGACCGCGATGCTCGCGCAATTGCAGCCGATCATCGCGAAGCTGCCGGGCGGCTACCGGATCGAGGAGGCCGGCTCCATCGAGGAGGCCAACAAGGCGACCAATGCGCTTGCGCCGCTGTTCCCGATCATGATTGCGCTGACGCTGCTCATCATCATTTTCCAGACGCGCTCGATTGCCGCGACCATGATGGTGTTCGCGACCAGTCCGCTGGGTTTGATCGGCGTGGTGCCGACACTCCTGCTGTTCAATCAGCCCTTCGGCATCAACGCATTGGTGGGGCTCATTGCGCTCTCCGGCATCCTGATGCGAAACACGCTGATCCTGATCGGCCAGATCGAAGAGAACACGCGTGCGGGCATGGCGCCGTTCGATGCGGTAGTGGAGGCCACCCTGCAGCGCTCGAGGCCCGTGATCCTGACGGCGGTTGCCGCGATGCTGGCGTTCATTCCACTGACCCATTCCGTGTTCTGGGGCACGCTGGCTTATACGCTGATCGGAGGAACGTTCGCCGGAACGATTCTTACGTTGGTGTTTTTGCCGGCCATGTACTCGATCTGGTTCAAGATCCGGCCTGGGGCAGGGGAAAGCCGCTCTGCGCTCGAACCCAGCGTCAGCGTGACTACGTAGACATGTGCGCCCCGGGCGATGATGGTCTTGCCCGGGGCCGTCGATGTGAAGCAGCAACACGACGCGTCCGGCCGGAAAGCAACTTCGCGCAATGGCCACGATTCATTTTTTCGGGCAGTGGCGCACGCTTCGCGCGCCGATTGGCGCGAAATGCCGTGCACGAACAATGTGACCTGCGGCGGAATTTCGTGATCAATCAGGCAGTGAGTTTCGCGTCGATATTGCCGGAATCCAGCCACGCTCGACGGACCGTGGCCGGAGGTCGGTAGCGATGAGCGCTGTGGGGCCGGCGTTCGATGAGCACCTTGGCCTCGGCGCGACTGCGGAACCGTTCGCGGTTTGGCAATTCGGCTCGTAGTTTGCCGTTGAAGCTTTCGATGAATCCGTTTCGAAGAATCGGTCCGGATCCGGATGTTTGAAGGCGGGTGACTTTTGAAGAAGTCAGGCTATTCCGTGGGATGAGGGTCACCATGCGTCGCGCGACGTATTCGTCGCGCGGCGGCCCCTAGAAATCCGAACGCACGGTCAACATCACGTTGCGCGCATCGCCGAATACGCTGTAGTAGGTGCTGGGCGGACGAATGTAGTACCTGCGATTGAACACGTTATTCAATTGCAAGGACGCCGTCACGTGCTTGTTGAAACGATATCCCGCTTGTGCGTCGAAAACCGCATAGGCACCCTGTTCGACGCCACGCGAAATCCGCGTTTGAGCGAGCATGCCGCCCCCGATCGAGAATCCGCGTAACGGGCCTTGCGACAGCGTATATCGGGTCCACAGCTTGAACAAATGCTTCGGATCCGTGCCGTCGGTGAGATCGGGCGAGTCGTTCTCGTAGTGGGCGTTCAGATACGTGTAGCCAGCATAGAGATTCCAGTCCGGCGTCGGCTGGCCAGTGAGTTCGAGTTCGATACCCTGATTGCGTGCCTTGCCTGCGGCCACGTAATAGAACTGATGGGCAGGATCGGCAACGGCGCGGTTGTCGTCGTTGATGCGGAACAGCGCGGCGTTCGCATTCAGGCGGCCATCGAGCAGGCTGCTTTTTACGCCTACTTCGTACTGCTCACCCGAGCGCGGCGGCAGGCCCGGCCCCGAGTACGTGCCTTGTGTTTGCGCATCGAGGAAACGCGCATAGTTGGCATAGGCCGTCAGCGACGGCACGATGTCCCACAGCAAGCCGGCGGACGGCAGGAAGCGATGATTGACCTGTGCGTTGGTCGTCCAGTCCGCGACGCTCGGCAACGTCGACTGCGTGCGGTCCTGCAGGAACGCCTCGCGGCCGCCGAGCACGAGCGTCAGCGGCGTGGCGAGCTTGATACGCGCCTGCGCATAGACGCCGTATTGCACGGTGCGGTGATTGGTGCCGAACGTGTACGGTACGTCCACGGCGGGGACCGCATTGGGATCGTAGAGACTGTAGGCGCCACCGTACGGGCCGCTCAACGCGCGGTAACCCGATTGCGCGCCCGATGTCATCACGGCGTAGTTCGCGCCGATGGTCAGCGTATGCGTCTGCCCCCAGAGGCGCACCGGGCCGGATACGTTGGTGTCCGCGCCGAACCAGTCATAGCTCGTGCGCTGCCGCTGGTCTCCGAAGCGCGCGAGGCCGTTTGCGGTCGCGCCGGGGCCGGAGTACGCGTAGTAGGCCTTGGAAAGTTCGTGGCGGTAGAACAGCGTGGTCGAAGATTGCCACGCGTTTTCGAACCGATGCACGAGGTTGGCGTTGACCTCCTGCAACGAGGTGTACGCGTAGTTCCAGCTCGGACTGAAGTTCCGCGTATATTCGCTCGGCACGCGCCCGGTGAGCGCGGTACGCGTGCTGTTCAGCACGCCGCCCGCACCGTAATCGATGCCGGAAATCGGCGAGACCTGATAGCCGCCCGAGAACGACAGCGTCGTGCGCGGCGTGAGGTCCCAATCGAGCGCACCATAGGCCATCACCTCCTTGCTGCGCGTGCGCTCTATGGATTGCGTACCGGTGCCGCCCACGAGAACGGCGCGCCCGCGCAGCGTGCCGTCCTTGTTCAGCGGCCCGGTGACGTCGATCATCTGGCGCACGCTGCCGAACGAATCGACCTGCGTTTCCGTGCCGAGGTGGAACTGATCCTGGGGGCGCTTGCGCACGAGATTGACGACGCCGCCCGGCTCGCCCATGCCATCGATCGAGCCTGCCGGGCCGCGCAGGATTTCGACGCGGTCGTACATCGCCAGATCGAATTGCAACTGGTACTGCAGGCCGCTCAGTGTCGGGACGCCATCGAATTCAATGCCGAGCTGCGAGCCGCGCGCGCGGAAGTACGCGGTACCGTCGCCGTAGTCGATCGAACTGACGCCGGTCACGGAGCGCAACGCCTGCTGGATGGTCGTGACGTTCTGGTCGTCCATCCGCTCGCGCGTGAGTACCGAGACCGAGTTCGGCGTCTCCTTGATCGATTGCGCGACTTTTCCGCCGATGGTGGCCCACTTTGCAGCGTAGTTGCCGCTGCCTTCGGTTGTCGCGTCGGCGTCCTTTGTGCCCACCACCGTCAAGACGGGCAGCGTGTCGCCGACCGGGGCGGGCGAGCCTTGCGCGTTCGCCCACGAGGAGGCGAGGCACAGCGCCGAAAAGGCGAGCGGGGCACCGCTGCATCGTCCCGTCGTCACGCGCCGCGCGCGAGGGTGGTCCATTCTCGTTGTCATGGTTGATCATCCCGATGTTGAAAAACGTCGAACTGCTTCCTCCCGCCAGCGGCGGGTTGAAAAATGGGGGGGACGATCTTTATCGACGGGCTTCTGACGGCCTCGTCTGTCTTGAATCCATGCATTACCGAACAATCGCCGGACCGACATCGTGGCCGGTCCCGCGACCCGTGACGCAATTACCGCCGCAACCCGCGCAGCATCACGAGCGCGACGAGCCACGGTCCGCCGAGCAGCGTGGCGACGAGGCCGGTCGCGATTTCCTGCGGAAAAGCGATCTGCCGCCCGAGCCAGTCCGCCGTCACCATCAGCAGCGCGCCGAGGGTTGCGGCCAGATAGAGCTGCGGCACGGGGCGGCGCGCACCGGAGAACCGTGCGATATGCGGCGCGATCAGCCCGACGAACGACAACGGCCCGACAATCACGGTAGCCGCCGCCGTCGACATGGCCGCCAGCAGCAGCAATGCGAAGCGCGCGCGACCCACGGGCACGCCGACGCTCGCCGCGACGTCCGTGCCGAGCGCCAGAGCGGCGAGCCAGCGTCCGGTCAGCGGTGCAACGGCGAGCGTGAGGAGCGCCAGTGCCGCGACGCTCCATGCGATGCCAGGCGCGACGTAGTAGGTGGATCCGATCAGCAGATCGACGAGCACGCCCGCGCGCGGATCGCCGCTCGACATCAGCGCGCCGACTACCGTGTTGAACAGCGCACTGATCGACAGCCCGACGAGCAGCAGGCGCTCGGGCGCGAATCGCGCGCGTCGTCCGAACCAGACGAGCAGCACCAACGTCGCGAACGTGCCGGCCACGCAGCCTGCCACCAGCGCGGCGGGAACGAGGCGGTGACCGAGAAACAGCACGGCGACCATGCCGAACATGCCGCCGGAACCCACACCGAGCACGTCGGGACTCGCCATCGGATTCGCGCTCATGCGTTGCAGCAATGTTCCCGCGACTGCCAGCAGGGCGCCCGCCGCCAGCGCCGCGACGAGGTGGGGGCCGCGCCAGAACAGCAGGCTTTCGATTTGCGCGAGCGTTGCGACGCTCGTGCCGGTGGGGCCGCGAGAGACCGCCAGCGACATCAGGCAGGCGAGCGGCAGCAGCATGGCCCACACCAGCGCGATCGCACGAGGCGCGCGGCGATCCTGCCGGGGGCCCGCTGCCGCATGCGCATCGGGCCGCGTGCGCAAACGCGGCAGCAACCCGACGAGCAGCGGCACGCCCACGATCGCGGTCGCGCTTCCGGTTGCGATCACGTGCGCGGAAAACAGGTCGGCCCGCGCGGCCGTGCGCACGATTTCATCGGTGAGCCACAGCAGCGCCGCGCCGGTGAGCGGTGACCACACGAGCCGCGCGCGCAATTGCCGCGCGCCGGCCAGGCGGGCCAGCAACGGTGCGGCCAGGCCGATGAAGCCGATGACGCCCACTTCGGCGACCACGAACGCCGTGAGCGCGACCGCGATGAACAACGCGGCGCCGCGCACCCATCCGACCGTGACACCGAGATGGCGCGCCGTCGTGTCGCCTGCGTCGAACAGATTCAGCGGACGATAGAGCAGTGCGGCGCCGCCCGCGCAGGCGGCGAGCTGCATGCCCAGATGCAGCGTCGGTTGCCAGCCGTTCTGGTCGAGCGCGCCGCCGCCCCAGATCTGCAAGCCCGCAAGCCTGTCGAAATGCACCACCGAGATCGCGAGACTGATTGCGCCGCAGTACAGGTTCACCACCATGCCGCCGAGGATCACGCCGAGCGGCGACATACGTTGCGCCCATGCCAGCGCGAACACGACGAGCATCGCGGCCGCGCCGCCCGCCAGCGCCAGCGTGCTTCGACCCATGGCCAACCAGCCGGGCATCCAGATCGTCGCGACGGACAGCGTGAGATACGCGCCCGGGAATACCCCGAGCGTCATGGGTTCGGCGAGCGGATTACGCAGCACCTGTTGCATCAGCGTGCCCGCGAGACCGAGTGCGGCGCCGCACAGCAGCGTCATCGCGACGCGCGGCAGCAGGCTGCAGTGGACGAGCAAGGCCCCCACGTCCTGCGTGTCGGCGGTGGCCGCGAGCGCGTGCCAAAAGGATGCGCCCGCGAGTGCGCGATGCACGTCCGTGACGGTGAGGCAGGCGGCGAGTACGGCCATGGCGCCGACCAGTGCCAGGCGCCGATCGCTTGTCCGCGCGACGCGTCCGGCCAGCACGAGGTTACGCAAGGCCGCCTCCGCCGTGCTCGAGTGTGGCGAGGGCGATCGAGACGGCCGCGGCGAAGCGCTGCATCGACACGAGTCCGCCGAAAGCCGCGATCACCGGCAGTACTGCGACGCGTTTCTCGCGCACGGCAGGCAGCGCACGCCACAACGGACTCCGGTTCAGCGCGGCACGCACGTCGGCGCGCAGCGGCCCGATCAGCAGAATGTCCGCGTGCGGGACATCGAACAGGCGTTCCAGCGCGACGGTGGCCGAACCGGTTACGGAGGTGCGCCATGGCGTGGAGGCCGCGCGGCTCGCCGCGTCGCGAGGATGGGCCGCATTGTCGACACCGATGCGCGCGAGCACGTCGTCGAACAGGCTACCCGTGCCATAGACGCGAAAATGTCGCTCGTCGAGTGCTTCGGCGACGATCACGGCTCGCGCCGGGTGAGCCCGGGTGCTCGCGATCCGGGTGGCCACCGACGCGAATTCCCGTTGCGCGTCGGCGATCAGCTCGGCGGCGCATAGCGGCGCATCGATCGCGCGCCCCATCGCGGATGTTTCGTCGCAGAGCACTTCGAGCGGCCGTGCAGCGCTCATGTATGTGCCCAGCGTGAGCGTCGGCGCGATGCGTCGGAGCGGCGTCATCAGCGCCGCATGGGCCGGCGTGACGATGATGAGATCCGGCGCGAGCGCGAGCAGCACCTCGAAATTCGGCTGATAGAGCAGGCCGACATCGGCGACGCCGGACGGCAACGGCGGCGTCACGATGCCGCTCGCATACCAGTCGGGCAACGGAATGCCGACGGGCGCGCGCCCGAGCGCGAGCAGCGTTTCCGTCAGTTCCCAGTTGAGCACCACGATGCGGTGCGGGAACCGTGTGACCGCCGCAGCGGCGCATCGCGCGGAGAACCATGGGCCTGAGCCGGCGAGCGCGGTGAGCGCGACGAGCAGTTGCCGGCGGCGCGGATTCGCGACGAGCAGGTTCATGCCGGAAACCCCAGGCGCCGCCCGCTGACCGGATCGGCGCTCACGCGCATCGGCACGCCGTAGATCGATTCGAGGTGTACCGGGTCCATGATGTCGGCGGCGCGCTCGCGCATCAGCAGACGGCCCTCGCGCAGCGCAACGATACGGTCGCAGAACCGCGCGGCCATGTTCACGTCGTGCAGAACGACGACGGCGCTCATCGCCCTCGTCGCGCAGAGCGTGCGCACGAGTTCGAGCACGGAGAGCTGATGGTTGAGGTCGAGCGCCGACGTCGGTTCGTCGAGCAGCATGCAGCGGCAGTCCTGTGCGACCAGCATCGCCAGCCATGCACGTTGACGCTCGCCGCCCGACAGTACGTCGACGGGGCGATCGGCGTGACGGAGCACATCCGCTGCACGCATCGCGCGCTCGACGTGCGCGGCGTCTTCGTCCCCGAAGCGTCCGAGCGCGCCATGCCACGGATAACGCCCGAGGGCGACCAGTTCGTGCACGGTCATGCCGTCGGTGGGCGGCGTCTGCTGCGGTAGATACGCGACCTGGCGCGCGAACTGGCGTGCGCCCCAGTCGGCGAGCGGCTTGCCCGCGTAGCGAATCGTGCCGGCAGTGGGGGCGAGCTGACGAGCGAGCAATTTGACGAGCGTGGATTTGCCCGAACCGTTGTGCCCGACCAGCCCGGTCACGCATGCGGGTTCGATCGCGAGATTGATCGATTGCAGCAGGGGACGGCCGCTGGCGACGTACGACACGCGTTCGAGCGAGAACGTCGCGGCGTTGCCGGTGTCGCCGCATGCGGAGCGGGCTGCTTCGTCGCGCACGATATCGCTCATGCCGCGCTCGCCATGTCGTTGCCGCCCGTACGCCGCGCATTGTCCGCGTTGTCCGCGTTGTCCGCGCCGGCCGTGTCCGCGGTCATCGCGGCGATGCGTCCGTTCTCGAGTTTGACGAGACGGTCGGCGAGATCGAAGTAGCGATCGTCGTGCGTGATGACCAGCACGGTCTTGCCGTTCGCCTTCAGCGCGGGCAACAGCGTGCGATAGAACACGTCCTTGAAGGCCGGGTCCTGATCGGCCGCCCATTCGTCGAAGACGTAGAACGGTCGATCCTCCAGGAATGCGACCAGCAGCGCGAGGCGCTTGCGCTGACCTTGCGAAAGGGCGAGCGTGGAGAACGTGCCGCGCTCGATGCGCACCTTGTGGTCGAGTTGCAGCGCGACGAGCAACGTACGCGCCATCCCTTCGCGTTCGCCGGTCAGGCCGAGCAGCGAATCGAACAGATGAAAATCGCTGAAGACCACCGAGAATCGCTGTCGATACGCGGCACGCGTCGCGTCGTCCACGGCGACGCCGTCGACGAGCAGACGGCCGCGCTCGGGCGCGTAAAGGCCGACGAGCAGCTTCGCGAGCGTGGTCTTGCCGCTGCCGTTGCCACCGACGAGATACACGAGCTCTCCGGCGTCGAACGTCAGATCGATGGGCCCGAGCGTGAACAGGCCGTCGTCGCTTTCGCGCACATAGCGATGTTCGACACCTTCGAACGCGATACGCGAGAATCCTTCGGCCGGGGCGGGGGCGGAATCGGCGTGATTGCCTGGTTCGGCAGGCAGCGCCGCTTCGAGCGCGCCGATGCGCTCGAACGCAACGCGCGCCGAATTGAGCGACGGTAGCGCCGCGAGCAATCCTTCGACGGGCATGATCAGATAGAGGAACACGAGCGCGTAGCCCGACATGACGTGTGCGTCGGCGCCGAACAGATGCGCGAGCACGAAAGTCGTGAGGCCGACGAAGCCGAACAGCAGCAAATTGCCCCAGCTTGCCGCGAGCGCGTGCAGCACATAGCCGCGCGTGCGCTGCACGCGCACCGCTTCCACGTGCGGTGCGAGCTCGCTGCCGACGAACGCGTTCGCGCGTGCGCGATGCAGCTTGAGTTCCTTGGCGCCGTCGAACAACGCACGAAACTGGTTCAGCAGCGTGTCCTCGCGGTCGCGCGAGGCGCGCAGATGACGCAGCGCACGGGCGCTCACCAGCTGCGTGCCGAGCGTGCCGGCCCCGAGCACGCCCAGCGCGACCGCGAGGATCGGCAGCGAGAGCGTGCCAAGGTACGCGAGACAGCCGACGATCACGGCGCCCTGCATCGCAATGGAGGGCAGGCTCACGAAGAACACGACGATGCTGTCGAGATCCTGGGTCAGCGCGCCCACCGCGCGGGCCGCGCCGCACCGCTCCAGATCGCGGAACGACGCGGCGGTAATGCGTCCGATCGTCTGCATGCGCAGTTGAGCCTTGACGCGTTGACCGAGATACATGAACAGCGCCTGCGAGCCGATGCGCGTCACGAGCACCAGCGCGGCGAGCAGCACGAAGCGCATGCCCAGGTGCGTCAGCTGCGCGCTCGACGCTTGCAACGCCTGGTTGATGAGTGCCACGAGCGCTGCGTTCGCGAAGCCGCTCGCGAGACTCGCGAGCAGCGCGACCGGCAGCAACCAGCGTGAGTAGCGGAGCAATGAGGCAATCGGAGGCATAAGTCGTCGGAGGTCGTGCGGACGTGCTGGCTACACGTGTTGTGTCTCATAGATAAGAATGAGACGTATTAAATATGGAGAACGGGGTTTGGCCGTAACCGTTGATGGATAAGGAGATTAATGCCTCGTGCAGCCGAAAGGTAGACACGCGATATCGAATTTTTGACAGAATTTGGTGAATTTGAAATATCATGGCGCACTTCCTTTCGACCATCTCCGATGAAGGCCTTCCTGCTCAAGCGCTATCCGCTGGCGCGGGTGCCGCTGCCGCGCCAAGTGGCGGCGACCCTCGTGAACTACCGTCAAGGCGAACGCGTGGCTTGGCATCAGCATCGCCATGGCCAGCTCGTCTTTGCAGCCAAGGGCGTCGTCCGCGTGCTCACGCCGGCCCGAACGTGGACGCTCCCGCCGTCGCGGGCGGTATGGCTGCCTTCGGACGTCGATCACGAACTGCACGCGGTGGGCGACACCGCGCTATGCAGCGTCTATGTGGAACCCGAAGTGTTTCCGTGGCCTTGGGAAGACCCGGCGGTCATCGCCGTGTCGGTGTTGCTGCGGGAACTCGCGCTCACGGTGGTCGACGGGGCGGACACTTATACGGCCACGAGCCGCGCCGGGCTCGCCGCGTCGTTGCTGATGAAAGTGCTGGCGGAAACGCCGAGCCTCGCGGAGCCGGGTGTGCCCTTGCCGCGCGATGAGCGCCTGCTCAAGCTGTGCGAGCACATGATGAACGACCCCGCGAGCGATCTCACGCTGGACTTCTGGGGCGAGCAATTCGGCGCGAGCGGCCGTACGCTCGCGCGCCGGCTGCATGCCGAAACGGGGCTGACGTTCGTGGCCTGGCGGCAGCAGATGCGCGTCGCGGAAGCGATCACGCGCCTCGCGCTCGGCCAGTCGGTTGCGCAGGTGGCAAAAGATCTCGGGTATCGCAGCGCGAGCGCGTTCATCGTCATGTTCCGACGGATCACGGGCGAATCGCCGCAGCGATATCTCGCGGCGACCTGAGCAGAGCTGATTCGGGCCGGCCCGGCGATGCAGCGCCGCGGACGCAGGCGGCCCGAACGGGATTCGATGTCGCCGCGCGCTTACCCCCGCCCGACGAACGGCATGGCCGTCGCCATGATCGTCATGTTCAGGATGTTCGTGTCGAGCGGCAGGTTCGCCATCTGGACGATCGCGTTCGCGACGTGCGTGACGTCCATCCGCGCCTCGGGCGCGAGGCTGCCGTCGGCTTGCGGGACGCCTTGCGTCATCCGTTCCGTCAGCGACGTCGCGGCGTTGCCGATGTCGATCTGGCCGCACGCGATGTTGTACCGGCGGCCGTCGAGCGCCAGCGCCTTGGTGATGCCGGTCACCGCATGCTTGGTGGCCGTGTACGCGATCGTATCAGGGCGCGGCGCATGCGCCGAGATCGAGCCGTTGTTGATGATGCGGCCGCCCTGCGGCGTTTGCGCTTTCATCAGGCGCCATGCGGCCCGCGCGCACAGAAAGACGCCGGTCAGGTTCGTCGCGACGACGCCGTTCCACACGTCGAATTCGTATTCGTCGAGCGGAACCGGCGGCGCGTTGCGGCCGGCGTTGTTGAACAGCACGTCGAGCCGGCCGAACTGCTGCGCGATCTGCGCAAACGCGCGGTCGACCGATGCTTCGTCGGTGACGTCCGCAGGAAACGCGTGCGCATCGCCGCCGGCGGCGCGGATCGCGTCCTGCGTTTCGCGCAACGAGGCCTCCGTGCGACCGAGCAGCGCGACGGTGAATCCCGCCTGGGCGAGCGCGACGGCCGCTGCGCGACCGATGCCGGAGCCGGCGCCGGTGACGGCTGCGAATTTCTTCATCGAGACAGACATGGCTTGATTTCCTGCTGGTTGAAAGAGGACGAGGCGGCCGGTGACCGGGATCATCGCCGCATTCGGCAATGTAGTCGAAATGCGCGGCGCGCATGTCCGGGCGACATCGCAACGCACGCTCGGCTGACTACTTCGTCCGGCCGGGCACGGCCCTGCGTGCCCGCGTGCCGGTCTGCGCAAACAGATCGACCACGACGTCGCGCAGCCACCGGTTCCCTTCGTCCTGGTTGACCCGTGCATGCCAGAGCATGTGAATCGGCGTCCCCGGCAGCGCGACGGGCAGTGCGCGCCAGCCCAGCGAAAACGGTGCGGCGAGCTGTTGCGCGAGATGCTCGGGCACCGTCGCGATCAGGTCGGTGCGCTGCAGGATGTAACCGACGCTCATGAAATGCGGCACCGTCAGCCGCACCTGTCGCGTCACGCGACGGCGCTTCAGCCATTCGTCCACCTGCCCGTGACCGGTGCCGGCCGACACCACGACCAGATGTTCGGCATTGCGCCATGCGTCGACCGTCAGCGGCGCGTCCTCGAGCGGATGCCCCCGCCGGAACAGGCACACATAACGCTGATCGAACAGCCGGCGCTGATAGAAGCCGCCCTTGAGCTGCGGCAGCAGGCCGATCGCGAGATCGACGCGGCCGTCGGCCATTTCGTCGCCGAGGTTGATGCTCGTGTTGCGCACGGTATTGAGCGCGATGCCCGGCGCCGCATGCGACAGGTGTTCGAGGAGCGCGGGCAGGAACACGACTTCGCCGATGTCGGTCATGCCGATCGTCAGCGTGCGCGTGGCGCGCAGCGGATCGAAACCGGTCTCGGGATTGAGCGCGGCGTGCAGGGTCGCGAGCGCGTGCGACACGGGTTCCGCCAGGCGCAGCGCGAACGGCGTCGGCACCACGCCGCCCGGCCCGCGCACGAACAGCGGATCGCCGAGCCGGCGGCGCAGCTTCGCGAGCGCGTTGCTCACGCCCGGCTGGCTCATGTTCATCTGCTCGGCGACGCTCGACACGCGCCGTTCCTGCATCAGCCGCTGGAACAGCAGCAGCAGGTTGAGGTCGATATCGCTCAGTTCCATGGGTTTTGCCTCGCCCGGTTCATTGCATCCGGTGATGATGCAGATTCATTTCATTTTATTGTGGAATGAAAGTCGGCTCCCGAGAATACCGATACGGCCCATGCAATCGGCATGGCCGCTGCGCACGTCGCACACCCCACATCGGAATATCGGAGACACCTTCATCATGCAGACGAACCTGAAGATTGCGATCGTCGGCGCCGGGATCGGCGGCCTGACGCTCGCGCTCGCGCTGCGCGAGCACGGCATCGACGCGCAGATCTACGAACAGACGGAGGTGCTGCGCGAAGTCGGCGCGGCCGTCGCGCTGTCGGCCAATGCGACGCGCTTCTACGAACGCATGGGCCTGCGTGCGGCCTTCGACGCGGTGTGCGCGGACATCCCGGGGCTCGTCTATCGCGACGGCCGCAGCGGCGCGGTGATCGGTCATCATCGCGGCGAGCCCGACTATCGCCGGCAATTCGGCGGCGCGTACTGGGGCGTGCATCGCGCGGATCTGCAGGCCGTGCTGTCGAAGGCGGTCGGCCTCGACAGCATCCATCTCGGCCACCGGCTGACCGATCTCGTGCAGCACGCCGATCGCGTCACGCTGGCGTTCGACAACGGCGTGCGCATCGACGCCGATCTCGTGGTCGGCGCCGACGGCGCGCGCTCGATCACGCGGCGCTGGATGCTCGGCTACGACGATGCGCTGTATTCGGGCTGTTCGGGGTTTCGCGGCGTGGTGCCGGCCGCGCGGCTGAGCCTGCTGCCCGATCCCGAAACGCTGCAGTACTGGATCGGGCCGCACGGGCACCTGCTGCACTATCCGATCGGCGACGGCGGCGACCAGAATTTCCTGCTGGTCGAGCGTCATCCGTCACCGTGGCCGTCGCGCGACTGGGTGATGCCGTCGGAAGAGGGCGAGCAACTGCGTGTATTCAGGGACTGGCATCCGGCGGTGGTGCAGATGATCACCGCGGTGCCGATCAGCCAGCGCTGGGGCTTGTTCCATCGGCCGCCGCTCGGCCGCTGGAGCCGCGGGCGCGTGACGCTGATCGGCGACGCCGCGCATGCGCTGGTGCCGCACCACGGGCAGGGCGCGAACCAGTCGATCGAGGATGCGGTGGTGCTGGCGGCGCAACTGGCGCTGGCCGGGCCGGGCAACTGGCGCGAAGCGCAGGAAGCGTACGAGCGGCTGCGTCGCGGCCGCACGCGCAAGGTGCAGTACGCGTCGATTTCCGTGGCTGACGTGCTTCACCTGCCCGACGGGCCGGCCGCGCAGGCACGCAACGCGCGTCTGGCCGAGCGCGACAGCGTGCTGCATCACCTGGACTGGATTCACGATTTCGATGCGCTCGCCGGGGAGCCGGACGAGCGGCAGGGCGGCACGTGGCTTTGAGCCCGCCGTCAGGCCCGGGCGCGCCGGGACGGCGTGCGCAGCGCATGGGACGGGGCGACGGCCTGCGGCCGGCCGGTCACCGTCCGGCCGGGTGAAAACGGGCGGGGTCGCGCCCGCGCGCGATCACTTCACGCACTCGAGCGCGTACTTCAGTCCCGTCCCGAGCAGCCCGCGCCAGACGTCCCACGTATGCCCGCCGTCGACGATGCGCAGTTCGGCCGGGTTCTGCGCGCGGCGCAGGTGCGTGTACAGCACGCTCGATTCGGCCTGGATGGTCAGGTCGTCGTCGCCGGCCGCGATGAACATCGGGATTCGCCAGCTGCGCGCGAAATAGCCGCGCATCAGCGCCGGGTAGTTGAGTTCGTGCCACACGCGCGGATCGAACTGCCGGTCGCCGAACACGCCGACGTAGCGCGCGGCGGAATTGAGCGGCGGCTCGTTCGCGTAGATCGCGGGGCTCAGCAGCATCGCGCCGCAGAACAGCCCCGGTTCTAGCAGCGAGAAGCGCAGCGCGCCGAAGCCGCCCATCGACACGCCGCCGATCGCACGGCCCGCGCGCTGGTTCGACACCGCGAAGTGCGCTTCGACTTCGGGCAGCAGGTCGTTGAGGAACGCGCTCTGCATCTTCTCCTTGCGGTCGACGTACCAGTCGGTGCCGCCTTGCGGCATCACGATCACGACGGGCGGAATCTCGCGGCGCTCGATCAGCGTGTCGGCGGTGGCCTGCAGCCGGCCCTGCGTGACCCAGTCGTTCGCGTTGCCGGCATTGCCGTGCAGCAGGTACATCACCGGGTAGCGCGCGCCTTCCGGGTTGTAGCCGGGCGGCAGGTAGACCGTGTACGACCAGTCGCGCTTCAGCGACGCCGACCGGAACGTGCGCAGCACGACGCTGCTGCCCGGATTGAGCGCGGGCTCCTGGGCGGCCGACGGGGTCGTCGCGGTCTGGACGGCCGGCGGCGGCGCGGGCGGTGCCGCCGGCGCGGGCGGCGTGGCGCGGGCGGTGGCGATGGAGCCGGCGATCAGGGCGAGGGCGAACGGAAGGGCGAGTCGGCGCATGTCGAATCGTTTCAGGAGAGGCGCCGGCTATCGTAGCAGCGGCGCATGACGGCGCGGCGCGTCATCGCCGCGATCGGAACGGCAGCCGCGCGACGAGCGGCCCGTAGAGTTTGGCGACGAGATACAGCAGGCCCATCGCGACGACGTCGGCGGTCAGCCCGAGTTTCACGTCGAGATAGCCCTCGGTCGCCTGGTAAAGCAGCGAATCGACCGCGAGCGAGATGCCGGTGCCCGCGACGAAGCACAGCAGCCCCTGCCGGCCGATCGTGCCGATCCACGGCATCGCGTGCGCGACCTTCTTCATCCAGCCGAGGTGGACGAGCTTGGCCGCGAGCCACGCGATCGCGAGGAAGTTCGCGAGCCGCAGCGCGCCGAGGTTCTGCTTGATCGACGGATCGGTCGGGAACGGTTCGATGCGCAGCCGGTAGTACGCGCCGGCCGCGACGATCGCGAGCGACACGGCCGTCAGCAGCCAGCCCTGCGGCTTGGGCGCGAGCGTCTGGTAGACGGGCTGGCAGCGCGCGATCACGCCGAGCACGAACAGGAACTGCCACGCGAACGGGTTGAAGTCCCACGGCGCGCCTTCGACGGTCGGCAGGAAGCGCGCGACGTGCGGCGCCGCGAACCACAGCGAGCCGCTGAACGCGAGCAGCAGCCACGGCTGCGTGCGTGCGAGCGGCAGCGTGAGCGGGACGAGCAGCGCGAAGAACGCGTACATCGGCAGCACCGACGCGAGGTACGGCTGGCGGCGGAACAGCAGGATGTCGCGCAGCGCGGCGAGCGGCTTGTGGAGCAGGCCGTCGAGATCGTTGGTCGGCATGTTCGGGCCGTCGATCGCGAATGCGTTCAGCACGGCCGTGATCAGCAGCATCAGGCCGGCCGTCACGAGGAACGCACGGTAGATCTCGAACGCGCGCCGGATGAAGCGCTGGCGCGCGGCGGCTTCGTCGTGCCGCTCGGCGAGCGAGTTGTACGCGATCGCCGTCGCGAAGCCGCCGAGGAACACGAACACCTCGGCCGCGTCGCACAGCGCGTACGCGTGCAGCGTCACGCGCGACAGGATGCTGCCGCCGATGTGGTCGACGACGATGACGAGCAGCACGAGGCCGCGAAAGAAATCGAGCTCGGCGTAGCGGCCGGCCCGGGCCGGCGCGGTCATCGGGCCGCCTTCCGGCGCGGGCCGCGTGCACGGCCGGTGCGCGCCGCACATGAATCGGGGTGAAGCATGACTTCGTGAAGAAATGACGAACGGATGCGCATTGTGCCACCGATGCGCCAGGCCCCGGGTTTACGCGGATGGCGGCGCGTCCCGCCGCTGCCGATAAGCCGGGTCAGGTTGTCCGCGCGGCGGGGCAGTTGGACGAGCGCAACGTTTTGCGCAGGGTTCACATGCCCCGATGGACGGACGGTTTGCGACGTGACACCATTTTGTCCTCACGCGGCCGCACACCGCGTCGTCCGCCCTGCGGGCCACCCATACAACAGATCAAACATTCGCCGGGCGCGCGACTCGCCCGGCCCCGGCTCCGGAGATCCGTCATGAAGAAGCACGTCATTTTTGCCGCCGCGCTGGCCGCTTTCGCCGCGCCGGTCTTCGCCCAGAACAGCGTGACGCTGTACGGTGTGATCGACGAAGGCTTCAACTACACGAACAACGTGAATGTGAATGGGGTCGGAAAGTCGAACTACCAGCTCACGAGCGGTTATGCGCAGGGCAGCCGCTGGGGCCTGAAGGGCAGCGAGGATCTCGGCGGCGGGCTGAAGGCGATCTTCACGCTGGAAAACGGTTTTGACGTCAACAACGGCCGGCTCGGGCAAGGCGGCCGCATGTTCGGCCGCCAGGCGTTCGTCGGGCTCTCCGAGTCGCGCTTCGGCACGCTGACCTTCGGCCGCCAGTACGACTCCGTCGTCGACTACCTGGCGCCGCTCACGGCCAACGGCAACTGGGGCGGCACGCTGTTCTCGCACCCGTTCGACAACGACAACACGGACAACTCGTTCCGCGTCAACAACACGGTCAAGTATGCGAGCGCCGACTGGAACGGCCTGACGTTCGGCGGCACGTACAGCTTCAGCAACAGCACCGGCTTCTCGAACAACCGGCAGTACAGCCTCGGTGCGCAGTATTCGCTGGCCGGGCTGCAGGTCGCGGCCGCGTACCTGCAGGCGAACAACCCGGGGGTCGGCAACGCGGGCGCGATCGCCGCGGATGACGCGAACTTCGTCGCCGACCGCCTGCGGATCTTCGGCGGCGGCGTCAACTACACGTTCGGCCAGGCCACGGTCGGTTTCGTCTACACGAAGACGGACGTGAAGAATCCGGTATCGACGGTCTACCTGCCGGCTTCGACGTTCGCCGGCCTCGGGCTGACCGCGACGAAGTTCCAGAACTTCGAGATCAACGGCAAGTACCAGCTCACGCCCGATTTCTATCTCGGCGCGCAGTACGTGTACACGGACGGCAAGTTCGATGCCGCGGCCGGATCGTTCAAGCCGAAATACCACACGGTCGGCCTGATGGCCGACTACAGCCTGTCGAAGCGCACTGACGTTTACCTGCAGGGCGCATGGCAGAAGGTTGCGGGCGACAAGACCGGCACCGCGGCCGACGGCGGCTACGTGGTCGGGACGGACGGGCCGTCGGCATCGTCGAACCAGTTCGCGGTGCGCGCCGCGATCCGCCACAAGTTCTGAGCGGTTCGACCGGCCGGGGCCGGCGCCCCGGCCCCAGCCCGCGTCAGCCCGCCCGGTACGGGCCGCCGAGCGTCTCCGCGAGCCAGTCGACGAAAATCCGCACGCGCGGCGCGAGATGCCGCCCGGTCGGAAACACCACCGACACGGGCAGCGGCTCGGCATTCCATTCCGGCAGCACCTCGACCAGCGAGCCGTCCGCCAGCAGCGGCCCGAGCCCTTCGCGCGGCGCCTGGATCAGCCCGAGGCCCGCGAGACAGCACGCGAGATACGCCTGCGAGCTGTTGACCGACACGACGCTGCGCATCTTGACCGCGTGCAGCTCGCCCGTATCCATGTCCGCATATTCCCAGTCCAGCTCACGGCCCGTTCGGCTCGAGAAATAGCCGACCGCGACGTGGTCCGGCAGCTCGTCCGGCGAGCGCGGCGTGCCGTGGCGCGCCAGATACGCGGGCGCCGCGCAGTTGATCTGCGCCAGCTCGCCGATGCGCCGCGCGACGAGCGACGTGTCGGACATCGTGCCGACCCGCACCGCGCAGTCGATGCCGTCGGCGACGAGATCGACGAAGCGGTCGGTCGTGCCGATCACGACGCGCAGGTCGGGGTAGCGTGCGTGGAAATCCGGTAGCGCCGGAATCATCTGGTTCACCGCGAAGCGCTCGGGCAGGTCGACGCGGATCGCGCCGCGCGGCGTCGCGCCGGCGTCCTCGAACAGCGTTTCCGCATCGTCGAGATCGGCCAGCAACCGCATGCAGCGCTCGTAGTAGGTCGCACCCTCGGCCGTCAGCGCGACGCGCCGCGTCGTGCGCTGCAGCAGGCGGACCTTCAGGTGCTTTTCCAGATACTGGACGGCGTTGCTGACCGTCGGGCGCGGCAGTTGCAACTGCTCGGCCGCCTTCGTGAAGCTGCCGAGATGGGCGACGCGCGCAAAGATGCGCATTGCATGCAGATGATCCATGCGGGGCGGGGGTGTGGGCGGATGGACAGGCTCCATTGTTAATCAGCGTCGAATGGTTTGGTGGAGTGTTTCGCATTTATCGTGCGTCGCGATGCGCCCAGAATCCTGCCTGTTGATTCATCACTCGAGGAAACGGACATGGATAGGCGTGAACTGGGCCGGTCGGGCCCGCGGGTATCGGCGCTCGCGCTGGGCTGCATGGGAATGTCGGACTTCTACGGGCCGGCCGATCGCGCCGAGAGCATCGCGACGCTGCACGCGGCGCTCGACCACGGCATCACGATGCTCGACACCGGCGATTTCTACGGAATGGGCGACAACGAGATGCTGATCCGCGATGCGCTGCGCGGCCGGGCACGCGACCAGGTGCTGATCAGCGTGAAATTCGGCGCGCTGCGCGATCCGTCCGGCGGGTTTGCGGGCTACGACGCGCGGCCGGCGGCGATCCGCAACTTCGTCGCGTACTCGCTGAAACGGCTCGGCACCGACTACATCGACATCTACCGGCCGGCGCGCGTCGATCCGGCGGTGCCGATCGAGGAGACGATCGGCGCGATCGCCGATCTCGTGAAGGCCGGGTACGTGCGCCATATCGGCCTGTCGGAAGCCGGCGTCGACACGATCCGCCGCGCGGCGGCCGTCGCGCCGATCTCCGACCTGCAGATCGAATATTCGCTGCTGTCGCGCGGTATCGAGGCCGGGATCCTGCCCGCGTGCCGCGAACTCGGGATCGGCGTGACGGCCTACGGCGTGTTGTCGCGCGGGCTGCTCGGCGGGCGCTGGAGCACGGCGCGGCAGGGCGAGCGCGATTTCCGCGCGGCAAGCCCGCGCTTCCAGGGCGAGAACCTCGCGCACAACCTCGCGCTCGTCGATGCGCTGCGCGCCATCGCCGACGAGAAGGGCAGCAATCCCGCGCAGGTCGCGATCGCGTGGGTGCTGTCGCGCGGCGGCGATATCGTGCCGCTGATCGGCGCGCGCAAGCGCACGCAACTCCAGGACGCGTTACAGGCGGCTGAAATGCAACTAACGGTCAATGACATCATGCGCATCGAAGCGGCGGTTCCCGCCGGGGCGGCTGCCGGTGAGCGCTATCCGGCCGCACAGATGGCTCACCTCGACAGCGAGCAGTGACGGGGGGGCATTTCACGGGGACGGATCGGTCGGGCCGATAGCCGGCGCACGCGACCTGCGTTGAACGAAGGCGGGCGTGCGCCGGACGGTGGCGCGGTGTGCGAATGCGCACGTGCGCCGGCCGCGCCGGCTCCGCGCGGCAGGCCCGAGCCAGCCTCAGGCAAAGCCAGATGGCGGGCGGCGCGATCGGGGTTCACCATCGGCGCCGTACTCAACCGGACGGAATGCCTTTCATGCACATTCACACGCTGACGATCGTCGCGGTGGTTTTCCTGCTGGCCGGCGCGGTCAAGGGAATGATCGGGCTCGGCCTGCCGACCATCGCGATGGGCTTGCTGACGCTCGCGATGCCGCCGTCGGCCGCCGCGAGCCTGCTGCTCGTGCCGTCGTTCATCACCAACGTGTGGCAGTTGTGGCTCGGCCCGTCGTTCGGGCCGTTGCTGCGCAGGCTGTGGCCGCTGCTCGCCGGCCTGACGATCGGCACGCTGACGGGCGGACTGCCCGCGCTCGCGGCCGGCAGCACCTGGACGCATGCGGCGCTCGGCGTGGTGCTGATCCTCTACGGACTGTGGGGGCTCGCCGCCGCGCGGCTGCCCGCGCCGGGGCGCCACGAAAAATGGCTGTCGGCCGTGGTCGGCTACCTGACGGGTGTCGTGACGGCCGCGACCGGCGTGTTCGTCGTGCCGGCCGTGCCGTACCTGCAGGCGCTGCGGCTGTCGAAGGACGACCTGATCCAGGCGCTCGGGCTGTCGTTCACCGCCTCGACGATCGTGCTCGGCCTGCAGTTGCGCGTGACGGGTGCGCTGGAGACGGTCGATCTCGGCGTGTCGGCGCTCGCACTCGTGCCGGCGCTGGCGGGTATGGCCGGCGGGCAGTATGCACGGCGCGTGATGAGCGAGAAGGCGTTCAAGCGCTGCTTCTTCGTCGGGCTGATCGCGCTCGGCGCGTACATGGCGGCTTCGGGGTGGCGGTGAGCGGGCATCGCCGGCGAGCGTGATCCCCGCTGTCCGTGACGATCCCGAAGCCGGCTGACGAAACCGGCTTCGGGCGCATTCACCGGGCGCGGGTCACCCCGCTCAGGCCGGGTCGGCGTACTTCAGCGTCCATCCGAACGTACGGGTCGCGCCCGCGCCGAGTGCGAACGGCTTCGTCGTGCACGCGAAGTTCGAATGCAACTGGCCGATCGGCGTCGTCGACAGCGGATTCGTCGTGCCGTTCACCGTATCGAAGGCGGACAGCGCGCAGTTGTCGAACCCGGCCGCCGCATAACCGGTCGCGGGGCTGTTCGCGTACGCGACCGACACGCCGTCGCCGTTGGCCTGCGTCGACGCGAAATCCGCGAACGACGTGAAGTCCGTTTCGACCGACAGGTTGCCGGTGAGCGTGCCGGTGCTCAGCGTGTCGCTGCGCGCCACCGAGCCGTGCGCGAACGTCAGCACCGTGTGCACCTGGAGGTCGAGATCCGTCGTGTACGCCGCGTTCTTCGATGCGAGCCGGAACTTCGCGGTATCGAACGACACGATCACCTGCCCGTTGACTTGCTGGACATTCAGGTTCTTGTAGTACGTGACGGGAATGTAGGTCTTGCCGTTGTACGACACCTGCGGAATCAGCAACGCGTAGCCGAGATCGGTCGTGCCGTAGGTCAGCTTGTCGGAGGACGGCACCGGGTAGTACGGCGTGAACGAGTTGTAGTCGGGCGCCTGGCTGAGGTTCAGGTTGATCACGCGCCGGCCGTCGCGCACGGTCACCAGCGCCGCGCTGTACGGATGCGCGGGGTCGTTCGGCTGGTTGTACCAGGTGAGCGTGTAGTGCGGGCGCGCGTCGAGCCATGCGTTGTAGTCGGCGTCGGCCATCGGTGCCTTGCCGCCGAAGCCGAGCTTGTTCCACCACGCGTTCACGTACAGGTACTGGTGCAGCAGGCTGAAGTTCTCGCCCATCACGCGCGGCTTGCCGCGATACGCGTCCGTGCCGCGACCCTTGACCCACATGTTCACCGAGGGCGTCGGCAGCGACGGGTCGTACCAGAACGTGTCGAAGCGATGCGCCGCCTTCGTGATGAACGTGTAGGCGACCTGCTTCTCCTGGTCGGACAGCACGCCGGCGTTGGCCGCGGCCGTCAGCACTTCCATGAACGCGGAATCGCCGTACGGGCCGATCGAACGGCCGTAGTTGAAGCCTTCGCCGTCGCCGTTCAGCTGCGGCAGGATCAGGTCGACGGACTTGCGCAGATACCCCTTCAGTTCAGGCGTGAAATTCGCTTCGTTGCCCATCTCGAACGTGCGCTCGGTCACTTCGCCGATCAGCAGCGTGCTGTAGCGGTCGAAGCGCGCCTGGTCGTAGTAGGTCGTGTGCGTGTTCGACGCTTCGTCCGAGAACCCGCCCGACGAGTCGTTGCGGATATGGTTCGTGAGCGTGTACAGCAACGCGTCGCGCGCGCCCATCGTCGCGACCGACGGATCGGTCTTCGATGCGAACGACGGGCTGCTCCAGCCGAGCTTCTGGCGCAGCCCGGCGATTCCGTAGGACACCGCATAGTAGTTCTGTGCGGTGTTGAGCGACGCGATGTCGATCGGCGTGCCGGCGGCCGGGCACGTGTCGACCTTGCCGCTCGCGTCGGGGCCGAACATGTCGCAGAACCGCAGCCGCTGCTGCAGCGTCGCGAGCATCGCGTCGCTGAAGACTTCGTTGAGCATCCCGTGCGCCTGCAGGTTGTTCAGCGCGACGAGATAGTAGTACTCGCCCCACGACGTATTCGCATACGTATAGTTGCCGCCCGACTGCGCCATCATCGCGGTCGTGATCTTCTGGTAGGTCGCGAGGTAGCTCGCGTATTGCGGATCGTTCTTCGACTTCATGTCGATCAGGATGTACGACAGGCCGAGCGCGAGCTTGCCGGGCAGGAATTTGTCGCCGGTGTTCGTGTCGAGCACGTGGACGGGCGTGCCGTCGCCGAGATCCATCACGACCTGCGTGAAGTCGGGCGACTTCCGGATCAGGTCGAACAGCGCGCGCATCTGGCCCATCATCGTGATCGGCGTGTCCGTGCCGGCCGGCACGCTCGTGTCGGCCGCGCCGTAGACGAGCGCCTGCAGCGAGTTCGCCGCGAGCGCGGGCGGGGTGGACGAAGCGGGCGGCGACGGCGTGGCGGTCACGTCGTTGCCGCCGCACGCGCTGACGAGCACGACGGAAAGGGCGCTGAGCGCGGCGCCGAGCGCGAATCTGCTGCGCGAATGCATGGTGTCTCCAGTTTTGAATAGTGGTGAAGCACGGGCACGTGTGGCCGATACCGCGCTCGATGCCCGTACCCGGCCGTCGTCCTGCCACCTGATTCCCTGGGGACGGACGGCCTTGATTCACGGTCGAGCGGGCAAGCGTTTCCCCTGCACGGGCCGTGGCCGGCCTCGCGCGCAAGCAATGGAAAACGTTTTCCAAATTTAGGCATCGACCGGCGTGATGTCAATGAACTTTCACATCGGATGCGCCGGTAGAAACCCGGATGGCGGGAGCAGAGGGCGTGGGAGGGGAATCGGAATGATGCGTGAATCGCCGGGATTTTCCTGATGGTCGAGCGGTCATCGCGCGAGAGCGATCGCGCGTTGGCGTGGCGGGCGGAGCATGACACGGAAACGGGTTCTCGACACGTAATGAGAGAAAACGTTATCCATAAGAATCGAAGTGCATGGAGTCACCCCTGACCACCGGCCACCGCACGCCACGACCCGTCGTTTCGACGACGTTCAAAGCTGCTTTTCGATCGCCGCCTTGTCGATCACCGACCACACCTGGCGGATCTTGCCTGCGTGAAACTCGTAGAACACGTTCTCGGCGAACGTGACCTTGCGGCCGTCGACGGCGAGCCCCATGAACGTCCCTTTCGGCGAACACGCGAAGCGAAGGCGGCACGCGACGCGCGGCGGCTCGCACACGAGCAGCCGGATCTCGAAACGCAGATCGGGAATGTCGCGGAAATCCTGTTCCAGCATCGCGCGGTAACCGGCGAGGCCGAGCGGCCGGTCGTTGTGGATCACGTCGTCGGACACGTACTCGCCGAGCGACGTCCAGTCCTGCCGGTTCAGGCAGTCGATATACGCGCGATAGCGGGTGGCGAGATCGGTATCGGTCATGGCCAAGTCTCCGTCTGTCGATGGGGCGAGTCGGGCGCGGCGCGCGTTACGGCGGCGGTGCGTCGCCCGACAGAAACGCCACGAACTCCCGCGTGTACTTCGGCAGCGCGTCGAACGACCGCGCGCACAGCTTCAGGCGGCGGTGGCTCCACGGATCGGACAGCTCGACGAGCCGCACGTCCATCGTCTGCATCGCGCGCTCGGCCGCATGGCGCGACACGATGCCGATGCCCACGCCGCTGGCGATCACGCGGCAGATCGCGTCGAAGCTCTTCAGCTGCACGCGGTAGCGGATCCGCTTGCCGAGCGCGCGCGCCTGGTCGGCGAGATGCACCTGCAGCGCGCTGCCGTCGGTGAGGCCGATGAAGTCGGCGTCGGCGATCGTGTCGAACGCAACCTTGTCGTGTGACGCGAGCGGATGCGCGGCCGGCACGACGACGATCAGCCAGTCCTCGCGGAACGGCTTCTGTTCGAGCCCGCCGAGCCCGACCGAATCGGCGACGATGCCGACCTCGGCTGTCTTGTTGCGGATCGCATGCACGATCTCCTGGCTCGAGCGCTCCTCGACGCTGATCGACAGCTTCGGGTGATGCGGCAGGTAGTCGGCCAGCGCGTCGGGCAGGTATTCGCTCAGCGACGCCGTGTTGCACAGCAGCCGGATATGCCCGCGCAACCCCTGGCCGAATTGCTGCAGTTCGCCGCGCATGTGGTCGATCTGCTGCAGCACGGTGCGCGCGTGGTGTTCGAGCGCGCGGCCTGCGTCGGTGGCCTGCGCGCCCGCCTTGGTCCGGTGCAGCAGCGGTACGCCGAGCTCGTCCTCCATGCCGCGGATGCGTTCGCTCGCGGCCTGCAGCGTGATGTGGGTCCGCTCGGCCCCGCTCGTGATCGTGCCGGCCTCGCAGATGTTCAGGAAGAGCCGCAGGTCGGTCAGGTCGAAGCGCATGAGGGTGGGGGTGATCGTGTTGGAATGGCCGATAAGTTAGCAGGGAACCGCGGCCGGGGTCTCAGGCTTGGCCTGAGGCCCGATTCGCCGGTTCCGAATTTTCGGGGCACGATCGATGACGGATCATGGCCGCACATCAACCGGGGGAGCCTGTCATGCGGATCGATCCATCGTGGGGCGTGTCGTTCAAGATCGCGCTGCACGTGCTGTTCCTGTGCATCGGCATCGCGTGGGCCTGTTCCGAACTCGCCGCGTGGCTGCGTTGAGCGTCGCGGCGCGCCGCATTGGCACGCTGCGGCGCCTATCAAAATGAGTTCACCATAGTTTTATAGAACGAAAATTCTTCCGTTCCCGCGCGAAAAGACCATCAAGTTTTTCCGAATCGGACCGTATTACCGGTAGCGAATGCCGGCCGACATCCAGTTCGTGATCGTTTGTCATCATTGTTTTCATCCGGTTACACGTCGGCCGTTCCGTTTTTGAGATGCTTGAAAGATTGTCAAACCGGAGTCGGATCGTCCATGAAATCGCGCGAGATTCACCGTCACGCGGCGTGGCTGCCGGGCCTGGCCGCCGTGCTCGTCATGGCCGGTTGTGCAAGCACGCAGTCCGTTCCGCCGAGCGACACGCTGGCGGCACAGTCATTACCGTCGAGCCCGCCGGCCGTTGCGCCGGCGGCCGTCACCCCGCCTCCCGCGCCGATTCTCGTTGCGCAGAAGTACATCGTGAAGCGCGGCGACACGCTGACGGGCATCGCGTCCGCGAACGGCTGCAGCATTGCCGACCTGCGCACCTGGAACAAGCTGGGCGCGAACGGCAGGCTGTGTATGGGGCAGGTGCTGCGCATCGTCAGGCAGCAGCCGTTGCCGCCGCCGGGCGCAGCCGGCATGCAGGCCGCGTCGTCGGCTGCGAGCAATGGCGCGGGGAGCAGCCCGGCATCGGCGCAGGCCACCGCGTCGACCGCGAGCGATCGTCAGGTCGTCAAGGAAACGAAGCGGCATGCAGGCGGTGTCGCGCTCAAGTGGCCCGCCAACGGCAAGATCGTCGACGGGTTCCGGCCGGGGCAGAACCGCGGCATCCAGATCGCCGGCCGGCCGGGCGACCCGGTCCGCGCCGCGGCCGACGGCCGCGTGATGTACGCCGGCACCGGCCTGAACGATTACGGCAGCCTGATCATCGTCCAGCACAACGCGGATTTCCTGACCGCCTATGCGCATAACCGCAGGTTGCTCGTGAAGACAGGCGACATCGTGCGACAGGGCGACGAGATCGCCGAGATGGGCGACCTCGACAACTCGCGTGTTGCGTTGCTGTTCGAAGTGCGGCGCGACGGCAAGCCGGTCAATCCGATGCCGTACCTGCCTTCGTCGCAAGGGTGAGGCAGGGTCGTTTCGCTGGAACGTGGCGGCGGTCGCTGCTACGCTAGGGCCTGTTCATGCGAATCCCGTGCTTCACGCGGGGCCGACGGCCATCTTCAGGGGATGCGCGGTGAATGCCGTCGCGGGCCGGCCGCCGGCGCGAACGCGGGCGCTTCGTTGAAGCGCGCCCGCGTTGCTTCGTGCCACCGTTTCCGACAGAAGACAGAACACACCTCATCCATGGAACACTCTCCGACACGCCGCTCGCTGTTGCTTGCCGCCGTGGCCGCGCCGTTCGTCGCCGCGTGCACGTCCGCGCCGGTCGCCGACCAGGGGCGCGCCCATACCGCCCAGGCCGAATTGACCGCGCTCGAGAAGGCGTCGAACGGCCGGCTCGGTGTCGCCGCGCTCGATACGTCGAACGGCGTGCGCATCGCCCACCATGCGCGCGAACGCTTCCCGCTGTGCGGCACGTATGCGGTCGTCGCGGCTGCCGCGATGCTCGCGCGCGGCTCGCTCGACGCGTCGCTGCTGCCGCGCCGAATTCTTTACCGCCGCTATGAAATCGTGTCGGGCTCGCCGGTCACGGAAAGCCACGTCGACACGGGCATGACGATCGAGCAGCTGTGCGTGGCGATGCTGCAGTCGGGCGACAAGGGGGCCGGCAACCTGCTGATGGGTGTGCTGGGCGGCCCGCAGGCCGTCACGTCGTTCGCGCGCGCGAGCGGCGACACGTCGTTCCGCCTCGATCACTGGGAACCCGAACTGAATCACGCGGCGCCCGGCGACGAGCGGGACACGTCGACACCGGTCGAGATGATCGACACGCTGCAGCGGCTGCTGCTCGGCAACACGCTGCCCGAACCGCAGCGCGCGCAGCTGACGGAATGGATGGTCGGCGGCGCGCGCGGCGCGACCGGCATCGCGGCGGGCGTGCCGCCCGGCTGGCGCATCGCGGACAAGGCCGGCACGGGCGGTTACGGCACGACGACCGACGTCGCGGTGCTGTGGCCGCCGTCGCGTGCACCGATCGTGATGGCCGTGTCGTTCACGCAGCCGCAAGCCGCGGCGGCGGCCCGCGCGGACGTCGTCGCGTCGGCGGCGCGCATCGTGGCGGGCGCGCTCACCGCGACGGCCTGAGCGCGTCGCTCCTCGCGCAAAACCGGCGTTTGGCTTATCGTGTCGGACAGCGCGCGCCGGAGCCGGCGCGCGGCCCTTCCGCGCCGTTATTGCGTTTGCCTTCTTCATGCGCCGACTTCCGCCCCTGCACGCACTGCAGATCTTCTCGACAGTGGCCCGCCACCGCAGCTTCACGCGCGCGGCCGAACAGCTGTGCATCACGCAGGGCGCGGTGAGCCGGCAGATCCAGACGCTCGAGGCGCATTACGGCTTTCCGCTGTTCAAGCGGCATGCGAAGGGGCTCACGCTGACGGCGGAGGGCGAGCAGTTGCTGCCGGTCGTCAACGAGAGCTTCGCGCGGATCGAGGACATCTCGATGAAGCTCACGCGCCAGCGCACCGATCTCGCGCTGAAGGTGCCCACCTGCGTGATGCGCTGGATGCTGCCGCGCATCATGCGCTTCCAGGGCGAGCATCCCGATCTCCATGTGCAGATCACGACCGCGTGGCAGCACGTCGTCGATTTCTCGACCGAGCCGTTCGATGCGGCCGTCGTCTACGGCACGGCGCCGGGCCCCGGCGTGTTCGCACTGCCGCTGTTCGACGAGCGGCTGACGCCCGTGTGCGCGCCCGAGCTGCGGCAGGCGTCGCCGCTCGATGCGGTCGGCGATCTCGCGCGCCATACGCTGCTGCATCCGACGCGAGACCATCGCGACTGGCGTGCGTGGCTCGATCATGCGGGCGAGCGCAGTGTCGATCCCGCGCGCGGGCCGACGTTCGACACGCTCGATCTCGCGACGAACGCGGCGATGCAGGGCTTCGGCGTCGCGATCGGCGACGTGACGCTCGTCGACGACGACGTCAGTGCACACCGGCTCGAACGGCCGTTCGACATCGTGCTCGAAACCGGCGCGCGCTACTTCTTCGTGTATCCCGAGACCATCGGCAGCCAGCAGAAGATCCGCGCGTTCAGCGACTGGATCGCGCGCCATCGCGACTGAGCGGCGACGCGCGCACGTTCACCGAACCGGCGTGCGGAACCCGCCGTGCGTCGCGCCGGCGAACGGCTTTACTGGTATGTCACGACCGCGATCATCGGTGCGTGATTGTTGCCGGGACGGTTCGGTAAAACGATTGCGCGCGAGGCCTGAGTAAAGGTCGTGGTCTTGATCGCCTGCTGGCTCGCCGCGTCGACGAACGCGATCTGGCCGGTTGCCGGGCGTGGACAGTCGGCGCGTACGCGCCCGTTGGCGACATCGGCCGTATCGAGCGCGAACGAGCAGGGCGGCTCGACGATCATGCCGGAGAAGTGGATGATGCCGGACGCGCCGGCAGCGAAGGACGAGGAAGTGGCCAGAAGCGAGGCAGCCAGGGCGAACGAGGCGGCGATATGGCGATGCTTCATGACAGGCTCCAGAGAGGAAGCGCGTCGCAGCGGGGCCGCTCGGGTGGCAGTCCGTCAACGCCGCGATGCTGTATGCGTAAACGGCAGAACCATCGGACCTCTTGAATGAAAAAATCGAAATAATGGCTATGGGCAAACGATTGCGAATTGCTTGAACCAATGTAGGCCGAATCTGCGCAATCGCAAGTCAGGGAAAAGCCGGGGGAGATAAGATCGAACGGCGAACGGTCGCCGCGACCGTTGTGCGGGCAACGGCCTCGCGCCGCCCGGAAAGCAAAAACGCCGCTCGTCTCGAGCGGCGTTTTGCGTTGGGGCGAAGGTGCGCGGTTCAGTTCATGCGCTTGCGTACCGCGCCGACGATCACGAGCAGCACGATTGCGCCGACGATCGACGCGATCCAGCCCGCGCCCTGGCCCGGCGCATACCAGCCGGCCGCACGGCCGACGTAGCCGGCGACCAGCGAGCCGACGACGCCGAGCACGACGGTCATCAGGATACCCATCTTGTCGTCGCCGGGCTTGAGCGCGCGGGCGAGGAGGCCGACGATGAGCCCGACGACCAGGGTTTCGATGAATTGCAGCATGAACGCCTCCCTATTGCTGTTGAGCTGTTGACGAAAGTAAATTGACCCGTGCAGTGCACAAGGGTTCCATGCGGCGGCAAGCCGGCGCGCGGCCCGCCGAGTATCGCATGGCGGCGCGACGTGCGGATGTCACGCGGCCGGCGCGTCAGGCGCCGGCTCGAGACGGCGATAGCCTTCGGTCGCATTCAGCAGCGTGCGCGTGTAGTCGCGCGCCACTTGTCCGGCCCGCACGTCCTCGATCCGCAACTGCTCGACGATCTCGCCCTGCTGCATCACGGCGACGCGCTGGCACAGGAAGCCGATCACCGCGAGGTTGTGGCTGACGAGGATCATCGTCAGGTTGCGTTCGCGATGCAGCCGGCGCAGCAGGTTCAGGATCTCGGCCTGCACCGACACGTCGAGCGCGGACGTCGGCTCGTCGAGCAGCAGCACGCGCGGCTCGACGATCAGCGCCCGCGCGATTGCCACGCGCTGCCGCTGGCCGCCCGACAACTGGTGCGGATAACGAAACCGGAACGTGGGGCCGAGCCCGACCTCGGACAGCGCGCGTGCGATGCGCGCATCGGTGTCGCGCATGCCGTGGATCGACAGCGGTTCGCGCAGCGTCTGGTCGACCGTGAAGCGGGGATGCAGCGACGCGTAAGGGTCCTGGAACACCATCTGCACGTGGCGGCGAAATGCACGGTCGGGCGTGCCGCCGACCGGCCGTCCGTCGATCGACAGGCTGCCGGCCGCGAGCGGCACGAGGCCCGTCAGCGCGCGCAGCAGCGTCGACTTGCCGGAACCCGATTCGCCGACGAGCCCGAACACCTCGCCGTCGCGCACCGCGAAGCTCGCGTCGCGCACGGCGTCGACGTGACCCGTGCGGGTCGGGAAACGGATCGATGCGTGATCGACGTCGATCATCGTGCGGCCTCCTGTCGATCGGCGGGCGTGCCGGCATGCGGCGCGGGTTCGAGCCACGCCGGATCGCGCCGCAGCACGGGCAGTTCGTCCGGCGGATTCGCGAGCGGCGGATTCGCCGCGAGCAGCCCGCGCGTATAGGGATGGGAAGCGTTGCGCAGGTCGCGCGCGGCGCAGGTTTCGACCACGCGGCCCGCGTACATCACCGCGACGCGATCGCAGAACGACATCACGAGCGGCAGGTCGTGGCTGATGAACATCAGGCCCGTGCCATGGCGCGCGATCATCGCGTCGAGCACCGCGAGCACCTGCATCGACACGGCGACGTCGAGCGCGGAGGTCGGTTCGTCGGCGATCAGCAGGCGCGGGCCGGTCGACACCATCATCGCGATCATCACGCGCTGGCCCATGCCGCCCGACAGCTCGTGCGGATACGCATCGGCCACGCGCGCCGGGTCGCGGATCTGCACGGCCTCGAGCGCCTCGACGATCCGCTCGCGCAGCGCGCGGCCGCGCAGCCCGGGCTCGTGCAGCCGGAACGCTTCGCCCATCTGCTTCGCGACCGTCATCACCGGGTTCAGCGAATATTTCGGGTCCTGCAGGATCATGCCCATCTGGCTGCCGCACAGCCGCCGGCGTTCGCGCGGCGACATCGCGAGCAGGTCGTGGCCCGCGAAGCGCATCGTGCGCGCCGACCAGCGCGCGGCGTCGGGCAGCAGGCCGAGCAGCGCGCGGCCCGTCAGCGATTTGCCGGAGCCCGATTCGCCGACGATGCCGAGGCGTTCGCCGGGTGCGAGCGTCAGCGACAGGTCGCGCACGGCATCGGTGACGGTGCCGTCGTGCCCGCGAAAGCCGATCTTCAGCCCGTCGATCTCACAGAGCGGCGCGGGCGCGGTGGCGGTATTCGTCGGCATGTCACGCTCCATGGCGGGGATCGAAGACGTCGCGCAGCCCGTCGCCGAGCAGGTTGAACGCGAGGCTCACGAGCAGGATCGCGATGCCGGGCAGCGTCGCGACCCACCATGCGTCGAGCAGCACGTTGCGGCCCGACGCGACCATGAAGCCCCACTCGGGGCTCGGCGGCTGTGCGCCGAGGCCGAGGAAGCCGAGGCCCGCGACGGTCAGGATGATGCCGGCCATGTCGAGCGTCGCGCGCACGATCACCGACGACATGCACAGCGGCACGATGTAGCGCAGCAGGATGCGCGGGCCCGACGCGCCTTGCAGGCGGGCGGCGTGGATGAAGTCGGCCTGCGCGATGCGGATCGTCTCCGCGCGCGCGAGCCGCGCATACGCGGGCCATGCGGTGATCGAGATCGCGACGACCGCGTTGATCACGCCGGGCCCGAGCGCGGCCGCGAATGCGAGCGCGAGCACGATCTTCGGGAACGCGAGCGCGATGTCGGTGATGCGCATCAGCACGCTGTCGACGAAGCCGCCGCAATAGCCGGCCGTCGTGCCGATCGCGAGGCCGATTGGCACGACGATCACGACGACGAGCAGCGCAATGCCGAGCGTGAGGCGCGAACCGGCGATCAGCCGCGAAAGGATGTCGCGGCCGAGCTGGTCGGTGCCGAGCCAGTGCGACGGCGAGCCGGGCGGCAGCAGCCGGTCGGACAGCACCTGGCGCAGCGGATCGTGCGGCATGATCAGCGGGCCGACGATCGCGACGACGATCAGCGCGACGAGGATCGCGAGCCCGAACAGGTTGAGCGGGTTGGCGGCGAAACGGCGCCAGCGGCGATACGCGAGGCCGAGTGCGGCCTGCGAGCGCGACGCGGGCGCGTCGGACAGCAGCCACGCGCGCAGCGTGAGACGCTCGGCGTTCATGGTTGGACGACCTTCGGCATGGGCGATGAAAGAAGCAGGGTGGAAGCGGTCATGTCGTGTCGGCGCCTCAGCGCGCGCGCGGATCGAACACGCGGTACAGCGCGTCGGTCAGCAGGTTGACGGTGATGAACATCGCGCCGATCACGAGCGTCGCGCCGAGCACCGCGTTCATGTCGGCGTTCAGCAGCGCGCCGGTCAGGTACGAGCCGAGCCCCGGCCACGCGAACACGATCTCGGTCAGCACCGAGCCTTCGAGCAGGTTGCTGTACGTGAGCGCGATCACGGTGAGCAGCGGCACCGCGATGTTGCCGAACGCATGCCGCCAGATCACGCGGCGCTCCGGCAAGCCTTTCGCGCGCGCGGTGACGATGTATTCCTGGCTCAGCTGGTCGAGCATGAACGAGCGCGTCATGCGGCTGAGATACGCGACCGAGTAGTAGCCGAGGATCGCGGCGGGCAGCGCGATGTGTGACACCGCGTTGCGGAACACGTCCCACTCGCCGGCGAGCGCCGCGTCGATCAGCAGGCTGCCGGTGCGCGGGTCGACCATCCCGTCGTACACGGGATCGAGCCGGCCCGGGCCGCCGACCCAGTGCAGCCGCGCATAGAACAGCAGCAGCCCCATCAGCCCGAGCCAGAACACCGGCACCGAATTGCCGATCAGGCCGACGAAGCGTGCGATGTGATCGATCGGACGGTTGTGCTTCACGGCGGCCGCGACGCCGAGCGGCACGCCGATCGCGATGCCGATCAAGGTCGCGATCGTCGCCAGTTCGAGCGTGGCCGGGAACACGCGCTTGATGTCGTCGAGCACCGGGTTCGCGGTCAGCAGCGACATGCCGAGATTGCCGTGCAGCACGTCGCGCGCATAGATCAGGAACTGCGTGATGAGCGGCTTGTCGAGCCCGAGCGCAATGCGTTCGGCCGCATACGCGTCGGCCGACGCGCGATCGCCGAGGATCGCGAGCACGGGATCGATCGGCACCTTGCGGCCGATCACGAACGTCAGCGCGAGCAGCCCCGCGAACGTGACGGCGAGCGTGAGCGCCCAGCGCAGCACGCGCAGTGCCCAGCGCACGGCCGGGCGCCGCGCGGGCAGCGTGCGCAGGGCTTCGAGGGAGGAGGCGGGAGTCGACATGCGGTGAATCTCATTGCTTCTTCAGGTTGCGGTACGACACGAGATCGTTGATCGGCCCGACTTCGAGCCCGCTCACGCCGGGCCGCGTCGCGACCTGCGCGACTTTCTCGAACATGATCACGAACGGCGAGCGCGCGAGCATCTCCTTCTGCATCGCCTGATACCGTTGCGCACGTTTCGCGGCGGTCGGCTCGGCGAGCGCGGCGTCGGTTTCCTTCGTCAGTTGCGGAATGTCCCAGCTGTTGCGCCAGGCCAGCATTTTATAGCTCGACTTGTCGGAATTGTCGGGGTTCCACGCAAAACCCTGCGCGTTGCTGTGCGGATCGATGTAGTCGGCCGACCATTCGCCGATGTAGATGTCGTGCTGGCGCGCGCGGTATTTCGCGAGCGTCTGCTTGTTGTCGCCGGGGATCAGCTGCACCTTGATGCCCGCCTGCGCGAAGTTCGCCTGCACGGCCTGCGCGATTTCGGTGTACGGATAATCGTTGCGCACGTCCATCGTCACCGAGAAGCCGTTCGGCACGCCGGCCTTCGCGAGCAGCGCCTTCGCCTTCGCGCCGTCGAGCCGGTACGGGTTCGCGTTCAGCGTGCCGAGGAAACCCTCGGGCAGGAACGTCTGGTGGACCTTGTAGGTCGTCTTCACCACGTTGCCCTGGATGCCCGCATAGTCGACGAGCCACTTCAGCGCTTCCTGCACGTCGGGTTTCGCGAGCGTCGCGTTCTTCGTGTTCAGGCCGAGATACAGCAGCGTCGCCTGCGGCGATGCCGACACCTTCGCCTTGCCGGATTTCACGACGGACGCCAGATCGTCGGGGCTCAGGTCGCGTGCCGCATCGACATCGCCGTTCTCCAGCAGCAGGCGCTGGCTCGCGGCTTCGGGCACGTGGCGCAGCACGATGCGCTTCATCGCGAGCGGCAGCCGGTAGCCGTCGAAGCGCTGCAGCACGACGCTGTCGCCGGCGGTCCACTTGACCAGCTTGTACGCGCCGGAGCCGGCCTCGTTGGTCTTCAGCCACGCGTTGCCGAAGTCGCTGCCCTGCTGGTGCGACAGCAGCAGCTTGCTGTCGAGCACGGAGGCGGGCCAGGAGCCCAGCACATTCAGGACGAAGGTCGGCGCGTACTTCTGGTCGGTCGTGACCGACACCGTCAGGTCGTCGAGCTTCTTCACGTTGGCGACGACGTTCGCCTTCGTGAGCCCGATGCCGGTCAGCACGGCCGCAGGCCCCTTGTCGAGCAGCACCGCGCGCTGGATCGACCACGCGACGTCGTCGGCCGTCAGCGGGTTGCCCGAGTGGAACTTGAGGCCGGGGCGCAGCTTGAACGTGTAGGTCAGCCCGTCGGTGCTCACAGTCCACGACTGCGCGACGTCGCCGTTGAATTTCGACGGGTCGCGCAGGTCGACGCGCACGAGCCGGTCGTACGTGTTCGCGACGTATTCCTCCGGCACCAGCTCGTAGACCTCGCCCGGGTCCAGCGTCGTGAATTCGTCGAGCAGCGTGGCCATCACGAACATGTCCTTCGGCGTCTCCGCATGCGCGGCGGACAGCGGAACGGCGGCGAGAACGGATGCGGCGGCCAGCGCCGCGACGAGCCGGGATGTCAGGGGTTTCATCTGCGCTCCATGTGTCGTTGAAGTCGTTGAACGTGAACGTCGGGGGGGCATGCGCCGGGCCATCACATCAGGCGCCACGGGCCGCTTGCCGTATTGTCGATCTGCGGCAACGCGTGCGAGCCGGGCAGTTCGTAGTGCCACCATTCGCTGTCGATATGCGCGAAGCCGGCCGCGTGCATCACGCCGAGCAGCAGCAGGCGGTTGCGCTGCACGGCTTCGGGCAGCCCCGCGTGGAAGTGGCCGGATGCGGCGACCATCTCGTCGAAGCCGGTGCCCATGTCGAGCGGCTCGCCATCCGCGCCGACGAGCGTCAGGTCGAGCGCGGTGCCGCGGCTGTGATTCGAGCCGCGGCCGAGATCGGCGACGAAGTTCGGGTCGGGCAGGAAATCCCACAGCACCTGCTGCGCCTGCGGCGGCCGGTACGCATCGTAGATGCGCAGCGTGAAGCCGGCCTGCGCGGCGACGTTCACCGCGCGGCGCAACGCGGCCTCGGCCGGCGCCAGCAGCAGGCAGTGCGCGCGGCGGTAGATCGGCTTGCCGGTCAGGTTGCGGTCGGTCGCGTAGACGAGGTCGATGTCGACGCGATGGGTGGCGGGCGTGATTTCGACGAGGCGGTGGTCGTTCATTGGCGGTTCGGGTTCGGTCGGGCTCGCTCAGGATTCGAATTGGTCGAACGTGTGCTGCAGTTCGCGGTTGCGCGCGACGCGCCGGTCGATCGCGGGGCCGAGGCGGTCGACCACGGCCGTGATCAGCAGGTTGAACAGGCAGGTGAGCGGTGCGAGCGAATCCCAGAACTGGCCGACGTCGGTCTTCACCTGCAGCAGGTCGGCCGGCCAGTCGCGCGCCCACGGGCACGAGAGATCGGTGACCAGCGCGAACGGCTGCCCGCGCTCGGCGGCCGCCTGGCAATAGCGGCGCGCGCTGCGCGAATACGCGCGGGTGTCGGTGACGATGCAGTACGGCCGCTCGAATTCGGAGTTCAGCGAATCGACGTACGAGCCCGACTGGCCGTCGGAATAGAACACGCGCGGGCGCAGGTACTCGAGGTAGCTGCTGAACGCGTTGCTGATCCCGCGCGTCGACTGGATGCCGAGGATGAATACCGCGTCCGCATGCGCGATCCGGTCGGCCACCTGCGCGAACACCGGGCCTTCGGCGAGGCGGTACACGTGGCGGATCGCATCGAGCTCGCGCTCGAGCGAGGATGCGAGCGGGCTGTTGGCGGCATTGGCATTGCTGTTGCGGTGGGCCGGTTGCGTACCCGCGACGCGGCGGTATTCGTCGAGCCGGTCGGTGATCATCCACGGGCGATCGCCTCCGCCGCGCAGCTCGCGTTTCAGGTCGTCGAGATTGCGGTAGCCGACGCTGCGCAGGAAGCGCCCGACCGAGATGCCGCTCGTGCCGGCCTGCCGGGCGATCTGGTCGGCCGTTTCGAGCCCGAGCCGGTCGAGGTTCGCGAGCATGTAGCTCGCGATGCGCTTCGCGGTCGGCGTGAGCTCGGCGTAGCGGGATTCGACGGTACGGGCGAACGCACAGGTCATCGGCTGTTAGATCGTTGTCGTCTGATGATCGAATGTCATCCATCTAACGAAGCCAAAATCATTCGCGCCAGCGGATAAAAACTATGGTGTGAGGATAGGTGATAGGGTCGGAAGTGCGTTCGACGGCGGGGCGGTTCGCGCCGGAAGGGTATGGTTTTATCTCTGTCAGGCATATTTTGCGTTTATTCCTGACAGAGATAATTTGCGTTTATGTCTGTCAGGCATATACTGCATTTATTGTCTTCGGGGATCCATGCCGTGAACTTCATCGTCAATACGTCCGCGCAACTGGGCGAAATCCTGTCTTCCGCGCGTCAGGCAAAGGGCCTGACGCAAGCGGAAGCGGCCGGGAGAATCGGCGTGGGCCAGTCGCGCTTGTCGTCGCTCGAAACCACGCGTACCGAAAGCCTGTCGCTCAGCCAGTTGCTCGAGCTGACCGCGCTGTATGGTCTCGAACTCAGCATCCGCACGAAGGACGGACACGACGCAGCCGACGTCGAGTGGTAAGCGATGGGACGCAGAACGCACACGCGCGCCTTGTCGATCTGGACGAACGGCCAGCGGGTCGGCACGTGGCGGATTCCCGCGCGCGGCGACATGGAACTCCTGTACGACGCCGACTGGAAACAATCGGCCGTCGGCCGCCCGTTGTCGCTGTCGCTGCCGTTCGGTGTCGGCGAAGCACCGCTGCGCGGCGAACGCGTGAATCACTTCTTCGACAACCTGCTGCCGGACAGCGATGCCATTCGGCGCCGCCTGGCCGCCCGGTTCGGCACGGCGACGACCGAGCCGTTCGATCTGCTCGCCGCGCTCGGCCGCGACTGCATCGGCGCGGTGCAATTGCTCGGCGAGGACGATGCGCCGACCGGCCTGAATCGCATCGACGGTACGCCGCTGTCGGACGACGACGTGGCGCGCGTGCTCGATCAGGCGAGCGGGGTGGCGACGGCAGGCGGGGACGACGACGATTTCCGGCTGTCGCTGGCCGGCGCGCAGGAAAAGACCGCACTGCTGTTTCATGACGGGCGCTGGATGCGCCCGCACGGCGCGACGCCGACCACGCATATTCTGAAATTGCCGCTCGGGCTGGTCGGCAACAAGCGGGCCGATCTGACGGCCTCCGTCGAGAACGAGTGGCTGTGCCTCGCGATCCTGCGCGCGTACGGCCTGTCGGTCGCGCAGGCGGAAATCGTGCGTTTCGGCGCGCACAAGGTGCTGTCCGTCGCACGCTTCGATCGTGCGTTGCATCGCGATGGCGGGTGGCTGTTGCGCTTGCCGCAGGAGGACTTCTGCCAGGCGCTCGGCGTGCCGCCTCATCTGAAGTACGAGTCGCACGGCGGCCCCGGTGTGCCCGATCTCGCAGGCCTCCTGCGCCGCTCCGAAACGTCGCGGGAAGATCTCGACACGTTGTTCGCCGCCCTGATCGTGTTCTGGATGCTTGCCGCACCGGACGGGCATGCGAAGAACTTCAGCCTGCGCCTGCTGGCGGGTGGCCGTTTCCGGCTGACGCCGCTTTACGACGTGATGTCGATCTGGCCGGTCGAAGGCGACGGCGCGAACCAGTGGTCGTGGCACAAGGCGAAGCTCGCGATGGCCGTGCACGGCAAGCGCAAGCACTATGCGATGCGCGACATCACGCGACGGCACTTCAGCGCGATGGCCGAGCACTGCCTGCTCGGCGATATCGCGACGCCGATCGTCGAACGGCTCGTCGCGATGACGCCGCATGTGATCGAATCGGTCGCTGCGGCGTTGCCGCCCGGTTTTCCGGCACGGGTCGCGGAACGGATTCTGGGCGGCTTGAGGTTTGCCGCGCAACGGCTCGACGCGATGCCGCGAGAGTGAACCGCTTCCGGTCGCGGCGCAGGTCGCCGGGATCCGGCGTATCCGCATCCGCACGGGCCCGCTCGAAACGATCGGTGATTCGAGTCGCCCGCGTCGTTTCCCGATCGCGTGTTGTCGCCATGCAGGGTCGTCACGACCGGGCGCAATCGTCTCCCCTCATTCACCGAAATCCGTTCCCGTCCCGCCATCCCGCTGCACCGCAATAATTACAAAATTAAAGTCGATCAGCTTAAATCATTAATTCAGGTTAATAATTCATTTAATTTATTCGTCGAATTGTATTTAACTTGCGTGACGGGATGTTCGATTTTCGATAATCCGAAAAACGGCATGTGTTCCGTAATGGGAATTCACTTGATCGCAAGAATGAAGGAGAAGTCATGACGAATCTTTCTCGACGCAGGATGCTGGCGAATACGGCCGGCGCCATTGCCGCCGCCGGTATTGCGGTCTCGGCGAAGGCCGCCTCGTTCGGCAATCCGGACAGTCCGCCGGAAGGCGCGGTCAATGCGCGCAACCGCCAGAGCCTGACCGATCCGGGGCCCAAAAATCCGGCTATTGCCAACCAGTTTCCGTCCTTTCAGGATCCGCCGGCCACCGATGTCAACGGCATGCCGTTATTCTGGGCCTCGTTCAATAATGCGCATAAAAGAATTCAAAATGGCGGATGGGCGCGTGAAGTTACCCAGGACGATTTTGCGATTTCCGAAACCATTTCCGGCGTCAACATGCGCCTGACGCGCGGCGGCATTCGCGAGATGCACTGGCACCAGCAGGCCGAGTGGGCCATCATGCTCGACGGCCGGTGCCGGATCACGGTGCTCGACGAACTCGGGCGGCCATCGGTGCAGGACGTGAAAACCGGCGATCTCTGGTATTTCCCGCCCGGCCTGCCGCATTCGCTGCAGGGCCTCGGCACCGACGGCGCCGAATTCCTGCTCGCGTTCGATAACGGCCGCGCGTCCGAATTCAACACGCTGCTGCTGACCGACTGGGTCGCGCACACGCCGCCCGACGTGCTCGCACTCAACTTCGGCGTGCCGGCCGACGCATTCCGGAACATCCCGCTCGACAACCTGTGGATCTTCCAGGGCGACGAACCGGGCCCGCTCGCGGAAGCCCAGCGCGCGTCGGCGTCGGCGGCAGGGGCGCCGCCGCATCCGTTCATCTTCCCGCTCGGCGACATGAAGCCGGTCAGGAAGACCCGCGGCGGTGAAGTGCGGATCGCGGACAGCACGAACTTCAACGTGTCGACGACCGTCGCGGCGGCGCTCGTCACCGTGCATCCGGGCGGCATGCGGGAACTCCACTGGCACCCGAACGCCGATGAATGGCAGTACTACCTGCAGGGCGAGGCAAGGATGACCGTGTTCGACACGGGGCCGAAGGCGCAGACGGCCGATTTCCGCGCGGGCGACGTCGGCTACGTGAAGAAAAGCCTCGGGCACTACGTGCAGAACACCGGCAACACCGATCTGGTGTTCCTCGAGATCTTCAAGACCGACCGCTATGCGGAAGTGTCGCTGTCCGACTGGCTCGCGCATACGCCGCCGAAGCTCGTCGAAGCGCACCTGAACGTCGCGCCGGACGTGATCGCACAGTTTCCGCGCAACCGTCCCGACGTCGTGCCGCTGTAACGCCGCCGCGGGCGCCGCGGCCGGCAGCCGACATGCCGGCCGTGGCGCCTGACATTCAGGAATCCTTCCTCATTCGAACGGAACACCACCATGATTCCCGTCACGAACAAACCTGCCGGCGGCTTCGCGCTGCCGGGCCTGCCTACCGGGCACAACGACCAAACCGGCCACACCGACGGCGCGGCGCGTGCCGCGCTGGAAGGGCGCCGCACGGGCGTCGCCGCACTGCTGCCGTTCGTCGGCCCGGCCGTGATTGCGTCGATCGGTTATATGGACCCCGGCAACTTCGCGACCAACATCCAGGCCGGTGCCGCGTTCGGCTACCGGCTGCTGTGGGTCGTACTGGCCGCGAACGCGATCGCGATGCTGTTCCAGGCGATGTCGGCGAAGCTCGGCATCGTGACCGGCCGCAATCTTGCGGAGCTGTGCCGCGACCGGTTTCCCGCGCCGGTCGTATGGGGCATGTGGGTCGCGTCCGAGATCGCCGCGATGGCGACCGATCTCGCCGAATTCCTCGGCGGCGCGCTTGCATTCGGGCTGTTGTGCCACCTGTCGCTGTTCGCGGGGATGATCGCAACGGCGCTCGCGACCTGCGCGATCCTCGCGCTCGAAAAGCGCGGCTTCCGGCCGCTGGAAGCCGCGATCGCGGCGCTGGTCGGCGTGATCGGCGCGTGCTATCTCGGCGAACTGCTGATCGCGCCGCAGGACTGGCATGCGGCCGCGTTTCACCTGGTCGTCCCGCAGATTCCGGATCGCGCGGCGCTGACGATCGCGGTCGGGATCATCGGCGCGACGATCATGCCGCACACGCTGTATCTGCATTCGGGTCTCACGCAGGATCGCACCGCGCCGCGCGACGATACGGAGCGGCGGCGGCTCGTGCGCTTCTCGAATCGCGAGGTGGTCGTCGCGCTCGGGCTGGCCGGGTTCGTGAATCTCGCGATGGTGATGATGGCGTCGTCGGCGTTTCACGCGAGCGCGCCGGGCATGACCGACATCGGCGACGCGTATCACACGCTGATCCCGGTGCTCGGGCCGGCGGCCGGCGCGCTGTTTCTCGTCGCGCTGCTGACCTCGGGCGTGTCGAGTTCGGTGGTCGGCACGATGGCCGGGCAGGTCGTGATGCAGGGTTTCATCCACCGCCGCGTGCCGGTCTGGGTGCGGCGCGCGGTGACTGTCGTGCCCGCGTTCGCGGTGGTCGCGCTCGGCTGCGATGTCACGCGCGCGATGGTCGCGAGCCAGGTGGTGCTGAGTTTCGTGCTGCCGATGCCGATGATCGCGCTGCTGATGCTGTCGGCGCGGGCGGACGTGATGGGCGCTTACGCGATGCGGATGCCGCTGCGGATCGTCGCCGGCGCGGCGACGGTCGTGATCGTCGGGTTGAATGCGTACCTGGTGTGGGCGGCATTCCATTGACCGGCGGCGGGCCGCCGCCTGCTGCCTGCTGCCTATTGCTGCATGTCCGGCGCCTCGCGCAGCCGCCAGATCGCATCGCACTGCTGGCCGCCGAGGCTCGTCGAGCGCAGCGTGATGACGGTGCCGGGCGCGATCCGGTACGTGAAATGCGCCGTCAGCTCGGTGCCTTTTCGCTGCGGCTGCCCGTCGACCAGCACTTCGCACAGCAGCGGCGACGGCGACCCGGACGGGTGCGTGACGTAGACGTTCAGCCGCGCGATGTCGCGTGTCGCGGTGAACACGACCTCGTGGTTTCCGCTGCCGATCAGCATCGTGCCGCCGGGTTCGTCGATCGCCTGCAGGTAGGCGCCCGCGCTTGTCTCGATCGTTGCGGCCGCAACGGTCAGCCCGGCCGAGCGCACGTAGTCGGTCGCCGCGATGCGCGCGGCGACCGCGTCGGACTGTGCCCGCGTGCCGTCCGACAGCGCGAACGGCACGCCGTCGCGCAGCGCGGCGTCGACGTGGTTCGCGTAGTAGCGCCAGCGGTCGAGGAAGCGGATGTCGCCGGTCATGTGCAGCGCGCGGATCGGCTCGCCGTGATACCGGAGCGTCGTCGTGCCGGTGCCTGCATCGAATGCTTCGTGAATGCCGTACTTGCTGACGAAGTTCTGGACCGGATCGAGCAGCGCTGTTTCGCCCTGGGCGCTCCACAGGTGCAGGAACGTCGTATCGATTCCGAAGCATTCCTGGAAATCGGTGCCGATGCGGGCGGTGCAGTCGCGCAGGTGGCCGGCGTAGCGTGCCCACGCGTCGGCGGTCCCGGCGACGAGCCCGGCCTGCAACGCGCTGCCGTGGCGGGCGGAGACTTCGTCGACGACGAGGCGCCAGTGATGGTCGCGCCGCTCGCCGATCAGCGGCGTGACGACGAACGTGCAGAACAGCGGGTCGGGGCACGCGTGGAGCCGGTCGTCGCCGATCTGCGAGAACAGGTCGAACGGCGGCGCGCAGAACCAGATGTCGGCGTCGTACAGCGCGAGCTTGCGGATCTGCGGGTTGCGTGCGCAATACTCGGCTGCCTCGATGAAGCGGCCGACCGGCAGCGCATACGCGCTCGACGCGTCGATCACGTCGATCGACTGGCTCGCGAGGATCTGCCGCTTGCGTTCGGACAGCCCGTACCCGATCACCGCAATCCGGCCGTCGTAGCCGGTGTGCCGCAGCGACAGCAGGAACGGCACGAGCATCTCGTACCACGCGCGGTTGTTGTCGTTGATCGCCACGCAGACCGCGTGTTCGCTCGATTGCATGTTCGCCCCCCGTTGCGCGCGCCCGGCTCAGTAGCCGACGTGGCGCTCGCAGACGACCGCGCCGCAACCGCGGCTGTCGTGATACGTAATATGAAACTGCTTGTTGTCCCACAGCCACTGGAACACCGCCTGGTACACGCCGGCCACGGTCATGTCGTGCAGCACGATCTTCTTGCGCGCCAGCGGGCCGAAACGGTTCAGTTCGGCGAGCGTCTGCTCGTACGTGTGCGTGGTGTCGATGAACAGCAGGTCGGCGGCGAGCGGCTCCATCGCGAGATCGTCGGCGATCCGGAATTCGAAGTCGATCGACAGGTCTTTCGCCGCCTGCTCCAGTTCGGGCCGGATCTGGAAATACTCGTCGGAGATGTCGACCGACACGAGGCGCTTCGGCTGCGCGAGCAGGAAGGCCGTCGTGGTCAGCCCGGTGAACACGCCGAGTTCCAGGATGGTGTCGCATCCGGCGGCCGTTTGCGTATAGAAGTCGAAGCGGGAAGGGCTGTCGCCGAGCCAGCCGATCGGCTCGATCTTGTACTGAAGGAACTCCATTCGCAGTTGTTGTAGCGTGCGCATCCTGTTTTCCTTGGCGAAGCGGATTAGCGGATTCGGTGGTCCCCATCGTCGCCGGTCGCGGCCGGCGTCCGTGGCGTCGCGCATTGTAGATCGCCCGCGCCGCACGGCATAGCACCGCCGTGGCGGCCCGCGGCGATTACCCGCGCGCCGGCAGGGCCGGGCGCGCGGGCGGGCGCCATTATTTCGCGAGCGTGCGGTATGACACGAGGTCGTTGATCGGCCCGATTTCCGGCCCGGTCACGCCGGGGCGCGTCGCGACCTGCACGACCTTCTCGAACATGATGATGAACGGCGAGTTCGCGAGCACGGCCTTCTGCAGCGCTTCGTAACGCTGCGCGCGCTTCGCGGGCGACGGCTCGACGAGCGCGGCCTCGGTGTCCTTCGTCAGTTGCGGAATGTCCCAGCTGTTGCGCCACGCGAGCATCTTCGTCGGCGACTGGTCGGAGTTGTCCGGATTCCACGCGAAGCCGCGCGCGTTGCTGTTCGGGTCCATGTAGTCGGGCGACCATTCGCCGACGAAGATGTCGTGCTGGCGCGCGCGATACTTGCCGATCGCCTGCTTCGCATCGCCCGGAATCAGCTTCACGCGGATGCCGCCCAGCGCGAAGTTCGCCTGCAGCGCCTGCGCGATCTCGAGGTACGGATAGTCGTTCGGCATGTCCATCGTCACGTCGAAGCCGTTCGGCAGGCCGGCCTTGGCGAGCAGCGCCTTCGCCTTAGCGACGTCCTGCTTGTACGGGCGGGCGTTCGACGCGCCGAGGAAGCCTTCGGGCAGGAAGGTTTCATGCACCTTGTACGTCGTGCTGACGATGTTGCGCTGGATGCCGTCATAGTCGACCAGCCATTTCATCGCCTGCTGCACCTCGGGTTTCGCGAGGTTCGGGTTCTTCGTGTTCAGGCTCAGGTACAGCAGCGCGGACACCGGCCACGACGCGACCTTGATCTTGCCGGCCTTCGTCAGCGCGGCGAGGCTGTCGGGGCTCAGGTTGCGCGCGGCGTCGGCGTCGCCGTTCTCCAGCAGCAACCGTTGCGCGGACGCTTCGGGCACGTGGCGCAGCACGACGCGCTTCATCGGGTACGGCGTGCGGTATTTCTCGAAACGCTGCAGCACGATGTTTTCGTTGGGCGTCCACTTGACGAGCTGGTACGGGCCCGAGCCCGCGTCGTTGGTCCGGAGCCAGCCGCTGCCGAAATCGTTGCCCTGCTGGTGCGACAGCAGCAGCTTCTTGTCGAAGACCGATGCCGGGCATGCGCTCAGCACGTTGAGCACGAAGCTCGGTGCGTACTTGCGGTCGGTTTCGAGCACGACGGTCTGCGGGTCGACCGCGCGCACCTTCTGCGCCACGTTCGCTTTCGTGAGGCCGAGGTCGGCGAGCACGCCGGCCGGCCCCTTGTCGAGCAGGATGGTGCGCTGCAGCGACCACGCGACGTCGTCGGCGGTGACCGGGTTGCCGGAATGGAACGTGAGGCCGGGGCGCAGCTTGAACGTGTAGGTCACGCCGTCGGCGCCGACCGTCCACGATTGCGCGATCTGCCCGTCGAAGCGCGTCGGGTCCCTCAGGTCGACGCGCACCAGCCGTTCGTAGGTATTCGCGACGTACTCCGACGGCACCAGTTCGTAAATCCCGCTCGGGTCGAGGGTCGTGAATTCGCCGAGCTGCGTGGCGACGACGAAGATGCCGGGCGGCGTGGCCGCCTGCGCCGGCAGCGCCGGGACAAGAGCGACGAGCGCGGCGCTGACGAACAGCCGGGACAGCAGGTGCTTCATGCGGGCTCCGTTGAAAGGGAATCGTGGGTGCGATTCTCTCATCGACGGCCACCCGGATGAAAATATTCGGCGTGCGCGCCGGCGGGCCGGAGCGAGCCGGGCGGGCGCCCGGCATCGGCGGGGTTCGGATCAGATCAGGCAGCGTGCGAGCGCGAAGCGCATCGTTTCCTCGGGCGGCTCGCTGCCCGAGCCGCGCACGACCTTGACGACCGAACCGTTGCCCGACGGCGTCAGCGTGACGAAGTACGAGTTCGAGCCGACGGCGATATCGGTCACGCCGTTGTGCTGCGATTGCTCGGTGCCCGGCAGGCGGCTGTCGAGGCAGTTGGCGATCGCGTAGGCCGGACGTTGCGACGATACGTACATCATCGGCGCCGCGCCGGACGAGGCGGCCGAGTCGGACGACGGCGCGGAACCGCAGGCGGCGAGCAGGGCGGCGGGAAGGAGCAGCAGGAATCGTTTCATGGTGGGTCGTCGTGGGTCTCGTATCGAGGCTGGGGCGCGGGGTAGGCGAAACGCGAAGCTTCGCGACGAAACCGCCCGGAATCGGGCCATGTTTGACGGACGACGATGCGGCAGGCGGCTGACGACGGAGTATACCCGCAGCATTTGAAGCCGTTGGCGCGTTGAAACGATTCGATACACAACAAGCACCCGCTGCCGCACGGCGGCAGCGGGCGTTTCAGGTGGTGGCGAATGGGCACCTGCCGGTGTTGTCGATCTTATTGGCCGATCTGGTGGCTGACCGCATTTTCCTGCTGGTTCAGCACGTGCTGTTCGCTCTTCGTGATGTGGCTGCGGTCCTGCGCAGCCATGTCCCGCTCTTCCCGGCGGATCTTGCGGTCGTCACGGTGCAGGCGCGCGGCCTGTGCGTGCGACATCTCGCCTTCCTTCACTTCGTGATGGATCCGGCGATTCTGGTTTGCGAGGCGCTGGTTGACCTCTTCGCGGCGCGGATGCGCCTGTTGCCACGGCGTGTCGGCGAACGCGGTGCCGGTCAGTACCGACATCAGGGTGGCGGCAATCGCGAGATGGCGCGTCAAGGCTCGCATGGTGTTTTCTCCTGTCGTTGCGCACCCGGATCGTGAGCGCTTGTCCAGAAAACGCGGCGCGGGCACCGGCTGTTGACGTTTCCGCCTGTATCGATTGCAAGTCTTTATTACGCCGGCGGGTGACGACGCGAGGCCCGGCGTGCGCGACGCGGGGCCCGGCTGGCGCGCATGCGGATCAATGCGCGCCGGCCGCTGCCGCGTCGGCATCGCCGCCGCCCGAGCGCGACGGTTTCGTGATCCAGATCAGCGGAATGATCGCGACGAAGATGATCGCCGATACATAGAAGATGTCGTTCAGCCCCATCACGGCCGCTTGCGAATCGACCGACGTGTTGAAGAGCGCGAGCGCCGAATCGGGGCTCAGGTGCAGCAGCGAGCGCGTCGTGTCGACGTGTTGCGCGAAGGTCGGGTTGTCGATGCTCGCCTGTTCGGTGAGCCGCGCGTGGTGCAGGATCGTGCGGTCGTTCCAGGCGTTGCTGATCAGCGACGTGCCGACCGCGCCGCAGAACGTGCGGCCGAAATTCGACAGGCCGGCGGCGGCCGGGATCTTTTCCGGCGGCAGCCCGGACAGGATGATCGACGTCAGCGGCACGAAGAACATCGCCATCGGGATGCCTTGCAGCAGCGTCGGCAGCACGAGGTCCCAGCGCGACACGTCGGTGTAGAAGGTCGTGCGCATCATGAACACGACCGCGAAGCCGACGAACGCGAGCGTCGCGATGTAGCGCGGGTCGGTGCGCGGCAGCAGGCGCCCCATGACCGGCGTGAGCAGGATCGCGAACACCCCGAGCGGCGCGGTGGCGAGCCCCGAATCGACCGCGCGGTAGCCGAGATAGCCCTGCATCCATTGCGGCAGCAGCACGAGCGTGCCGAAGAACATCCCGTACGCGACCGAGATCGCGATCGTGCCGCCCGCGAAATTGCGCTGCGTGAAAAGCCGCAGGTCGACGATCGGGTTGGCCTCGTGCAGCTCCCACACGAGGAAGAACGCGAAGCCGATCAGCGCGACGATGCCGAGCGCGACGACGACGGGCGAGTTGAACCAGTCGAGATCCTTGCCTTTGTCGAGCATGATCTGCAGCGACGCGACCCACAGCACGAGCAGCAGCAGGCCGACCGTATCGATCGGCAGGCGGCGCGTGGCCGATTCGCGATCGCGGAACACGATCCACGTGACGGCGGCCGCGAAGAAACCCACCGGGATGTTGATGTAGAAGATCCACGACCAGTTGTAGTCGTACGTGATCCAGCCGCCGAGCGACGGCCCCGCGATCGGGCCGACGAGCGCCGTCATCGACCACAGTGCCAGCGCGCTCGACGATTTCTGCCGCGGCCACGCGCCGAGCAGCAGCGCCTGCGACAGCGGCGCGAGCGGCCCGGCGACCGCGCCCTGCAGGATCCGCGCGGCGAGCAGTGTCGGCAGGTTCGGCGCGATTCCGCACAGCCACGACGCGAACACGAACAGCAGGATCGACGTGACGAACAGGCGTACCTGGCCGAAGCGCTGCGTGAGCCAGCCCGTCAACGGAATCGACACCGCGTTCGCGGCCGCAAAGATCGTGATGACCCACGTGCCTTCGTCGACCGACACGCCGAGGTCGCCCGAGATGGTCGGAATGGCGACGTTCGCGATCGACGAGTCGAGCACGTTCATGAACATCGCGAGCGATACGGCGATCGTGCCGATCGCGAGCTTGCCGCCCGACAGCGGGGCGGGAGATGACGGAGTGGACATGGGTTTCCTGCGTAAGAAGCGTAAGGTGCTTGACGGCTGCGGCCCGTCGCGGCGGGCACGCGCCACCGCGCACGCACGCGTGCGAACGCGACGCAGGCGCGGCGCGGCTGCTGAACGGAAAGCGCACGGCGCGCGACGCGGCCCGGTAGCCGGGGCCGACGCGTGCGATGTGCGGCTCGATCGGATGCACGAAGCCGTGGCGGGCTTCGGAAGGCGGGATGCTGCCGGTCAGGAAGGCGGGACGCGCGTGACGCGTCTGCGGGCAGCGGTCAGGCGGCTGGCGTCGCCGGTGGAGTCGTTGTGCATCGCGACAGGCTAACGATGTGGCGAGCCGCCATCAACACGGGCCGGCTCATTAATCGATTTCGCACCGCGCAATAATCGGCGTGCGAACCGGGCCGAACGGTACCGGTTACGGGGCCGTTCGCCATGCGGTGAACAGTTCCGCGAGGAAATCGACGAACGCGCGCACCTTGCTGTCGAGCGTCGCGCGCCGCGGGTACAGCACGTGCAGCTCGACGTCGTCGGCCCGGTGCCAGTCGGGCAGCACGATTTCGAGTTCGTTCCGTTCGAGCCGGCGGGCCGTGTAGTGCGTCGATGCCAGCGCGATGCCACCGCCGCTCGCGGCCTGGCGCAGCACCGTCACCGATTCGTTGGTGATCAGCACCGGTCGCACCGGCACGTCGGCGACTTCGCCGGCCGCATTGGTGAGCCGCAGCGTCTGGCCGGGCGCGTCGCGGCCGACGAGCAGCAGGTCGTGCTGCGCGAGGTCCTGCGGCGTGGCGGGCCGGCCGACGCGGTCGAGATAGGCGGGGCTCGCCGCGAGCTTCGCCTGCGACCAGCCGAGCGAGCGTGCGATGTAGCTGGAGTCGGTCAGCACGCCCGCGCGCAGCGCGACGTCGAAGCCGTGTTCGACGAGATCGAGCGGGTTGTTGTCGTAGATCAGCACGAGCTGGACGAGCGGGTAGCGCCGGCGAAATTCGGCGAGCGCCGGCTCCAGTTCGAACAGGCCGATCGAGTAGGGCACCAGCACGCGCAGCGTGCCCTCCGGCGCCATGCGCAGCGCGCGGGCCTGGCGGTCCGCGTCGAGGAGGATGTCCTCGGCGCGCAGGCAGCGCTCGTAGTAGTCGCGTCCGGCCTCGGTGACGGACACGCGGCGTGTGGTCCGGTACAGCAGCTGGACGCCGAGATCGTCCTCGAGCTGCTTGACCTTGCGGCTCACGCGGCTGAGCGGCATGTCGAGTTGCGTGGCGGCGGCGGTGAAGTTGCCGCGCTCGACCACGCGCAGGAATATGCGGATGCTTTCGAAGTTCATACGGGGTGCTTCCGTGTTCGACCTGCGCGCATCTTACCTTCGCCGGCCGGATCGCTCCGTGCGGCGGCGATTATCCTGCCCGGTGCAATAACGCATCCCGTCCACGCGTCTTAGTGGCGGCGGCGCGCGCCCGTATGCTCGCCGCATGAAATTCGCCTTGCCCGATCTGCCGCCGCTTGCGGCCTTCCGCACCGTGCTGCGCGACGCACGGCCCACGCTGCCGCCCGGTGCGGTCGCCTTCGCGTTGCGCAACACGGCCGCGTCGCTGCTCGCGCTCTACATTGCCTTCCGGATGAATCTCGACGACCCGAAATGGGCCGCATCGACGGTGTGGATCGTCGCGCAGGGCAGCCGCGGGATGGGCTTGTCGAAGAGCCAGTACCGGATTCTCGGCACCGCGATCGGCGCGACCGTCGCGCTCGTGCTGACCGGTGCATTCGCGCAGACCCCCGAGCTGTTCCTGCCGGCGCTCGCTGCCTGGATCGGCCTGTGCGCGGGCGTCGCGACGTTCCAGCGGAATTTCCGCGCCTATGCGGCGGTGCTCGCCGGCTACACGGCCGCGATCGTCGCGATGGATGCGGTATCCGCGCCGCTGCACGCGTTCGACATCGCGGTCGCGCGGTTCCTCTACGTGGTGGTCGGCATCCTGTGCGGCGCGCTGTTCGATACGGTCTTCGCACCGGGCACGCCGCTGGACGATGTCCGTACGCGTCTCAGGCGCTATCTCGACCGCGCGGCGGCGGTCGGCGCGGGTGCGCTGCGCCGCGAGCCGAACGTCGCGGCCGTGCACCGGCTGTTCGCGGATGCGCTCGAACTCGACACGGCGGCCGAATACGCGGCCACCGGCGCGCCGCCGGTGCGCAACGCGATCGGCCATCTGCGCACGGCGGTGCTGGGCGTGCTGTCCGCGCAGGCCGCGGGGCAGGCGCTGCACGATCACGCGGCGCGCAGCGGCGGCACGCCGGACCCGCTGGTCGCCGAGGCCGCGCAGGTGCTCGACGGCGTGGCGGCGTCGGGCGAAGCGGGCGCCGCGCTCACCGCATTGCGGGCGCGCGTGGACGACGCGGTGCGCACCGAGGCCGCGGAGCCGTCCGGCCCGGACCCGTCGCGCCTGCTCACGCTCGACCGGCTGGCGGCGCTGCTTGCCGGGTTCGACGCCGCCTTTGCGGGCAACGCGCAGCTGGATCTGCCGAATCCGCCGGCGTCGCAGGTGCGTTATGCGTTCCACCACGATCCGGTGCTCGCGTGGCACAACGGGATGCGCGCGTTCATCGCGGTGCTGGTCGCCGCGGTGTTCTGGATCGTGACGGCGTGGCCGTCGGGCGCCGGGTTCGTCGCGATCACGGGGGTGGTCTGCGCGCTGTTCTCGACGCGCCCGAACTCGGTGGGCGCCACCGTCGGCTTCCTGAAAGGCGCCGCCTGCGCGGCGGTCGCGGGTGCTCTTTGCAACTTCGTGCTGCTGCCGGCGGTGTCGGGCTTCGAGATGCTCGCGTACATCCTCGGCGTGTTCACGATCGGCGCGGGCATCGCGATGCGCCATCCGCGTGCGGCCGGCATCGGCAGCGGCTTCTCGATCTTCTTCTGGAATTTCACGTCGCCGGACAACACGGCGCGCATCGGCGACGCCGCCTTTCTCAATTCGGCGCTCGCCACGCTGCTCGGCATCGCGTTCGGCGCGATGGTGTTCGCGCTCGTGTTCCCCGGCGATCCCGGCGCGAGCCGGCGGCGCCTGCATAGCGCGGTGCGCGGCGACCTCGCCCGCATCGCACGCAATCCGCGGGCGTGGCAGGCGAGCGCGTGGCTGAGCCGCACGGCCGACCGTCTCGGGCGCGAGCTCGGCTTCGCGGGCCGTCTGCCGGCCACCCTCATCGAGCGCGACCTGCGCGATTTGCTCGCGGCCTGGACGATCGGCGACAGCCTGTTGGCGCTGGCCGAACTGGCCGCGCGCGAGCCGGCGGCACGCCGTGCGGTCGCGTTGGTGCGGGGGCGGGTCGGGCGCGCGGATTTCGCCGGGCTGGAGCGGGCTTGCGGCGCGGCGGCCCGCGTGCTGCTGCGGCGCGTGACCGAGGTCGACAGCGACGACGGGCGCGCGCTGCTGCGCGGTGTCGTGCTGCTGCGGACGATCGCGGAGACGGCGGCCGCGCATGACCGCTTCCTGCGCGGCCGCCGGGATTGAGGGACTGAGGGACTGAGAGGCGGAGGGCGGACGGGCGGACGGGCGGACGGGCGGACGGGCGCGAGCGGCGGCCCGTGCGTCAACTGAGGCGATAGGCCTTGCCGGGCGTCACTTCCGCCGGTAGCGGCTCGCGGTTCAGTTCGAGCAGCGTGCGCTCGATCGTCCGCGTCATTGCATCGAGCGCGAGATGGTTCGGCCCGTCGCCGAACGGTTCGGCGATCGCATGCGCGATCGCGTCGAGCGCGATCAGCGTATAGGCGACGAACACGGAGACGAACGGCGTTGCCGCGCCGATCGAATCGACGAGGCCGAACGGCAGCAGCACGCAGTACGCATAGATCGTCCGGTGCAGCAGCACGTCGTACGAGAACGGGATCGGCGTCGACGCGATACGCTCGCAGCCGCTCACCATCGCGACGAGATCGTCGAGGCGTGCGTCGAGCATCCACAGTCGCGTATCGGCGAGACGCCCGGCGTCGGCGCGCGCGGCGAATGCTTCGCGCAGTTCGTGAACGATCGCGACCGGCGCATACCGGGCGGCGACGATGCGCGTACAGGTGGCGCCGTCGAGCAGCGTGCGCAGGTCGGCCGCCGGATCGGTGCCGCGCAGCTGATGCTTCAGCGCATAGACGAACGCGACGACCTTGCGCACGAACGCCTGCCGTGACGCGTCGTCGTCGTCGATCGCGCCGTAGCAGAGCGCCTGCGACACCAGCGTGCGCGTGGCGGTCAGCACGCCGCCCCACAGCTGACGGCCCTCGCGGTAGCGTTCGTAGCTCGCATTGTTGCGAAACCCTGCGAAGATCGCGAGCGTGAGGCCGATCAGCGTGAACGGCGTCGGGTTCAGCGGCACTTTCTCGCCGAGCACGCGGCCGCCGCCCCACACCGCGACGACGCTGATCGCGAGCGTCAGCACGAGTTGCGGCAGGATGGTCGGCAGCACCGACCCGTTCCAGACGAGCAGCATCCGCAGCCAGTGCTCGCGCGGACGAACGATCATCGCCGTGCTCCGTCAGGCGGCGATCGCTGCCGGCGCGGCCGCGCGATGCAGCAGCACGGGTACCGACTTCGACGTCGGCGTGTTGCACACGTCGCCGACGCTGTCGAGCGGCACCAGCGGGTTGGTTTCCGGGTAGTACGCGCCGATGCAGCCGCGCGGGATGTCGTATTCGACGAGCAGGAAACCGTCCGCGCGCCGCTCGATGCCGTCGTGCCACACGGTTTCCATGTCGACCCATTCGCCGGCCTTCAGGCCGAGCATCGCGAGATCGTCGCGGTTGGCGAACACCACGCGACGCTGGCCGAACACGCCGCGATAACGATCGTCGAGCCCGTAGACGGTCGTGTTGTACTGGTCGTGCGAGCGCGTCGTCATCAGCGTCATCAGGCGTTCGCCGTGCAGCGCGCGGGCGCGCTGGATCGGCGTGTCGGCGGGCAGCGGGTGCGCGATGAAGTTCGCCTTGCCCGTCGGCGTGAGCCATTCGCGGTCGCGCGACGCGACGCGCAGGTGGAAGCCGCCCGGCCGCGCGATGCGCGTGTTGTAGTCGTAGAAGCCGTCGAGGGTGGCCTCGATCGCGTCGCGAATCTTCGCGTAATCGTCCTTGTAGGCGAGCCAGTCGATCTTGCCGCTGCCGAACAGCGCATGGCCGATGTGCGCGACGATCGCGGGCTCCGACATCAGGTTCGGCGAGGCCGGCTTGTTCATCCCGTACGACACGTGGACCATGCTCATCGAATCCTCGACCGTCACGCCTTGCGCGACGTTGTCCTGCAGGTCGATCTCGGTGCGGCCGAGCGTCGGCAGGATCAGCGCGTCGCGGCCGTGGATCAGGTGGCTGCGGTTCAGCTTCGTCGTGATGTGCACGGAAAGATCGCAGCGGCGCATGCCTTCCCACGTGCGCGGCGTGTCGGGCGTCGCCATCGCGAAGTTGCCGCCGAGGCCGATCAGCACCTTCACGTGGCCTTCGAGCATGCCTTCGATCGTCTCGACGACGTCGTAGCCGTGGTGGCGCGGCGGTTCGAAATCGAACACGTGGCCGAGCCGGTCGAGGAACGCCTGCGACGGCTTTTCCTCGATCCCGACCGTGCGGTTGCCCTGCACGTTCGAGTGGCCGCGCACCGGGCACAGGCCGGCGCCGGGGCGGCCGATGTTGCCGCGCATCAGCATCAGGTTCGTCAGCATCTGCACGGTCGCGACCGAATGCTTGTGCTGCGTGATGCCCATCCCCCACGTCGCGATCACGCGTTCGCTGCGTGCATAGAGCTGCGCGAGGCTGTCGATCTGTTCGTACGGCACGCCGCTTTCGGCGGTCAGCGCGGACCAGCGTTCGTTGCGAAGATCGTCGGCAAACGCGTCGAAGCCGGCCGTGTGCTCGCCGATGAACGCGGTGTCGAGCACGCGCGGCGCACCGGCGGCGCGCGCGGCGTCGTCGAGTTCGAGCACGCGCTTCGCCATCCCCTTGATCAGCGCGAAGTCACCGCCGATCGTCGGCTGGATGAACGTCGATGCGATCTTCGTGCCCGACATCGTCAGCATCTCGATCGGGCTTTGCGGATCGGCGAAACGTTCGAGGCCGCGCTCCTTCAGCGGGTTGATCGACACGATCGTCGCGCCGCGCTTCGCGCATTCGCGCAGCTCGCCCATCATCCGCGGGTGGTTGGTGGCCGGGTTCTGGCCGAAGATCAGCAGCGTGTCGGCGTGCTCGAAATCGTCGAGCGTGACGGTGCCCTTGCCGACGCCGACCGACGGCGGCAGCCCGCGGCTCGTCGCCTCGTGGCACATGTTCGAGCAGTCGGGAAAGTTGTTCGTGCCGTACAGCCGCACGAGCAGCTGGTACAGGAACGCCGCTTCGTTGCTCGCGCGCCCGGACGTGTAGAACGCGGCCTGGTTCGGATCGGGCAGCGCGCGCAGGTGGCGCGCGATCAGTTCGAACGCGTCGTCCCACGCGATCGGCACGTAGCGGTCGGTCTGCGCGTCGTACACCATCGGGTCGGTGAGCCGGCCGTGCTGCTCGAGTTCGAAGTCCGTCTGTTCGAGCAGCTCGGTGACCGTGTGCGCGGCGAAGAATTCAGGCGTCACGCGTTTGCTGGTCGCTTCGGCGGCCACGGCCTTCACGCCGTTTTCGCAGAATTCGAACGTCGACGCGTGCTGGCGGTCGGGCCATGCGCAGCCCGGGCAGTCGAAGCCGTCCGGCTGGTTCTGGCGCAGCAGCGTGCGGTAGTTGCCGCCGGCGACCTTTTCCTTGATCAGGTTGATCGTGACGGCCTTCAGCGCACCCCAGCCGGCGGCCGGGTGGGTGTACGGTTCGATGCGCGCGGTAGCGGATTTCTTTTTCATGATGCAACGGGTGTCGGGGTCGATGGCCGCAGAGTACGCGCGGGCCCCGTCCGGCTGTGTGTACACCTGTTCGCTTCAAAAAAGAGTACAGTTGCGGCCATTCAGGCAGTGCGGATCGCAACTGTGTTGTTGAAGGGAAGTTGAAAGGGAGGCGCGTGAAGCGTTACGAACAACTGGCCGACGATCTCCAGGCGCAGATCGAGCGTGGCGTATACCGGCCGGGCGAGCGGATTCCGTCGGTGCGGCAGGCGAGCCGGCAGCAGCAGCTCAGCGTCACGACCGTGCTGCGCGCGTACCTCGTGCTGGAAAGCCGCGGCCTGATCGAGAGCCGGCCGCAATCGGGCTACTTCGTCCGTGCGCGCGCGTCGGCGCCCGCCGAGGCGGAGCTGCACATGTCGGCGCCGGCTGCGGAACCGTCGGCCGTGGACGTGAGCCGGCTCGTGCTGTCGACGCTGCGTTCGATCGCGCGCGACGACGCGGTGCCGCTCGGCTCGCCGTATCCCGATGCGTCGCAGTTTCCGGTGCAGCGTCTCGCGCGTTATGCGCAGACGATCGGCCGCCGCCGCACCCGCTGGGGCGTGATCGACGATCTGCCGCCCGGCAACCAGGAGCTGATCCGCCAGATCGCGCGGCGTTACGCGGAGCGCGGGATCGCGGTCGAACCCGGCGAGATCGTGGTGACGATCGGCGCGACCGAGGCGATCAACCTGTGCCTGCAGGCCGTCGCGCGGCCGGGCGACACGATCGCGGTGGAGTCGCCGACGTTCTACGCGATGCTGCACGCGATCGAGCGGATGGGCATGCGTGCGCTGGAAGTCGCGACGCACCCGGGTGACGGCATCGATCTCGACGCGCTCGAACGCATCCTCGAACGCGAGCGCATCGCCGCGTGCATGGTGATGCCGAATTTCCAGAATCCGCTCGGCTTCCAGATGCCCGACGCGCGCAAGCGCGCGCTCGTCGAGCTGCTGGCGAAGCACGACGTGCCGGCGATCGAGAGCGACGTCTATCACGAGCTGCACTTCGGCGACACGACACCGAGCGCACTGAAGTCGTTCGACCGCGACGGGCTCGTGCTGCATTGCGCGTCGTTCACGAAGAGCCTGTCGCCGCGCTACCGGATCGGCTGGGCGATGCCGGGCCGCTATCGCGACCAGGTCGAGAAGCTGAAATTCCTGAACACGCTCGCGACGCCCGCGATCGAGCAGCTCGCGATCGCCGAGTACCTGAAACACGACGGCTACGACTTTCACCTGCGGCGCATGCGCAAGCTGTATGCGCAGCAGGCGAGCCTGATGAGCGCGATGGTGCGGCGCTTCTTCCCGGAGGGTACGCGGCTGTCGCAGCCGCAGGGCGGGTATGTGCTGTGGGTCGAGCTGCCGAAGCAGGTCGACGCGATGAAGCTGTATGCGCTGGCCCTCGCGGAGCGGATCACGGTCGGGCCCGGGCACATGTTCTCGGCCGGCACCGATTACCGGCATTTCATCCGGCTCAACTACAGCTATCCGTGGTCGCGGCAGATCGAGGATGCGCTGAAGGTGCTCGGGCGGCTCGCGTCGGAGTGCGCGGCGCGGTGAGCGCCGCCATGCCCGGCGGCAGGCGGCCGATGACCGGCCGCCGTGTCGCGCGTCATCCCGCGTGCGGCGCCTGCAGCCCGGCTTGCACGGCTTGCCCGGCGCCGGCCATCTGCCGCATGTCGAAACCCGACGGGTGCTGGTACACGCGCAGCCCGAATTCCGGCAGCACCGCGATCAGGTGATCGAACAGGTCGGACTGGATGGCTTCATAGTCGACCCAGGTCGTCGTGTCGGTGAAGCAGTACAGTTCGAGCGGAATGCCTTCGGCCGTGAGCGGCAGTTGCCGCGCCATGCAGGTCATGTCGCGGCGGATGCGCGGATGGCCCTTCAGGTAGTTCGCGACATACGCGCGAAACGTGCCGAGATTCGTCAGCTGGCGGCGGTTCGCCGGGCAGTCGCCGGCCGCGCCGAGCGTGCCGTTCCATTGCTCGATCGCGTCGACCTTGTCCTCGAGATAGTCCTTCAGCAGCGTCAGGCGTTCGAGCCGTTCGATCTCGTCGTTCGACAGAAAACGCACGCTCGTCGCGTCGACGAACAGCGCGCGCTTGATGCGGCGCCCGCCTGCCTCGGTCATCCCGCGCCAGTTCTGGTAGCTCTCGGTGATCAGTTTCCACGTGGGCACCGTGATGATCGTGTGATCGAAGTTCGCGACCTTGACGGTATTCAGCGTGATGTCGATGACCGTGCCGTCCGCACCGGCCGACGGCATCGTGATCCAGTCGCCGATCCGCAGCATGTCGTTCGACGACAGCTGCACGCCCGCGACGAGGCCGAGCAGCGTGTCCTTGAAGATCAGCATCAGCACCGCCGACATCGCACCGATGCCGGACAGCAGCAGGCCGATCTGCTTGCCGGTTGCGTCGCCGATCACGACGAGCGCGGCCGTGATGAACATCACGAGCTTGACGAGCTGCATCGCGCCTTTCAGCGACAGGCGCGGCTGGTCGCGCTGGTACGTGCGATGCGCGTGTTCGAGCGCCGAAAGCGTCGCGCTCACGGTCATCGTCACGAGGAACACGATCAGCGCGAACAGCACCTTGTCGGCGACCTGCGCGGCCGTATCGGGAATGCCGGGCACCGCGCCGAGCCCGAGCTTGATCACGACGAACGGGACGATGCGGTTCAGCCACTTGAATGCGCCGAACTCGAACAGCGCGTCGTCGACGCGCGTGGCGGAAAGCCGCGCGAGCCGCGCGACCACGCGGAACAGCAGGAAATGGACGACGGCGGTGATCGCGCCGGCGGCGGCGAGCAGGATGAGGATGCCGACGAGCGGCTCAAACCAGGATTCGTTCAGGGTCATAGGGGCAAGCAGGGGCCTTCTCGTGCGTTGAATCGGCGCCGCGACGCGACGCGCGCCCGGTGAAGGGCACATGAAAGGGACCGTGATTGTGCCATCGGGTTCCAGGCACGTCGCCGTGAATGCGCGGCGCGCGGCTCCCGGATCGGCTCACCATTGCGCAGGTCTCCTCTGCAATCGGGGTGACGGCGGATGACGAAAGCGCGTCACCGCAAGCCGGTGCGCGTGCGGGTCCCCGGATGCGCCTCTGGTTCGTCCGGAATCGGCGCGACGCCGCTGCGGCGGGCCTGTGCGCTTCAGTGCGCGTGCACGGCGATCCATGCAATCATGCGGGCGTCGCAGGGTTGTCGACGTGCCGTCCGCCTTGGCGCGCGGGCCCTCCGTCGACGGTGAGCGACACGTGCCGCCTTCGCGCACTTGCCATGCGATGCCTGCCAGGGGCACGATGCGCGAACGACTTCGCGAACCACGTCACCCCGTATTCACGCACTTCACGCATGCAAGATTCCAACGAAAGCCGCCCGTCAGGCGTGCGGCTGCTGAAAGGCATCCTCCCGATCCGCCGTGGCGGGGCCGTCCGCGACATTCTCGCGGGCATTTCGCTCGCGTCGATGGACATCCCGCAGGTGCTCGGCTACGCGCGCATCGCCGGCATGCCTGCCGTCACGGGCCTCTACACGGTGTTCCTGCCGCTCGTCGCGTTCGCGATCTTCGGCGCGTCGCGGCATCTGGTGGTGGCCGCCGATTCCGCGACCGCGACGATCTTCGCGAGCCGGCTGTCGTCGATGGCGCCGGCCGGCAGCGCCGAATACGTGGCGCTGGCCGGCATGGTCGCGCTGCTGACCGCCGCGATGCTGCTGCTCGCGCGCATCTTCAAGCTCGGTTTTCTCGCCGATTTCCTGTCGCGCACGGTGCTGGTCGGCTTTCTCGCCGGCGTCGGCGTGCAGGTGTCGATCGCGATGCTCGGCGACATGCTCGGGCTGGCCGTACCGTACCCGGCGTCGCGCAGCCTCGCGCAGCTCGACTACGTCGTCACGCATCTCGTCCACACGAACCGGCCGACGTTCGCGCTCGCGGCGCTCGTCGTCGTCGCGATTCTCGCCGGCAAGCGGTTCCTGCCGCGCGTGCCGATGCCGATGATCGCGGTCGCGGGCAGCATCGCGGCGAGCGGCATGTTCGGATTCGCCGCGCACGGCATCGCGGTGCTCGGGCCGGTCGCGGGCGGGCTGCCGCCGTTGCGCTGGCCGTCCGTCACGTGGCAGCAGTTCCTCGATCTCGTGCCGGTCGCCGCATCGTGTTTCGTGATGATCATTGCGCAGAGCGCGGCCGCCGCGCGCGTGTTCGCGCAGCAGTATCGAGAGGACGTCGATACCAATGCCGACATCCTCGGCCTCGCGGCCGCGAACGCCGCGGCGGCGGTGGGGGGCGCGTTCGTCGTCAACGGCAGCCCGACGCAGACGGCGATGGCCGACGGCGCGGGCGTGCGCAGCCAGATCGGGCATCTCGCGTTTGCGGCCGTGGTGGCGGTGGTCCTGCTGTTCTTCAGTACGACGCTGCAGTATCTGCCGCATGCGGTGCTGGCCGGCATCGTGTTCACGATCGCGCTCGGGTTGATCAACGTGCGCAGCCTCGCCGCGATCCGCAAGGAAAGCCCCGGCGAGTTCACGCTTGCGCTGGTCACGGCCGTGGCCGTCGTGACGGTCGGCGTCGAGCACGGCATCCTGCTGGCCGTCGCGTTGTCGCTGATGCGGCACGTGCGCCACAGCTACCAGCCGCACACGATGGTGCTCGAACCGGTCGAAGGGAACGGAAGGTGGCAGCCGGTGCCCACGCGGCGGGGGGCGATGACGGCGCCGGGGCTGATCGTCTACCGGTTCGGCTCCGACCTGTTTTTCGCGAACGATCACCTGTTCGCCGCCGAAGTGACCGAGCTCGTCGATGCGGCGCCGGTGCCGGCGCGCTGGTTCGTCGTCGATGCGGGGGCCGTCACCGACATCGATTATTCGGCCGCACGCACGCTGACCGATCTCGTCAGGATGCTGCACGCGCGCGGGATCGGCGTGCTGTTCGGGCGTGTCAACCGCTACCTGCGCGCGGACATGGATCGCCACCGGATCACGGAGATCGTCGGCGCGTCGTGCATCTTCCCGACGCTGCACCAGGCGCTCGAGGCCGCCGGCACGACGCCGGCGCCGCAGGAGCCGGGCACCGTGTAGCGTCGGCCCTATGCGGCCGCACGCAAGCGCGCGAAGCCGTTGCGCAGGTGGCGCGCGAGTTCCGTCGCGGCCGGCGTGTGCTGGCCGCGCGGCAGATGAAGGTTGATCGCGAAGTTCGGCAGCACGGGCAGGCCGCTGCCGGCCGGCAGGATGTCGAGGTCGGCCGGCACGGTCGACGCGAGCCACGCGGTCACGGCGAGGTCGGAGCGCACGGTCGCGGTGGTGGCGTCGATGCTGCCGTTCTCGAACACGGTGCGCCACGCGCGATCGCAGCCGCGCAGCGCGTCGAGCACCGTCGGGCGGAACGCGCAGGTCGGCGCGACCATCGATACGGGCAGCGGCGTGTTCCGGTACGCGGTGCCGCCTTTCGCACCGACCCAGACCAGGCGGTCGACGGCGATGCACTCGCCGCGTGACGGCCCGACCGGCGCCTCGATCAGCGCGACGTCGAGTTCGCCCTGCGCGAGCCCCCGGTGCAGCTCCGGCGACGCCTCGCACACGAGCGTGAGCGCGACCTGCGGATGCGCCTGCGCATAGCCCTTCAGGATCGGCGCGAGACAGGTGCCGACGAGATCCTGCGGCGCGCCGAGGCGCACGGTGCCGTCGACCGCGCCGGCCGTCATGTCGGCCAGCAGCGCATCGTGCACGGCGAGCAGCCGGCGCGCCTGCCCGAGCAGCCGCTCGCCGTCCGCCGTGAGCAGCAGGTTGCGGTGCTCGCGGACGAACAGCGGGCCGGCCAGCGTTTCGAGCCGCGCAACCTGCTGGCTGATCGCGCCTTGCGTCAGGTGCAGCGCGCGGCTGGCCGCCGTCATGCTGCGATGATCGGCGACCGTGACGAAGGCGCGCAGCAGCGCGAGGTCGAGATGACGTGCCATGCGACGCATTATGAGCGCTAATGACAGGCATAAAAAGCTTTCGCTGTCGTAATGGCGGGATCGCGCGTAAAACAGGGCTTCGACGACGCCAACCGGGAGCTGCCGTGCCGTTCCGAGACTACCTGCCGCTGATGCTGTTCGTGATCGTGTCCACCGTGACGCCGGGCGGCGCGACGACGCTCGCCACTGCGTCGGGCGCGCATTTCGGCTACCGGCGTTCGCTGCCGATGATGGCGGGCATCGCGGCCGGCCTGGCGTCGATGGCCGCTGCGGCGGCGGCCGGGCTCGGCGGCGTGCTGCTCGCGCTGCCCGCGTTGCAACTCGTGATGAAGGCGGTCGGTTCGGTGTACCTCGCGTGGCTGGCCGTGCGCATCGGGCGCGGCGGCAAACCGCGGCTCGATGCCGAGGTGCACCGGCCGCAGGGATTTCTCAGCGGCGTCTGGATGCTCTGGCACAACCCGAAAGGCTGGGCGATGACGCTCGGCGCGGCCGCGTCGTTTGCCGCGCTCGCGTCCGGCCCGGCCCGCCTCGGCATATTGCTCGGGCTGGCGTTCGGCGTGGCCGCGATGGCGTCGCTGTCGCTCTGGTGTTTCGCCGGGCTGCTGTTCGCGCGGGTGCTACGCACGGAGCGGCAGTGGCACTGCCTGAATGCGGCGCTCGGCGTGCTGCTCGTGATCTCGATCGTGCCGATGTGGCTGCCGTAGCGGGTCGGCCGCACGTGTCGTGCGGCCGCCCGAAGGTCAGCGCGAACCGGCGCGCGCGGTGCCGGCCGGCTGCCCGCCCGCACCGGTCGACCACAACGGCAGGCGCAGCGTCGTGACGACGCTTGCCGCGTGCAGCACGCAAAGCAGGCCGAACGCCCACGCATACGCGTTCGCCGGCGTGCCGCCGCCCGCCGCCGATTCGACCTGCAGCCGCCATGCGAGGAACAGCGTGCACACGGTGGTGAACGTCGGGCCGCCGAGACGCTGCACGATATTGAGCGAGGTCGTCGCCATCGGCAGGTTGCGGCGCTCGACCGACGCATACGCGGCGGCGATCGACGGCGCGCCGATCGCGCTCTGGCCCATGCCGCGCAGGAACAGCGCCGGCACGAGCAGGTAAGGATCGTAGCCGGTCAGCGCGAGGAACACGAACGGCAGCGTCGCGGCGAGTGCGAGCAACGCGCCGGCCGAGGCCAGCCGGCGCACGCCGAACCGGCTCGTCAGCGCGCCCATCGACGGATACGTGACGAGCATGCCGAGGCCCATCGGCGCGAGCAGCCAGCCCATTTCGCCGGGCGTGCGCCCGCACGCCTGGATCAGGAACACCGGAATCAGCATCTGGCCCGCGAACAGCGCGCCGTTCGACAGGAACTGCGTCGACGCGGCCGCGCCGAACACCTTGCCGCGAAACAGCGCAAGGTCGATCAGCGCATCGTCGCCGTTGCGGGTCTCGACCCGCAGGAAGGCGGCGAGCAACAGCGCCGACACGACGATCGCCGCGACGCCGGGCGCTTCGTTGATCCGCTCGATGCCGTACAGGAACAGCACGAGCCCCGGCGACAGCAACGCGAGGCCGACCCAGTCGAGCGTGCGCCGTGGCGCGTCGTTACGGTCGGGCGGTAGGAACCGCGCGGCCAGCGCGAGCGCCAGCACGCCGACGGGCAGGTTCACGAGAAACAGCCAGCGCCACGACGCATGTTGCAGGATCGCGCCGGCCACGACCGGGCCGAGGATCGGCGCGAGCAGCACGGGCACGGCCGCGTAGCCGATCACGCGCGCCATCTGCTGGCCGGCGACACGCGCGATCATCATCTGCGCCATCGGCGCGAGCAGCCCGCCGCTGACCCCTTGCAGCACGCGGAACGCGATCAGCGACGGTGCGGACCACGCGAGCCCGCACAGCGCCGACGTGAGCGTGAACGCCGAGAAGCACCACAGATACAGCGCCTTCGCGCCGATGCGGTCGACGAGCCAGCCGCTCAGCGGCAACACCAGCGTCAGCGCGAGCAGGTAGCCGCTCGTCACCCACTGAATCGTCGACAGGCTCGCATGCAGGTCGGTCGCGAGGCTCGACAGCGACACGTTGACGATCGTCGCATCGAGCTGCGACAGCAGCGAGCCGAGCGTCGCGACCGTGCTGACTTTCCAGATCGACGGATCGAGCCGGCCGGCCGCGTGGCCCGGCGCCGGCTGGATGCGTTCGTCGCTCACGCGCCGCGCCGGTCGAGCAGCGCGACGATGTCCTGCGTCGTGCCCGTTTCGCCGAGGCGCGGGAACAGCCGCTCGACGCTGTTGACGTGGGCGTCCGCCTTGAGGTCGGTCATCGCGTCGATGGCGAGCGTCACGTTGTAGCCGAGCTCGTGCGCCTGTCGCGCGGTCGATTCGACGCCGATGCTCGTCGCGACGCCCGCCAGCACGATCTGCGTGACGCCGGCTGCCTTCAGGTGCGCGTCGAGACCGGTGCCGGTGAACGCGCCCCAGGTCCGCTTCGTCACGACGTGGTCGCTCGGCTGGCGGTTCAGTTCGGGCACGAGTTCGGTCCAGTCGGCGGGGAGCTGCGCCACGGGCGGCGATTGCTCGGTGCGGCCCGGTGCGCCGCCCGCGACGTTGACCAGCACGACCGGCAGGCCGCGGCTGCGGAAGGCGTCGAGCAGTTCGCGGGCGTGGGCGATCACCGGCGCGACCGGGTGCGCGGTGGGGAGGGCGACGATGCCTTTCTGCAGGTCGATGACGACGAGTGCCGTGTTCGTGTCGAGACGGGTTGCGCTCATGATGGGGGCTCCGTGGAAGGGACGAGGAAAGCCGTGCGCGCGAATGCCGCGGGGCGCGCGGGCCGGGTTCACTGCTCGCCGATGCGGCGGATCAGCGGGATTGCGGCGGCGAGCGTGTCGATGTCTGCGGGGTCGAGCTGCTCGATCGCGGCGCCGAGCCACTTGTGCTTGGCGGCGTTGCGCTTGAGCCGCGCGTCGAGGCCGGCCGCGGTCAGCCGGAACAGGATCTGGCGGCCGTCGGTCGGATGCGGTTCGCGCTCGACGAGACCGTCTTCCTCGAGGCTCGCGAGAATCGCCTTCATCGATTGAGGCTTCATCGCTTCGGCGCGCGCGAGATCGGCGGTCGTCATCGGCCCGTGCCGCTGGAGTCGCGCGAGCGCGCTCGTCTGGGACATGCCGAGCCCGTCGGATTCGATCGCGGAGCGGAGCCGGCGGATCAGCTGGCCGACCGCGAGGGTCAGGTCGGCAGCGACGATATCGGCGGAAACGCCGGATTTGCGTGGAGGGTTCATGCGGCGGATCATAGAACACGACAGTTAAACTTGCAAGTTTAACTGTCGAATTGACCGCCGGGTCGAGGTACGGCAGGGTGTGCGGTTACGCGCCGCGGAGCGGGACCGGTACGACCTCGTTGTATCTCGGGGTCGCGTTTTCGTGCAGCAGGTCGCCGAGGTATTGCGCGAGTTCGTCGGCGGCGAGCGCGGACGGAATGTGCAGGTTGGCCGCGCGTCGCTTGCCTTCGGTGCCGAGATCGAACACGGCCCAGCGGCCGTCCTTGCGCACGACGGCGAGTAGACGGCCGAAGGCGTTGAAGCGGTATTCGTCCTGCATGGCTGCGCTCCCGTAGGTGAATGCGCCGGCCGCCCGCGCGCTCACTGGATCGAGCAGGACAGCCAGCGATGGATCTTGATGGCATCGCTCGAGACGCCCGCACGCGTCGGTGCGCCGAGCAGCACGACCGTTTCGCGGCGGCCCTTCACACGCATGCGCATCACGACGCCGTGCCCGGACTCGTTGATGAAGCCGGTTTTCTGCAGCCGGATCGGCAGGCGGCGGTAGCGGACGAGCGGGTCGGAATTCACGTACACCAGCTCGCCGTCGCCCGGGCGCACGGTGGTCGACGTATCCGTCGAGAAATAGCGGATCAGCGGGTCCTGCGCCGCCGCGCCGACGAGCTTCGCGAGATCCTCGGCCGTCGACACGTTGTGCGGCGACAGGCCGGTCGGCTCGCGGAAGTGCGTATGGCGCATGCCGAGCCGGCGCGCTTCGCGATTCATCGCGTTGACGAACGCGGCGCGCCCGCCCGGATAGTCGCGGCTCAGCGCGGCGGCCGCGCGGTTTTCCGACGACATCAGCGCGATATGGAACATCTCGCGGCGCGACAGTTCCGAGCCCACCTGCAGGCGCGACCCGGTGAACTTGATCGTGTCGCGGTCGCGCGCGGTGACGCGCAGCACGCCGTTCAGCGGACGGTCGGCGTCACGCGCGACGACGGCCGTCATCAGCTTCGAGATCGACGCGATCGGCCGCACCGTGCGTGCGTTGCGCGCCAGCAGCGGCGTGCCGGAGTCGACGTCGAGCACGTAGGCCGCACGTGAATGCAGGGTATTGACCGCGCGCGGGGAGTAGCCGCAGCTTGCCATCAGGCGCGGTTTCGCGGCGGCCGGGCGCGGGCGGACGGCGTTCGTGCGCTTGGCGCGGCGATGCGGGGCCGGGGCGGCGTGACGCTTGATCGTCTGATGCTTCGCACTCGGGCGACGATGCTTGACCGCCTTGTGCTTGCGGTGGGGTTTCTTCTTGACGGCTTTCTTGTGCGGATGCGCGTGGGCCTGCGCGGTGCGATGCGGCTGCACGCGCTGTGCGGACACGTTCGCGGCGAACGCGAGCAGCAGGAACGAGAGGGCGAGGATCAGCGTGGTCCGGGCGCGAGGCACGCGCGCGATGAGGCCGGTCAAGCGAAAGTCTCCTTTCCACGCGCGAGGTGGCGGCGCGGAATGCATGGGCGGTCAGCGGGTGCGGGAAATTATAAGGTCGTTCGCGAGATGATGACGATAGCGGTTGGCCGTCGGCGCGCTGTTTTGCCGGCTGCCGCCGCGGTGTGCCGCGTTTTGCGTCGATATGCCGCGCCAGCGTGACAAACGATGGTACGGCCGGCAAGATGGCGAGCTCATCGTCAGGAGAACCCATGTCACGCCAACCGCACGCGCTGCCCGTGCTGCCGCTTGCATCGATCGACAGCCTGTCCGCGACAGGTGAACTCGTTGCCTTCAACGTCGGCGCGGACGATGCGTTGTACATGGCATTTGCACTGGAACCGCTCGATGACCGCACACGCTCCGACGGCGCTTCGTTCGCGATCACGACGCCCTCGGCTGCGCAGCGCCATCGCTTGATTGCGTGGCGGGACGGCGACACGCTGCTCGATCTCGTCGTCGACAACGAACCGTTCGATATTCACGAGATCCAGCCGGTGGGAGACGATCTGCTGGTGGTCTGTTGTCGATCCTCTTATCGCGGGCCGGACGATTTCGACCTGAACGGCCGCCTCTATCGCCGCGACGGCACGCGTTGCGGAGAAATACTGCTGGGCGACGGCATCCAGTCCGTGCAGGTCACGGGCACGGGAGAGATCTGGACATCCTATTTCGACGAAGGTGTCTTCGGCAATTTCGGCTGGGAGGCGCCGGTCGGGGCGCCCGGACTGGTCGCCTGGAGCCGGCGCGGCGAGCTGCTGCATGCGTTCTCGCCGCCCGAGGGGCTGGGCCCGATCGACGACTGTTATGCGCTCAACGTTCAAGGCGACCACGACGTCTGGCTGTATTACTACAGCGAATTCGCGCTCGTCCACTTGCGCGACCGGCAGCCTGTTGCGTCATGGCGTGTTCCGGTCAAGGGCGGTCACGCGTTCGCGGTGATGGAAGACCAAGCGCAACACGGTGAATGCGTGGCGCTGTTGTGCGGGGCATACGGCGATCGCGACGTGTTGCAGCTCGTGCGTCTGGGCACCGATGGCCAGGTACGGGTAGTACGCGCGTATCGCATGCTGAATGGTGGCTCGGCGCCGGTGGGCGTGGCACGCGCGGTCGGCCGTGGTCGTGCGCTGTACGTTGTCGGCACGGACGGCAACGTGTATCGGATCGACATGGCGGGGCTTTGCGCGGCCGATACCGCTTAACGCGGCCAGTTCCGCCGCGACACGACCGCGAAACTGATCGCGATCGACCCCGTTACCACGCGCGGCGGCGCGTCGTCGAGCGCATCGCCGAAGCGAAAACGGCGGCTGCGTCCGTCGCTGCGTTCGGCACGACGTTTCGGCGCACGCGTATCGGCCGCGGCGGTGCGTTCGTTCGCGACGGCCATATCGCACGGCTGGTCGGCCACGCAGTCGGCGGCATGATCGAGGGGCATGACAGTCGGTTCCGGGGAAGGGCATGCCCGTATTGAACGTCATTGCATTCGATCGGTAAAATGAATGTTTCAATCGTTACGATTCCTTTTAAGAATGGAATTGAAACTGCTGCGTACGTTCCTGACCGTCACCGAGCTGTGCCATTTCAGCCGCGCGGCCGATGCGCTGCACATGAGCCAGCCGGCACTGAGCAAGCAGATCGGCGCGCTGGAGGCGAGCCTCGGCGGCAAGCTGTTCGAGCGCGGGCGGCATGGCGCGGAACTGACGCCGTTCGGCGAGCGTTTCCTGCCCGACGCGCAGGCGCTCGTGCGCGATGCCGACGAGATCCTCGCGCGCGCACGGGAGGCGACCAGCGGGCAGCGCGGGCATCTGCGGCTCGGCATTTGCCTGTCGGTGCTGACGATCGTGCCGAAGCGGGTCGCGGAGTTTCGTCGCCGCAATCCGGGCATTGCGGTCACGTTGAGCGACCTGTCGTCGTCCGAGCAGACACGCCGGCTGCGCGCGGGCAAGCTCGATGCCGGGTTTCTGCGCCTGCCGTCCGACGAAGGTTTGTCGTCGTTCAAGGTGATCGACGAGGGGCTCGCGCTGGCGGTGCCGCCGCATCTCGGCTTCAAGCGCGTGCCGGCCGATCTCGACGTGCTCAACGAGATCGGCTTCATCGCGCTGCAGCGTGCGCGGGGCCCGGGGCTCGCCGCGCAGATCGATCGATGGTGCGTCGAGCGCCGCTTCGTGCCGCACGTGACGCAGCAGGCCGAGGACGTGCAGTCGGTGCTGACGTCGGTCGCGGCCGGTGTCGGCGTCGCATTCATTCCGTCGCGCGCGCAGTACCTGCTGCGCGATGCGACAGTGCTGCCGCTCGATGGCCGGGATGCAAAGTGGCGCGTCGGGCTTGCGTGGCGGTCGGATCGCGACGATCCCGTGACCACGCGCTTCGTGTCGTTCATGCGTGCCGCGATCAAGGAAGCCTGACGGACGAAGCGATATAGTCTCCGCAATCGGCGCTGAATGCGCGAATGAATACCTGTCTGCTACGGACCGAACCGATGACCTCAGAATCCGACGAATCCCCGCTCGATCCCGCACTCGTCGCGACGCTCGCAACGCTGAACGACGCCGCGAGCGATCCGGCCGGCAAGACCTGGTCGCTGCCGAAGATCGCGAAACGCGCGCAACTGCCGATGAGCACGCTGCGCCGCGTGCTGACGCAGCTCGACGCCGCGGGCCTGAGTGCGACGACGCTGAACGAAGACGGTACCGGCAGCGCCGCGCTGACCGACGAAGGGCGCGCCGTGTGCGCGCAACTGTTCGGCGCGAACGACGCGCAATGAAAAACGGGCCGCTGGAAGCGGCCCGTCGTCTGGCGGTTCGGTATGCGGTTCGATGCCGCACACCTGCGTGTCACCAGCGCGCCGTCACGCCGCCCATCACCGAATGACGATAGGTCTGGTCGTTCAGCCCGCGCCGGTAGCCGATGTCGAGATCGAGCCACGGCTTCGGCGAATAGATCGCGCCCGCGATCGCGAATGCGGGATTCGCGCCGGCGCCGCGCTCCGTGTTGCGCGACGTGCCGATGTCGGCCACGATCTGCAGCTTGTCGGTCGCCTTGTAGATCGCCGCGCCCGACACGGCCCAGATCGACGTCAGGTCGCCCTGGCGATTCGGCTGGTAAGCGAGGCCCGCATTCGCAAGCAGCGAGAAGCGAGCGATGTCGGCTTGCGCGAGCAGCGTCGCGCCGGTGCCGACGCGGCCGGTGCCGAGCCCGCGGCCGTCGTTGCCGGTCGGCATCGTCACCTTCGGTTTCAGCGCGAGCGACAGCGGCCCGCGTTCGACGAAGCGCCATTTCATGCCGATCTCGACATCGCCGATTCCCGCGCCGTTCTCGTCGGTCCGTGTTTGCAGATGCGTATAAGGCGCGTTGACGTAGAGGTCGACGTGTTCGCCGAACCCGCGCGTGAGCGTCGCGTTCCATAGCTGGTGGCGGCCGTTGTCGTCCTGCTTCGAGGTTTCCTCGCCGTTGAACTCGAACTGCCAGTTCGCATTGCCCTGCGTGCCCGTATCGTCGCTGACGAGCGGGTGAGCCGGATAGGCGTCGAACGGTGCGAGGAGTGCGCTCGCGGCGGCGAGCGGAAGGATTCTTTTCATCACATTACCGATAGAGCGTCGTGAAAGGCCGGCCCGCGCGCGTTGCGCGGGCCGGTACATCGTCATCCGAACGGAATCAGAACCACTGCTTGTAGCGGCGCACGTAGATCGTCTTGACGATCTGCGCGAGCAGGATATAGCCGACCATCGTCGCGGCGAGCCACAGCCAGAAGGTGCCCGTCAGGTGCATGAAGCCGAGCGACTCCGCGAACGGCGAGAACGGCAGCCAGCAGCCGATCGCGATCGCGGTGAACGTCGACAGCAGCACCGGCAGCGCGGCCGTGCTCTGCAGGAACGGAATCTTCTGCGTGCGCAGCAGGTGCACGACGAGCGTCTGCGACACGAGGCTCTCGATGAACCAGCCCGAGTTCATCACGATCTGGCCGCCCGAACCGCCGTTCAGGTGATACATCGCACCCGCGCCGAATACCGTCCACATCAGGATGTACGTCGTGATGTCGAACACCGACGACGTCGGCCCGACCCACAGCATGAAGCGGCTGATGTTGCCGGCTTCCCACTTGCGCGGCTTCTTCAGGAACTCGGGGTCCATCTTGTCCCACGGCAGCAGCATCTGCGACGTGTCGTAGATCAGGTTCAGCACGAGCAGCTGCGTCGCGAGCATCGGCTCCCACGGCAGGAACGCGCTGGCGACGAGCACCGAGAACACATTGCCGAAGTTCGAGCTCGCGGTCATGTTCAGGTACTTCAGGATGTTGCCGAACGTCTCGCGGCCCTTGATCACGCCTTCCTCGAGCACCATCAGGCTCTTTTCGAGCAGGATGATGTCGGCGGTTTCCTTCGCGATGTCGGCGCCGCTGTCGACCGAGATGCCGACGTCGGCGTCGCGCAGCGCGGGGGCGTCGTTGATGCCGTCGCCGAGGAAGCCGACCGTGTGGCCGTTCGCCTGCAGCGCCTTGACGATGCGAGCCTTCTGCAGCGGCGTCAGTTTCGCGAACACCGTCGTGCGTTCGACGACCTGCGCGAGCGTCGCGTCGTCGAGCGCTTCGATCTCCGTGCCGAGGATCGGCTTGCCGGGTTCGAGGCCGACCTGGCGGCATACCTTCATCGTGACGATCGGGTTGTCGCCCGTCAGCACCTTCACCGCGACACCGTTTTCGCGCAGCGCGGCGAGTGCCGGCGCAGCCGATTCCTTCGGCGGGTCGAGGAAGGTCAGGAAGCCGCGCACGACGAGGTCGTGTTCGTCGGCGGTGCGGTACTGCTCGCGCTCGTCGCCGCGCGGGATCGTGCGCGTCGCGAGCACGAGCACGCGGAAACCGTCCTCGTTGTACGCGCTGGCCTGTTCGAGCAGCCGCTTGCGCGCGACGAAGTCGAGCGGACGCACGCCGTCTTCATCCTGCACGTGCGTGGAGACGGCCAGCATCTCCTCGACCGCGCCCTTGCAGATCAGCAGGTGCGTGCCGCGCGTATCCTCGACGACGACCGACAGGCGGCGCCGGACGAAGTCGAACGGCAGTTCGTCGATCTTCTTGTAGCCCTGCGGCTTCACGCGCTCGCCGATCTCGTCGGCACGTGCGACGACCGCGATGTCGATCAGGTTCTTCTGGCCGCTCTGGTGGAAGCTGTTCAGCCAGCCGAGCCGCAGGATGTCCTCGTTCTTGTGGCCCGACAGGTCGAGGTGATGCTCGAGGATGATCTTGTCCTGCGTGAGCGTGCCGGTCTTGTCGGTGCACAGCACGTCCATCGCGCCGAAGTTCTGCACCGAGTTCAGGCGTTTCACGACGACCTTGCGGCGCGCCATCGCGACCGCGCCGCGCGCGAGGTTCGCGCTGACGATCATCGGCAGCATCTCGGGCGTGAGGCCCACGGCCACCGCGAGCGCGAACGTGAGCGCGCTCAGCCAGTCGCCCTTGGTCAGCCCGTTGATCATGAACACGATCGGCACCATCACGAACATGAACTTGATCAGCAGCCAGCTCACGCTTGCGACGCCGCGGTCGAAGCTCGTCTCGATGCGCTTGTGGCTCACGACGTTGCGCGCGAGCGAGCCGAAGTACGTATCTTCGCCGGTCGCGACGACGACGGCCGTCGCCGTGCCGCTGACGACGTTGGTGCCCATGAAGCAGACGTTCTCGAGATCGAGCAGCGATGCCGATGCATCGTTCGCCGCACCGTCCGCGGGCGAGCTCGCGGATTTGCCGGCCACCGCGCCGAGCGTGTCGTATTTCTCGACGGGCAGCGCTTCGCCGGTCAGCACGGCCTGGCTGATGAACAGGTCGCGCGATGCGAGCAGGCGCACGTCCGCCGGGATCATGTCGCCGGCCGACAGGTGCACGATGTCGCCGGTCACGACTTCGCGCATCGGCACTTCGCGGCGCGCCGGCTCGGACGTGTCGGTCACGGAACGCTGCACGGTGGCCGTCGTGCGGACCATCGCCTTCAGCTTCTCGGCCGCGCGCAGCGAGCGGAATTCCTGCACGAAGCGCAGCAGCGCGCTGATCGTGACCATCGTCAGCAGGATCGTCATGCCGACGTAGTCGCGATCGTCGGGTGCGGCGAACCAGACGTCGGTGAAGAAGCTGATGGCGGCCAGCACCAGCAGCACGTAGACGAACGGGTTGTGGAAGGAAAGCAGCAGCTGGCGCGTCCAGTGCGGCGGCTTGTCGTGCGCGATTTCGTTCGGGCCGTAGTGCTGCAGGCGATCGGCGGCCTGGTCGTAGGTGAGGCCGCGCGTGCTGGTATGCAGCGCCTTCAGCGTGTCTTCGAGCGGACGGGCCGCTTCCTGCGCGACGCGCATGATGCGCGGTTCGTTCTGCTGGCCTGCGCCGGTCTTGATGAAGCCGCGCTGTTTCTTCTGCGAGGTGTTGTGTCGTGTCGTCATGAGTCGCTCCTTGCGCACGAGGCGGCGGGCGGGGAGCGACCGTGACGTTATCGACGCACGAGCGCTCCCCGCCGCGTCGCGTCAGGCGCGATCGGCTGTGGATCGGTGAGGGATGGAACGCTCGCCGGCGCGTGCGGTGCAGCCGGAGGGGCGATGCGCAGCGTCGCACCGGCGAGCGGTAATCGACTACTGTCGTCTGAGTTCATCTGCACTCCTGTCGGTTGCGGATAGGCGGCACGGGCGATCGGCAGCCGCGCACGCACGAGGGCGCGCGGCCGGACGGCACGCGAACGGAGGGCGCACGCGGCTGGCGCCGCGCGCGACACGAACGCACACGCGCGACGGCGCGTCGCGTGCATTCGACAACATCGAAAATTCGGCGGGAGATCCGGCCCGTGGTCAGGCCGGAAAGACGCCGCATCCTGCTTCCCGGGATGCGGCAGAAGACGAGGCTCTGCGCGTTTTCCTCAGGCAGCAGTCAAGTTGGTCAAGCACCAACTACAACTCGCATCGGTGTTCACAGAACACTCCATGTAATTTGACGGGAGCGATGGTAATGGCTCGCTGTACGAAGCGTCAACCCTTTTGTCAGGTGTTATTTCGAGATGCGTAATCGGGGTGATGTGTGCGTGGCGCGGCCCCGGATTGCCGCGAATGAAACGGCCGCGCGCATGCGTGATCGGCATGCGCGCGGCCGCGTGGAAGCAGGGGCGGGTTACTGGCCCGCTGCCGCGATGGCGGCCCCTGCGTCGACAATGCCCGAGCCTGCCGGCATCGCGGTGCACGACGTGCCGGCCGCGAGCTTGGTCGTGCGCGCGCCGCCTTGCAGCTTCTGCTGGATCTGCGCGGGCGTGAGGTTGCCGTTCACCGACAGCATCAGCGCGGCGACGCCCGACACCTGCGGCGTCGCGAGGCTGGTGCCGTTCGCGAGGCCGTAGGTGTCCGAGCCCGGCGTCGTGGTGCCGGTGTTCGACGTCGACAGGATGTTGACGCCCGGCGCGCTCAGCGAGACATCGGCGCCGAAGTTGCTGAACGACGCGCGGCGGCCCGTCGCGTCGGTGGCGCCGACGCTGATCACGCCGCGGCAGTTCGCGGGCTGGTCGAGCCCGGTCGACAGGCCGTCGTTGCCGGCCGCGACGACGACGGTCACGCCCTTCGCGGTCACGTCGTCGATCGCCTGCTGGAACGTCGTGCTGCATGCGCCGACGCCGCCGAGGCTCAGGTTGATGACCTTCGCGGGGCGCGGGTTCGTCGGCACGCCGTTCACCGGGATGCCGGCTGCCCAGCGCATCCCGTCGGCGATGTCGCTCGTCACGCCGCCGCACTTGCCGAGCACGCGCACCGGCAGGATCTGGCCGAGCCACGACACGCCGGCGATGCCGGTGCCGTTGTTGGCGGTCGCGCCGATCACGCCCATCACGCGCGTGCCGTGCCAGCTGCTGTCGCTCGGCTGGCTCGCGCAGTGATAGTACGGGCCGTTTGCGTTGTCGAGTTCCTGTTGCGTGACCCAGTCGCCCGGATCGGTCGCGTCAGGGTTGCGCGTCAGGCCGTTGTTGCTGGTGTTGACGTTGCTGATGAAGCTGTAGCCGGACAGCAGGTTGCCCATGAGGTCGGCATGCGGCCGGTAGCCGGTGTCGAGCACGGCCGTGACGACGGTCGGCGAACCCTTGGTCACGTTCCAGGCGGGCGGCAGGTCGATGCCGGCGGTCAGGTCGGACAGGTACCACTGCTGGTTGTAGAGCGGATCGCTCGGCGTGTCGCGGATCTGCATCGGGTGATCCGGTTCCGCGTAGTCGACGTCCGAATCGGCCGCGAATGCCTGCGCGAGCGCGGCTGCGTCGGTGGCGGCCATGCGCTGGCCGAGCGACAGCACGGCCGCGCCGTTCGAGATCGTCCGTTCGACCTGCACGTTCACCGGGGCTTGCCCGACCGTGCTCGCATAGGCACGTGCACTGCCGGCGACCGGTGCCGTCCAGCGCGTCATCGAGCGCTGGATGACCGCGTCGAGCCGCGTCCCGTTGTCGATGGCCGCCATCGCACGCGTGGCCGTCAGCGTCTTCAGCTTGACGATCAGGTGATCGATCGGCCCTTCTGCCGGGGCGGCCTGCGCCGCCATCTGCACGGCGGCCTGCTGCGTCGCGCATGCATTGCTGCCGGCCGAGGCGGGCGGGGTCGTCGGTGTGCCGGGAGCGGGCGTCGGGGCGGGGGCAGGTGCCGGTGCCGGTGCCGCGTTGGAAGAAGACGGGTTGCTGCCGTCGCCGCCGCCTCCGCCGCCGCAACCGGCGAGGGGCAGGAGGGCGGCGGCAGACAGCATGCCGGCGAGCATGCGCGCATGTGCGGAGCGCGCCAGCGCAAGATTGAAACGCTTGGTTCTCATGTTGAAACTCGATCCTCGTAGATAACCGTCGTGCCGGCGGTGGCGCTGGTCCGGCTGACCCGGACCTTGTCGTTTTTGTCTGGCGGCCGCGGCAAGCTTGCTGCGACGCGCCATGCACTGGGTAACGGCTGGCGCGGCGGCTTCTTGAGTGCGTTTCACGAGAAAAACCGGGGCTGGCGCAAACGATTACGTTGCCGCGTCGCAGCATGAACACGTGTTTGGAACGTGTGGCACAGAAGGCGGGGCGAGCCCGCGTGCGGCCGGTCGGGCGAAATGTGCGGCACGGGCCGGTTTGCGCGGCACGGCATACGTCTTTCAATGCGCGGCCACGGTGGAAGGTTGCTTACGCTTTCCCTGATGCGACGCGAATTTTGTCGGGCGTAGGATCGCGATTCGATCAACGTTTCGTCAGGAGAAAAGCATGGATCGCCGCTTAGGCTGGCTGGCCGTCGCGCTGTCCTGTGCGCTGGCGGGTACCGCGCACGCGCAGGCCCTCACCGGCACGCTGAAGAAGATCAAGGACACGGGCGTCGTGTCGCTCGGCATTCGCGAATCGTCGGTGCCGTTCTCGTATTCGGACAACCAGCAGAAGAACATCGGCTATTCGCGCGACATCGCATCGCGCATCGTCGACCAGCTGAAGGCGGAATTGAACCTGCCGAATCTCTCGGTGAAGGAGATCTCGATCACGTCGCAGAACCGGATTCCGCTGCTGCAGAACGGGACGATCGATTTCGAATGCGGATCGACGACGAACACGCTCGAACGGCAGAAGCAGGCTGCGTTCTCGAACAGCATCTTTCTTTATGGGATCCGCTTCAGCACGCGCAAGGATTCGGGCGTGAAGGATTTCGCGGACCTGGCCGGCAAGACGGTCGCGACGACGGCCGGCACGTCGGATGAGCGCCTGCTGCGCAAGCTCAACGAAGAGAAGGCGATGAACATGACGATCATCAGCGCCAAGGATCACGCCGAGGCGTTCATGAACGTCACGACCGGGCGCGCGGTGGCGTTCGTGATGGACGAGCCGTTGCTGTACGGCGAGATCGCGAAGGACCGCAACCCGGGCGCGTACACGGTGGCGGGCACGCCGCTGGTTCACGAGAATTACGCGTGCATGATGCGCAGGGACGATCCGGCGTTCAAGCGCGTGGTGGACGGCGTGATCGCGAAGATGCAGACCTCGGGCGCGGCCGAGAAGCTCTACGACCAATGGTTCATGCAGCCGATCCCGCCGAAGGGCGTGAGCCTCAACTATCCGCTGTCGGCGGAGATGAAGCAGCTGTTCAGGAATCCGACGGATCAGGCGCAGTATTGATCGCCGCGTCATGGTGGTATCGCACCACAAATGAAAAACCGCCGGCACATGCCGGCGGTTTCGCTTTGCAGCCCGGTCGCTCGTGCGCCGGAAGTGCGCGTCAGGCCTTGATTTCAGGCCCGCGCGCGGCCGGCCGTGCCGGCGCCGCCGGGGCAGGTGCGATCGAACGCGCCGAAGGTTGCGCCGGCACGATCACGACGACCGGTTCCGGCATCGCCCACGCCGGTATCGCGAACCCGACGGGCTGCGGCATCGGCATCGGCATCGCGAACGCGTTGGCGAGCGCGATGTGCTGCAGCGCCATCATCTGCTGCTGCATCGCGACCATCTGCGCCTGCGCCGCCTGCATCCGGTACTGCGCGGCCTGTATTTGCCGCAACGCCGCCGCGGGCGGCATGCCGCCCGACGACGACGTCTGCATCTCGAAGCTCGCGCCGCCTTGCGGGCTGTGCCAGCTCCACGTGCTGACCTTCATCGGGCCGACCGCGGTCTGGACGACGCGCGTTTCGGCTTTCACGGGCACGGCCTGCCCATCGACATTGACGAACATCGGTTGGGCAGCGGCCGCCGCGCCGTCCTGCCCGGCCAGGGCGAACAGAGGCACCAGCGCCAGCGCGCCCGCCGCCATATACGAACGGAATCGCATCTTCGTATCTCCATCAAACGAGACTGATCGAGTCAACAATGACGTGCGGCTCACGGAGTGAGCCATCCGAGACAATGCGGCCCTCGGCTTAAATCAATATTAAAACCGCGTCCGGCCGGTCCGGCTAACGCATTTCAGGGCGAGCCGCAATCGGCATTCAACCTCGTCCACGCCAGGGGAATCCGGCGGCACGGCGCGACAACGGGCACAATACGGAATTCGCCACGACCGCACGCATGTTCGACTCTCGAACATTGACGGTGCGGCACTGCCGCCCCGATCTCTTTCCCAGTCGTCATGACCGCCACGCCCATTCCCGCGCGCGAGTCGAACTCGCCGCGTTTCCTGTTGTTCCTGATCTGCCTGTTCGCGTCCGCCGGCCAGCTCGCGATCGACATCTACGTGCCCGCGCTGCCCGACATGGCACGTTCGTTCGCGACCACGCCGCAGGCGATCCAGTCGAGCGTGTCCGGCTACATGGCCGCCTATGCGCTCGGCCAGCTCATCTTCGGGCCGGTCGCCGACGCATACGGGCGCAAGCGCGTGCTGGCGTTCGGGCTCGTGATCTACACGATCGGCTGCCTGCTGTCGCTCGGCGCGCAGAACCTGGAGACGTTCGTGCTGGCGCGCTGCCTGCAGGGTTTCGGGATCGCGACCACCAACCTGCTCGCGAAGGCGATCATCACCGATTCGTTCTCCGGCCAGGCGCTGATGCACGCGTTCACGTACATGTCGATCGCGTGGGGGCTCGCGCCGATCATCGCGCCGGTGATCGGCGCGCACCTGCAGGAATGGTTCGGCTGGCGCGCGTGCCTCGTGTTCCTGCTGGTGTACTCGCTGGTGATGTGGGCGCTGCTGTGGCGATACCGCGAAACCTTGCCGAAGCCGGTGCATCTCGAGCCGCGCACGCTGATGACGAACGCGGGCAAGGTGCTGGCGAGCCCGGTGTTCCAGAGCTGCTTCCTCGCCCAGGGGCTGTGCTACAGCATCCTGCTGGTGTTCAACATCGTCGGGCCGTTCATGGTGCAGACCACGCTGCACAAGCCGCCGACCTTCTTCGGTTATCTCGCGCTCGGCATCGGGCTCATGTATTTCCTCGGCGGGCTGTCGAACCGCATTCACGGGCGCGGGCTGCCGAGTGCCGAGCAACGGCTGCGTATCGGCGCGCGCGTGATGGCGGGGGCGTCGGTCGCGATGCTGGTGCTGGCGCTGACCGTCGGGCTGCGCGTGTGGACGCTCGCGACGCCGGTGCTCGTGATGGGTTTCTGCGCGGGCGCGATGTACCCGACGCTGATGGCCAAGGGCAATTCGCTGTTTCCGCATATCGCCGGCCTGACGAGCGCGATCCTCGGATGCGCGCTGCTGCTCGTGTCGTCCGCGATGATGGGGCTGGCCGGTTTCGTGTCGATCCATGTCCTGACGCCGCTCGCGGTCTTCTTCGTCGCGCTGTCCTGCATCGTCGTGTGGATGGTCACCAAGCTGCTGCGGTACCTGTCGCAGCAGCAGGCCCAGGCCGCGCCCGTCGCGTGCGGGCGTGGGGAGGCCGCGTAAATGCCGCCTGTCGACTGCCCCATGAACCCGATCCTGCTGAACCGCGTCGCCCGAACCGATGCCGCCGACCTGATCGCCGCCAATCGCGCGAGCCGGAACCATCATCTGCCGTGGGTCGACTCGTTCACCGACCAGGCGGGATTCGACCAGTGGTTCGGGCGCTGCCTGACGGGGCCGAACGTCGGCTTCGTCGCGCGCGAGCGCACGTCCGGGGCGGTGGTCGGCGTGGTGAACCTCAACGAGATCGTCGGCGGCGTGTTCCAGAGCGCGTATCTCGGGTACTACGGGATGGTGGCGTTCAGCCGCAAGGGGCTGATGACCGACGCCATGCGCGCGGCGATCGGTGTCGCGTTCGGCGAACTCGGGCTGCATCGGCTCGAAGCGAACATCCAGCCGGGCAACCATGCGTCGATTGCGCTGGTTCGGCGGCTCGGCTTCACGAAAGAGGGGTTTTCTCCGCGTTATCTGCGCATCGACGGCGCATGGCGCGACCACGAACGGTGGGCGCTGCTGGCCGACGACGCGCCCGAAGCGCGCGCCTGACGCGCGATACCGGGCAATAGCGAGCGACCTTCTTCCCGCCGCCGGCCGCTTGTCAAAGCGGATGCGCCGCGCCGGCCTGCGTGAGCAGCGTAACCGCGGCCGGATCCGGCATCCCGTTCGTATCGATCGCGCCGGCTTTCGCGAGCGCGACGAGATCGCTGTCGACACCCGGTTGCCCGACCGTAAACGACGTGGTCAGGAACGCCGGCGCCGTGAGCGTGACCGAATAGCGCTGCTGCAGGCTCGTCACCACGGCCGATTGCGCGGCCTGTACGGTGTTCGGGCTGTTCATCGCCTGCTGGTAGCGCGGATTGCCCTGGAAATTGCCGATCAATGCGGCGGTGTTCGTGCCGAGCTGGGCGGCGAGATAGACCAGCATCAGCTCGGTCTCGGGCGTCGTATTGAACGTACCGCCCGCGTACGCGAGCGAATGCAGGCTCGTGCCGCCCGACGTCACGGTGACGACGCACGGCAGCGCGGCATTGACCGTCACGCGGTAGTTGCCGCCGCCGTCCGTCAGCGTCGTCGCCGAGCCCGTCACGCAGCTGACCGTCACCTGCGCGCTCGCGAGCGCGTCGCCCGTCGCGGCCGTGCCCGACAGCGCGACGGTTTGCGTGTTGTTGTTGTTGAAGCAGACATCGACGCCGAAGCAGGCATCGCCGTTGCACGCCTGAAGCGCTGCGAGGGTGGCGACGCAGAGCGTGCCCAGCGCGGGGCGGATGAAACGCCTGGGGTGCAGGTTCATGGTCGCTGGCCTTGAGGAGAGTGGGGCAACCGGTAGGCGCTTACAGTGCGGCGCCGTTCACATTCTATGTCCCGAAGCGGGGCGCTGCTTGCCCGTTTCGTTCGCCTGGCCGGCCTGCGGCTGGACGCGGCCTGGCGACGAGCGCGTCGTGCAGCGGCACGCTGAAATGACGAGATCCGGAAGTCGGCCGGAAACCTTTCAGTTCCTTTCACAATTGGTTATGCTGCGGGACGATTAAAAACGACGAGAGAACGTGCCGTTCCCGATGGAGCCGGCGCGCCGTTTCCGACATGAATTCGAAACGACAGACGGGCCGGCCGTGCGCGCCGGGCGGCGAAGGCGATCCGGCATCGCGGGCAGGCACGGCCCGAACCGGCATTCGGCACACACGCGGCACCAAGGGCGTGACCGGCAGGTCCGGCTTCCGGAAGGCCACTGCGTTGCTCGCGGGCGCGATCCTGCTGTTCGGCGGCACGGCCATCGCGGCGCCGGCCGAAGAGGGCAGCGTCGCCGTCGCGGCGTCCATGGCCACCACATTTTCCACCCCGGCCCGGTCGGCCTGCACACACGTGGCCGCCGCGGCAGCCTATCCGGTCGCCCCGAAGCCGGAAGCCGCGCCGCCGTTGCAAGGCCGCGTGACGGACACGACGGGCGTGCTGAGCGCGGCCTGCGCCTCCGAGCTGACCGACCGCCTCGCCGCGCTCGAACAACGGCTCGGCGTACAGGTCGCGATCCTGCTGGTCGGGTCGACCGGGCAATCGACGATCGAACAGTTTGCGACCACCGTGTTCGACCAATGGAAACTCGGCAAGGCCCAGGTCAACAACGGCCTGCTGCTCGTCGCCGCGCTCAACGACCATACCGTGCGGATCGAAGTCGGCTACGGCCTCGAAGGCACGATTCCGGACATCGTCGCGGGCCGGATCATTCGCGAGCGGATCGTGCCGGCATTCCGCGAGAACCGCATTGAAGCCGGCATCAGCGATGCGCTGGACGCGCTGACGCACGAAATGATGCCGGCCGACGTCGCCGCGCCGGAGCAGCCCGCACCCGCCACGGCGCTCGACGGGCGCGACGAAGCATACGAAACGGCCGCGGCGACCGCGGCGAGCGCGACGAATTCCGCGAACCCGCCGCCCCGCGACGCGCGAGCCGGCGGCGAAAAATACCAGTCGAACGGCCTGCCCGAGCGGAAACGCCCGAACGCGGGCGGCGTGCGGTTCTGGTTCCTGCTCGGGGTTGCCAATGTCGTGCTCGGCGTGGTCGCGCAATGGCGCAAGCTGCGCCGCAGGGTGGCGCTCCTGGCCGCCTGGCTCGTGGCGGCCGTCGTGCCGGTCGTGGTGCTGCCGGTCGGCGCGATCTTCAACGGCAATCTCGAAGCCATGCTGGGCGCCGCGGCGTTCGTTCCGGCGGCCGCCGGTGTCGGGCCGTGCCTGCTTGGCATCAACCTGTTCCTGTCGGCGCGCGTGCGCAAAATCACCGCGATCGTGGGCGGGACGCTGTTCATGATCGTCGCGATCGGGCGCGAAATGGACTATTCGGTCGGGGAAGTGCTGTCCGGCATCTTCGGCGTGCTGTGCGTACTCGCCGTGATCTGGGCGAAGCTGACGGGCGGCGGCTCGTCTTCGTCGTCATCCTCGTCCGGCTCCCGGTCGTCATCGAGTTCCGATTCGTTCCGCGGCGGCGGCGGATCGAGCGGCGGTGGCGGCGCATCGGGCCGCTGGTAGCGTCCGCGCGCAGCCTGCCTGCGCACCTGATTCCTTTCACCTGCCGCTCCGCCCGGAGCGTTCAACCGGAAACAACCCCATGATGAAATGGTTTCGAATCCTGCTCGTGTGCTGCGTGCTGGCCCCGCTCGCGGGGTGCGGCTACAACGCGATCCAGTCGTCCGACGAGGACATCAATGCCGCATGGTCCGAAGTGCTGAACCAGTATCAGCGCCGCGCGGACCTCGTGCCGAATCTCGCCGCGTCGGTGAAGGGCTACGCGTCGCACGAGGCGCGCGTGCTGACCGAGGTGGCGTCGGCCCGTGCGCGCGTGGGCAGCGTGCAGATGACGCCGGAGATGGCGAAGGACCCGGCCGCGCTCGCGGCGTTCGACCAGCGGCAGGGCGAGTTGTCCGGGGCGCTGAGCCGGCTGATGGTGGTGTCCGAGCGTTATCCGGAGCTGAAGGCGAACGAAGCGTTCCGCGACCTGCAGACTCAGCTCGAAGGCACGGAAAACCGCATCGCGGTCGCGCGCGGCCGCTACATCAAGACGGTGCAGCACTACAACGTGCAGATCCGCCAGTTCCCGGGCGTCGTGATCGCGAAGATCTTCGGCTACCAGCCGCGCCCGAATTTCAGCGTCGCGAACGAAGCGGCGGTTTCGACCGCGCCGACACTCGATTTCTCCGCGCAGCCGCAGCCGGCGAAGGCAAACGCGGCCGGCGAGTAAGGCCGGAGCGTCAGGTCGGAGCGTCAGATCTGATTGTCAGGTCGAAAAGCCCGACCGAAGCGCGCGTTCACGGCTTGCGCGCAGCCGCCTTCGCGAACGCGCCGCGCACCTCGAAGCCGATCGCGTCGGCAACATTGCCGCGCGCATCGACGAGTTCGAGCCGGTGCCGGCCCGGCCACGGCATCCACGCGATGCGGTCGGCATGCCCGATCACCTTGTCGTCGAGCCGCCACGCGAACTTCGCGGCGTGCCCGGCCGAGCGCTCGAACCAGATCCGCTGATTCTTCGGCGGAATGTCCGGGTCGATCGCGAAGATCGTGCCGTCGGTCGGCGTGCCGATCGTCAGCGGCGCGCGCGCGCCGTCCTTGCCCGGCGTGACGGGGGCGGCGAGCCGGATCGTGTCGACCGCCGTGCCCGCGACGAACCACTCGTTGCGTGACGGTTCGATCTCGCGCTCGAAGGTGATGCGGCGCGTCTCGACGCCGGCCGGCGCGCGCGGCGCGCGGCTCGGCACGTCGCGGTGCAGGTAGCCGACGACGGCCGACCACACCGGCGACGCGCCCGTGACGCCTGACACGTCCCACATCGGCGAGCCGTCCGCATTGCCGACCCACACGCCGACCGTATAGCGCGACGTGAAACCGACGGTCCAGTTGTCGCGCATGTCCTTGCTCGTGCCGGTCTTGACTGCCGAGAAGAAGCGCGTCGCGAGCGGATTGTCGAAGCCGAACGTGCGCACGCGCGCGTTGTTGTCGGACAGGATGTCGGTCACGACGAAGCTGGCTGCCTCGCTGAACACGCGCGTGCCGTCGGCCGCGCGGGCGGGCGACGCGGCCGATGCGCCGGATGCGCCGGAGGCCGGTGCCGGCGTTGGCCGGTCGACGACCTGGCGGGCGACGCCGCCGTTCGCGAGCGCGCGGTACGCGTTGGTCAGCGACAGCAGCGTGACGTCCGCACTGCCGAGCGCGAGGCTGAAGCCGTAGTAGTCGCCTTCCTGCGCGAGTGGCAGGCCGAGCGCGGTCAGCGTGCGCACGAAGCGGTGCGGCGTGACGAGCACGAGCGTGCGCACGGCCGGCACGTTCAACGAGCCGCCGAGCGCGCTGCGCACGCTCACCCAGCCCTTGAAATCCTTGTCGTAGTTCTGCGGGATGTACAGGCCGCCGCCGGCGGCGAGGTTGATCGGCGCGTCGTCGAGTAGCGACGCGGCCGTCAGCCGTTTCTCGTCGATCGCCTGCGCGTACAGGAACGGCTTGAGTGTCGAGCCGGCCTGGCGCGGCGCGAGCACGGCGTCGACGTCGCGCGCGCTCGACAGCGCGCCGGACGAGCCGACCCACGCACGAATCTCGCCGGTCGCGTTGTCGATCACGACGACCGCACCGTCCTGCACGTTGCGCCGGTGCGCGGGCGCGTTGAGTTCGGTCAGCGCGCGCATCAGCGTGTCGCGCGCGAAGCGCTGCAGCGGCGCATCGAGCGTCGTGCGCACCTGCGCGCCGGCCGCCGGCCGGACCTCGGCCGCGATGCGTCGCGCGAAGTGCGGGGCGAGGGCGGCGCCGTCGTCGCGCGCGGCGCTGGCCGGCCGCGCGGTGACCAGCTGCACGTAGCCGTCGAGCGAAGCACAGGCCTGCTCCGCATGCATGTCGCGCAGGATCCGGCACGCACGCTCGGCGACTTTCGCGGGCGTGGCGTTGGGCGCACGCACGAGTGCGGCCGCGATCGCGGCTTCGCGTGCGTCGAGGCCCGACGGCGCCTTGCCGAACAGCACCTGCGACAGCGCGGCGAGGCCGATCGTCTCGCCGCGGAACGGCACGAGATTCAGGTATGCCTCGAGCACCTGGTCCTTGCGCCAGCCGCGTTCGAGCAGCAGCGCGTTGACGGCCTGCGAGGCCTTCTGCGGCAGCGAGCGCTGGCCCGACCGGCGTGGCGAATCGCTGAGCAGCCCGGCGAGCTGCATCGTGACGGTCGACGCGCCGCGCGTGCGTTCGTTCCACAGGTTGCCCCACGCGGCGCCTGCGATGCCGCGCCAGTCGACGCCGCTGTGTTCGTAAAAGCGCTTGTCTTCCGACACGACGATCGCCTCGCGAAACGCGGGCGACACGTCCGCGAGCGACACCCAGTCGCCGCGCCGTTCGGTGAGGTCGACGCGCGTGCGCTGCAGCGGCGTGCCGTCGCGCGCGAGCAGCACCCAGTCGGAGCTGCGCCAGTTGCGGCGTACTTCGTCGTAGCCCGGCAGCGCATGCGCGACGAGCGGCGCGGCCAGCACGACGGCGACGAATACGCGGCCGGCGAAACGCGCCGGCCGCGGCAATACCTGATCGATCATCGCGTACTCGTTACTTGCCCGCTTCGGCCGGCTTCACGGTCATCGGCGGGTTCGGCCACAGGCCGTACACGGACGGCGCGTACAGCGCCTCGACACGCGTCGGCGGCAGCCCGAACGTGCCGACGTTGTTCAGCCGCACCGTGTACTCGACCGAGAATTTGCCCTTCGGCAGATAGTCGTAGTACGCACGGTAGCCGTCGAAGTCGCGCTCGATGAACGCCGGCCAGGCGCCGTCCGGCGTCTTCTCGCCCTGCGTCGCGGCTTCGGAGTCGCGGCCGAGGCCCGAACCGAGGATCGTCGAACCGGCCGGAACCGGATCGTTGACGACGACCCACGTCATGTCGCTCTGCGCGTCGATGTCGAGATGCACGCGCACGACGTCGCCGCGCGTCAGCACGCCCTTGACGGCGGGCGACACGGGCGTGACGGTCTTCGTGATCCGGTAGCCGGCCGCGAACGGCGAACGCAGCGGCACGGCCGCGAGGCTTTCGATCGTGGCCCACGGGCGGCCGGTGCCGTCTTGCGTGACGGACAGCGTGGCCGGTGCCTGCGACGCGCGCGGCCACGGCAGCATCACGCTGCGGGCCGCGGCGGCGCGGGTGGCCGGGGTGGCGGGGGCGGCCGAGGCAGCCGGGTCGGCGGGCGCGGGTGCCGGCGCCTGCGACCACGAGATCGTGCGTTCGTCGCCGCCGAGCGCGACCTTCGTCGCGCCGGCAACCGGCGTGCTCTCGTAGGTGCGCGAGAAGCGCTCGACCGCGAGCAGGCCGAGCGCGTTCGACGTGGTCGTCTGCCATGCGCCCTGGCGCTGCAGGGCGAGCAGGCCGGCCGTCACGCGCGGCATCTCGTCCTTCCACGCCGGATCGCCGGCGAATTCCAGCGCGAGGCGGGCCGCGTTGGTCTCGTTGCTGGTCATCAGCCACCACAGGTCGTCGTCGCGCGCGGTCGAGAACACGAGCTGCGTGCCCTGGTACGTGAGGCGTGCCCGCAGGATCTGCTCGACCTGCGCGCGTTTCTCGTCGCGTTGCGGGATGTCCTTCACGCGCGTGAGGATCGCGTGATAGTCGATCACCGCCGACGTCGGCCACTGGTTCGGCGCGATCTCGATCGAGCCGAGCATGCGTCCTTGCGCGGCACCGTAGCGCGACAGCGCCTCGATCGCGGCGAGCTTGCGGAGGTCGCGATCCTGGCGCGGCGCCCACGTGTTGCGCTCGAGGCGGCCGTCGACGAAGCGCGCGAGCCCGGCTTCGAGCTGCGTGCGGAGGTCTTCCGGCAGCGCGAAGCGCGGGTCGAGACGGCTCGCCTCGTCGGACACCACGAGCAGGTACGACGACAGCGTCGCGCTGCCGGCGTGCGAATCGTCGGACGACGGCGGGAAGTAGCTCGCGAGCCCGTCGCTGTCGAGATAGACGGGCATGCGGGCGATCAGCGCCTGCCATTGCGCGGGATCGCGCAGGCCGATCGCGCGCGACGTCTGCTGTTCGAGGCAGCGGTACGGATAGCGCTCGAACCAGCGCTTCACGCCGGGCAGCCCGTCGGCGAGCTTCGACTGCAGCGACACGGCGATGCCGCCGCGCGGCACGCCTTGCGCGTTGTTCGCGGCGCCGGCCGGGGAGGCGACCGGCACCGTCAGCGTGCCGTCGACCTGCGCGAGCGTCGCCTGCTGAACCGTGACCGGCAGCGCGGGCACGACCTTCTGCGCGACCGCCAGCGCGTCGGACGCGCGCTTGCCGCCTTGCTCGGCCGCTTCGATGCGCCAGTTCAGCGCACCGGCCGCGTCGAGCGCCTGCTCGGGCACGGTGATCGTCCAGGCGACTTCGGTTGCCGTATTGGCCGCGAGCGATATGGTTTGCGGTGCGACATCGAGGCCCGTCACGCGCGGCGTCACGACGACCTGCATCGCGCGGTCGGTCGTGTTGCGCAGCGTGACTTGCGCGCGGAACGCGTCGCCTTCGCGCACGAGCGGCGGCAGGCCTGAGATCAGCTGCAGATCCTGCGTACTGCGGATCGACGTGCTGCCGGTGCCGAAGCGGTCGGGGCCGACCGCCGCGATCGCGACGATCCGGAAGCGCGTGAGCGCGTCGTTCAGCGGCACCTCGACGGTCGCGCTGCCGTTGGCGTCCAGCGTCACGCGCGGATTCCACAGCAGCAGCGTGTCGAACAGCTCGCGCGTCGGCGCGCTGCCGCCGCCGCCGCCGGCCGGCACGGCCTTGCGGCCGAAGTGGCGGCGGCCGACGATTTCCATCTGCGCGGTGGCCGTCTCGACGCCGTACGCGCGTCGCCGCAGCATCGCGTCGAGCAGGTCCCAGCTGTTGTTCGGCATCAGTTCGAGCAGCGCCTCGTCGACGGCCGCGACCGCGATCTGCGTGCCGGCCGGCGCGGGCTGGCCGTTCGGCAGCGTGACCTTCACGTGTGCCTGAGCCTTGCTGCGCACGGTGTAGCGCGTCGCGTCGGTCGTCACGGTCACGCCGAGACGATGCACGCCGGTGCCGACCTTGATCTCGCCGAGGCCGTAGCGGAACGCGGGTTTCGACAGGTCGACGAACGCGGTCGGCGCTTCATAGTGACGGCCCTCGCGCCAGAATGCGCGTGCCCATTCGACCGGTGCCTTCCAGCCCCACGTGAAGAACGAGTACCACGGCACCTCGCGAATCCGGCCGCGCAGCGCGAGCACCGACACATAGACGTTCGGCCCCCACGTGTCGCCGACCTTCAGGTCGACCGTCGGGTTCTTGCCGTTCAGTTCGACGATGTGCGTTTCCATCACGCCGCCGCGCTCGACCGCCACCAGCGCGGTCGCGTAGCGGAACGGCATGCGCACCTGGAAGCGGGCGGTTTCGCCCGGTTCGTACGAGGTTTTCTCGGGGATCACGTCGATCCGGTCGGTGTTGTCGCCGCCGAACCAGAGTTCGTCTTCGCGCGTGACCCATACCGAGGTCGACGCGTTCGACGTGCGGCCGTCGCCGTCCTTCGCCACCGCGATCAGCTGCACGTTGCCGGCCTGTTCGAGCGTCGCGTCGCAGGCCATGCGGCCCTTGTCGTCGGTCTTGCCCGAGCACAGCACGCCGAGGTCGCGGGTGTCGCTCTTGTTGTCGTACGCATAGAAGCCGCCGACCATCCGCTTGCGCGACGACGTCGTGATGCGCGCGACGCCCTTGATCTCGATCGGCACCGACGCGCGCGGCTTGCCTTGCAGGTCGACCGCCAGCGCCTGCACGGGCACGCGCTGGCCGACCGAGACCCAGCGGCCCGCCTTGATGCCGGCCACCACCGCGGCCGGCCACAGGATCGTGTCGCCGCGAATCGTCTGCACTTCGCCGTTCGGGTCCGCGAACGTCGCTTCGAGCGCGATGCGCTTCGGTGCGTCGACGTCGGGCAGGCCCTTCAGCGTGACCGAACCCGCACCGTTGCGGTCGAGCGTCAGCGGCAGCTTGTCGGCGATCAGCTTCGTCGCGTCGGGATCGTTGCTCGACGCCGATGACGACGCGTTGTCGCCGTCCTGCGCATCGTCGTCGGCATTGCCGTCGCTCGTGTCGGGGCGATACGGCGTGAAGCTGAAATCCTCGAAGCGATCGGCGAACGGCGGCGATGCCCACTTCATCAGCGCCGACACCTGCACGGGCAGGTTCGATGCGCCACCGCCCGACACGTAGTCGATCTGCACCGCGAGCGGCGCTTCCTTAACGGCGACGAGCGGGCTCTTCTGCGCGTCGCGCGCACCGATCGAGCCTTTCAGCACCGGCAGGCGGAACGCCTCGACGCGGAAGCTGCCGCTGTAGTAGGTGGACGTGGGCGAGTCTTCCGGGCCGCCTTCGAGCTCGACGCTGTATTCACCGAGCTTCGCGGCGGCCGGCAGCGTGAACTGCGAGTCCGCGCTGTGGTCGGCCGCCCACGTGAGCGGCAGCTTGTAGGTCTGGCCCGTGCCGAGATGGCGGATCGTCACGCGCGTCGGGTATTGCGACGGGAACGCGAGGCTCTGCAGCGTCTCGGACCGGATGAAGTGCTTCATCGACACGGTTTCGCCCGCGCGCAGCAGCGTGCGGTCGAACACCGTATGCGCGCGCACGGTCCGTGCGCTGTCGGTATCGGTCGGCACGTTGAAGCGCCACGATTCGATCCCGCGGTTCCAGCCCGAGCTGACGAACGCCATGTCGGGGCCCGTCTTCGGATCGTTCACGCGGGCCGACACGAAGTAGTCGTCGAAGCGTTGCTCCGAGTCGGACGAACTGCATGCCCGCTTCGATTCGAACGCGCCGTCGATCTTCAGCAGCCCCTGCGCGTCGGTCGTGCCCGATGCGATTTCGTCGCCGTTGCAGTCCGACACGCGGATCTGCGCGTTCGGCACGGGCTTGCCCTTGTCGAGCGTCGTGACCCACACGAGGTTGTTTTCGCGGCCCTGTTTCAGGTGCACGCCGAGGTTGGTGACGAGCACCGTGGTGCGCACGTACATGCTCGACGGCTTCGCGAGCAGCGAGCGGCCGAGCGCGGGCGACGCGAGTTCGAGCACGTAGAAGCCGGGCTTGTCGATCGGCACGCCGACGACTTCGAACGGGCGCAGCGCCTTCGGGTCCGCCTTCGGCAGCGTCAGCGCCTGCACGCCGGGCTGGCCCTTGAGCAGCGTCAGCGAGCGCACGTCGATGCGGCGATCCTTCGGTGCGGGCGCCTTCTCACCGGCCTCGCGCGGCACGTAGACGGGGTGCTGGCCCTTGCGTTCGAGCAGCCCGGGAATCTGGCTGTCGATCGAGCCGGCCGTCATCGACCAGTTGTCGAAGCGGTCGACGGTGCGCATCCACTGACGAATCGCGGTGTCGTCGTCGACCTTCAGGTTCGAGAACTGCGCGCCCTGGGTGTTGAGGCCGTCGATATGCAGGTCGGCCTCGACGTTGCGCAGCGTGACGGGCACGAGCGCGGGCGTATCGGGTTCGGCGAAGCGCTCGACGATCCCGAAGGTGCCCGACGAGAACTTCGCGAGCGGCGGCATCGGCGCGGTGCGCGTCGCGAGCGGGAACAGGTCGGCGTTCGACAGCGGTCGGTCGGTCACGTCGCGCAGGCCCGACGGCAATTCGATCGTCAGGCCGGCCTGCTCGGGCAGCGGCGGGTTGAACGTGACGGTGGTGACTTCCTCGCTCTTGTCGTCGGCCGCGAAGGTCGGCGACAGCGAACCGTCAGGGCCGCGCAGCTTGATTGCCTCGGCGTTCTTGCGCGAGATCGGCGCGTTGAACGACAGCGTGAGCGGGCGCAGCGGCGTGCAGGGCGCTTTCGCGTTCTCGCGCTCGCACGAGAAGCTCGCGGCGAACGGTGCGCGCACGGTGAAATCGAAGCGCCGTTCCGTTTCGTTCGGAATCCCGCTCGGGCTCGTGACACCCTTGCCGTACACGAGCTGCATCTTTGCGCTCGCGGGCAGCGCCTGCGCGCACGACAGCGTCAGCACGCGCGCGGCATCCTTCTTCAGCCCGAAGTGATCGAGCAGCGCGTTGCGCGCATCGTCGTCGGCGGCCGTGACGGGAATGCGGTTGCCGATGCCGGCCGCTTCGCACCAGATGTTCGCGAGCGCCGAGCGCGGTTCGGCCGGGCCGTTCAGCTTGAGCACGAATACCTGGTGTTCCTCGATCTCGCGCGAGCCGGGGCGGACGTTCACCGGGAACGGGCCGCCCGTCTGGAACGTGAAGCGGCGCGGGCCGCTGGCCGCATTGCCGGCGACCGAACGCAACGTGTCGTTGAGCGCGACCGAGCAGCGCACGCCGGGCGGCAGGTCGTTTTCGAAATCGTAAACCCAGGTCTTGTCGTCGAGCCAGTGACCCTGGCCGCGCGCGGCCGCGGAATCGTTGCAGGTGACGCGTGCGGGATTCGGCGCGGACGCCGAGCCGAACGCGACCATCGGTTCGTCGAACTTGACGACGCTCTGCCGGACTTCGGTGACGGTGCCTTGCGGCGAGACGCTCACCGTGCGGGCCGCGCCCGCATGCAGCGACAGTGCCGTGGCGCCGCCGAGCGCCGCGACGGCGCCAAGGCGCCAGAGCAGCCGGGTGGTGTGGTGGATGCGTTCCGTTTTGTTCTGTTTGTCGTGCTGCTTCATCGCTCGATTGCCCTCGGAGGGAAGCTTTCTGTTTGATTGCACGCGATTCTAACCGACCGACATGCGCATGCATCGTCGCGTGCAGTCAGTGTGTCGTCGGTGTACGACATGGGTGCGTCGGCCGCAACTTTGTCGCGCCGACGATACAAAAAAGCATCGAAATGTCGATTGTCTCGGATTGCGGAACATTTAATGGACTATAAAAAGATTGTTCGATCCGATTTGTGCGCGTACATTTCAGGTCCGCGCCAATGTTTGAGAAATATCAAGCGTGGTTTTCCCGAATCCGGTGTTCGAGAGAAAAGGAAACATGCACAACGACAACACTCCCCACTCGCGTCGCACTGGCGACGCAGCCGTAACAGGCATCACTCGGCGTCAATGGCTGCAGGGCGCACTGGCGCTGACGGCGGCGGGCCTCACGGGCTCGCTGGCGTTGCGGGCCCTGGCCGACGATCCCGGCACCGCGCCGCTCGATACGTTCATGACGCTCTCCGAAGCATTGACAGGCAAGAAGGGGCTGAGCCGCGTGCTCGGCCAGCGCTTCCTGCAGGCCTTGCAGAAGGGTTCGTTCAAGACGGCCGACAGCCTGCCGCAACTCGCCGGCGCACTCGCGTCCGGTTCGCTGAATCCCGATCAGGAAACACTCGCGCTGAAGATTCTTGAGGCGTGGTATCTCGGCGTCGTCGACAACGTCGTGATTACCTACGAAGAAGCATTAATGTTCAGCGTCGTGTCCGATACGCTCGTGATCCCGTCGTATTGCCCCAACAAACCCGGCTTCTGGGCCGACAAACCGATCGAGAGGCAAGCCTGATGGCCGATACCGATACGCAAAAGGCCGACGTCGTCGTCGTCGGCTCGGGTGTCGCAGGCGCGATCGTCGCACACCAGCTCGCGATGGCGGGCAAGTCCGTGATCCTGCTGGAAGCCGGCCCGCGCATGCCGCGCTGGGAAATCGTCGAGCGCTTCCGCAACCAGGTCGACAAGACCGATTTCATGGCGCCGTATCCGTCGAGCGCATGGGCGCCGCATCCGGAATACGGCCCGCCGAACGACTACCTGATCCTGAAGGGCGAGCACAAGTTCAACTCGCAGTACATCCGCGCGGTGGGCGGCACGACGTGGCACTGGGCCGCGTCGGCGTGGCGCTTCATCCCGAACGACTTCAAGATGAAGACCGTGTACGGTGTCGGCCGCGACTGGCCGATCCAGTACGACGACATCGAGCATTACTACCAGCGCGCCGAGGAAGAGCTCGGCGTGTGGGGCCCGGGCCCCGAGGAAGACCTGTACTCGCCGCGCAAGGAGCCGTACCCGATGCCGCCGCTGCCGTTGTCGTTCAACGAGCAGACGATCAAGAGCGCGCTCAACGGCTACGACCCGAAGTTCCACGTGGTGACCGAGCCGGTCGCGCGCAACAGCCGCCCGTACGACGGCCGGCCCACTTGTTGCGGGAACAACAACTGCATGCCGATCTGCCCGATCGGCGCGATGTACAACGGCATCGTGCACGTCGAGAAGGCCGAGCAGGCCGGCGCGAAGCTGATCGACAGCGCGGTCGTCTACAAGCTCGAGACCGGGCCGGACAAGCGCATCACCGCCGCGGTCTACAAGGACAAGACGGGTGCCGACCATCGCGTCGAAGGCAAGTACTTCGTGATTGCCGCGAACGGTATCGAGACGCCGAAAATCCTGCTGATGTCCGCGAACCGCGATTTCCCGAACGGTGTCGCGAACAGCTCGGACATGGTCGGCCGCAACCTGATGGACCACCCGGGCACCGGCGTGTCGTTCTACGCGAACGAGAAGCTGTGGCCGGGCCGCGGCCCGCAGGAGATGACGTCGCTGATCGGCTTCCGCGACGGCCCGTTCCGCGCGACCGAAGCCGCGAAGAAGATCCACCTGTCGAACATGTCGCGCATCAACCAGGAGACGCAGAAGATCTTCAAGGCCGGCAAGCTGATGAAGCCCGAGGAGCTCGACGCGCAGATCCGCGATCGTTCCGCGCGCTACGTGCAGTTCGACTGTTTCCACGAAATCCTGCCGCAGCCCGAGAACCGCATCGTGCCGAGCAAGACGGCCACCGACGCGATCGGCATCCCGCGCCCGGAGATCACCTATGCGATCGACGACTACGTGAAGCGCGGCGCCGTGCACACGCGCGAGGTCTACGCGACGGCCGCGAAGGTGCTGGGCGGTACCGAAGTCGTCTTCAACGACGAGTTCGCGCCGAACAACCACATCACGGGCGCGACGATCATGGGCGCGGATGCACGCGACTCGGTCGTCGACAAGGACTGCCGCACGTTCGACCATCCGAACCTGTTCATCTCGAGCAGCTCGACGATGCCGACCGTCGGTACGGTGAACGTGACGCTGACGATCGCGGCGCTCGCGCTGCGGATGTCGGACACGCTGAAGAAGGAAGTCTGACCGTGCGGAAATCTACTCTCACCTTCCTCCTCGCCGGCTGCCTCGCGCTGCCGGGCCTCGCACGCGCGGCCGATGCGGCCGATCCGGCGCTGGTCAAGCGCGGCGAATACCTCGCGGTCGCGGGCGACTGCATGGCCTGCCACACCGCGAAGGGCGGCAAGCCGTTCGCGGGCGGTCTCGGCATGCCGATCCCGATGCTCGGCAAGATCTATACGAGCAACATCACGCCCGATCCCGAGACGGGCATCGGCAACTGGTCGGCCGAGGACTTCGAGCGCGCGGTGCGCCACGGGGTGTCGAAGAACGGCGACAACCTGTATCCGGCGATGCCGTACGTGTCGTACGCGAAGATCAACGACGACGACGTGCAGGCGCTGTACGCGTACTTCATGCACGGCGTCGAGCCGGTCAAGCAGGCGCCGCCGAAGAACGAGATCCCCGCGCTGCTGAGCATGCGCTGGCCGCTGAAGATCTGGAACTGGCTGTTCCTGAAGGACGGCGTCTACCAGCCGAAGCCGGCGCAGAGCGCCGAGTGGAACCGCGGCGCGTATCTCGTGCAGGGCCTCGCGCACTGCAGCACGTGCCACACGCCGCGCGGCATCGCGATGCAGGAGAAGTCGCTCGACGAAACCGGCGGCAGCTTCCTGTCGGGCTCGGTGCTCGCGGGCTGGGACGGCTACAACATCACGTCCGACCCGAACGCCGGGATCGGCGGCTGGACGCAGCAGCAACTCGTCCAGTACCTGCGCACCGGTACCGTGCCGGGCCTCGCGCAGGCGGCCGGGCCGATGGCTGAGGCGATCGAGCACAGCTTCTCGAAGATGACCGAAGCCGACATCGGCGCGATCTCGACGTACATTCGCACGGTGCCGGCAGTTGCCAGCGGCGACGCGAAGCAGTCGCGCTCGTCGTGGGGCAAGCCGGCCGAGGACGGCCTGACGCTGCGCGGCGCCGCGCTCGCGTCGTCGGGCATCGATCCGGCGCGGCTGTATCTCGGCAACTGCGCGACCTGCCACCAGATGCAGGGCAAGGGCACGCCGGACGGTTATTACCCGCCGCTGTTCCACAACTCGACGGTGGGCGCACCGAATCCGACCAACCTCGTGCAGGTGATCCTGAACGGCGTGCAGCGCAAGGCCGGCAGCGAGGACGTCGGGATGCCGGCGTTCCGCCACGAGCTGTCGGATGCGCAGATCGCCGCGCTGACGAACTACCTGACCGGGCAGTTCGGCAATCCGGCTGCGAAGGTGACCGAGCAGGACGTCGCGAAGCTGCGCTGATGCGGCGCGCGACGAAGCAGGGCGATAACTGACAAGAGGAGGAGCACAGCACATCGGGTTGTTGCCCGATGCCGGTTGTTGCAGAGCGGGACGGGCGGCGCAGGCGGCCGCCCGTCCTGGTTCATTCGCAATCCGGTGCGCCGCGCGTATTTGCGCCATGCGCATCGCTTTCGTTGATCGACACCATGACACCGAATCAACCGTTTCTCGCGTCCCAGCGCGATGTGCTGCTGCTGCTTGCCCGGATCCTGCTCGTGATCCTGTTCGTGATGTTCGGCTGGAAGAAGATCGTCGACTTCCCCGGTACCATCGCGTTCATGGGTTCGGAAGGCGCGCCCGCGCCGATCATTTCCGCCGCGATCTCCGTCGTGATGGAACTGTTCGTCGGGGTCGCGATCCTGGTCGGCTTCCAGACGCGCGCGCTCGCGCTGCTGCTGGCGCTCTATACGATCGGCACCGGCATCATCGGCCACCATTACTGGACGATGACGGGCGGCGAGCAGATCAACAACATGATTCATTTCTACAAGAACATCGCGATCTCCGGCGGCCTGCTCGCGCTTTGCGCGGCGGGCCCCGGGCGTTTCTCGATCGATCGCGGATAAGCAGACCCGGGGCGCGCGCATGGGGCGCGCGCGGGAAGGTCGAGACTCCGAGGGGGCATCATTTTGCGACTCAAACATTTCGCATGGCTGATCGCGGCCGCCACACCGGCGGCTGCCTTTGCACAGACGAGCGTGACGCTGTACGGCCGGATCGACGGCGGCATCGAATACCTGAACCACATCGCGCAGCCGAACGGCGGCAGCGCGACCCGCTGGAGTGCCGAAGGCGGCGACTGGGGCACCAGCATGTTCGGCTTGAAGGGCTTCGAGGATCTCGGCGGCGGGCTGTCGACGGTCTTCAACCTGGAGACCGCGTTCCAGGTGATGAACGGCACGACGGGCGGCGGGCGCATGTGGTCGCGGCGCGCGTATGTCGGGCTCAAGAGCGACACGTGGGGCCAGCTGCAGGCCGGCCGAAACCTGTTCATCGACAGCGACGGGGTGTGGGAATTCGACCCGTTCGTCCAGCAGGCGTTTTCGTCGGCATCGCTCGTGCGCGGCCGCAACTGGCAGCAGACCAGCAACAACATCGAATATCACAGCCCCGTGATCGGCGGCTTCGACGTGCAGGCGCAATATGCGTTCGGCAACCAGTCGCGCGGCTTCAACTACGGCGCGGCCGACGATTTCGGCCGCTCGGACGGGATCATGATCTCGTACCACTCGCCGTTGCTCGACGTACGCGGCATCTATGATGAGCTGCGCGACAACAACGGCAAGTTCAGCAACATCTTTACCGCATCGCGCGAGTATTTCGTCGGTGCGAACGTGAAGGTGTCGAAGTTCAAGATCCAGGGCGCGTATACGCACTACCAGGCGCCGGACAGCCCGGCCGGGGTGGCCGATCGCGCCGATCACTACTGGCTCGGTGCGACCTACACCGCGACGCCGCAATGGGCCGTGACGGGCGGCGGTTACTACGTGAAGGTGGGTGATGGAGGTGGAGACGCGTCGCACGATCCGTCGGGGCACGCGATGATGTACGTGCTCGGCACCACGTACAACCTGTCGAAGCGCACGTTCCTGTACGGCACGGTCGCGTATGTGCGCAACGGCGGGAATTCGAACTTCTCGCTGCTCGCGACGCCGCGTGATGCGACGTCGGGGACGAGCCCGATGACGGGCGAGTCGCAGACGGGGGCGTATGTGGGGATGATGCATACGTTCTGAGCGGCGAAGGTATACCCTTGCACGCAACGACGCACGAACGGTTGCCGCCCGTGTGTTGTTGCTTCGACGGCGCGTGCCCGTTGCCGGTCAGAACACGCATGCGTCGGTCGTGGTGAGCGTCGCGAACGGGCCCCCAAGCGTCGCATTGTGATGCGCGACGATCCGCTCGGCCGGCAGTTCGGGCGTATCCATGCAGGTATGCCCGTCGGTCACGAGCACCGCACGAAAACCATGATCGGCGGCCGCACGGCACGCCGTGTCGACGCAGTACTGCGTCTTCATCCCCGCAATCACGATCTCGCCGATGCCGGCCGCATGCAGCCATGCGGCGAGCGGCGTGCCGGTGAAGCAGCTCGACTGCGTTTTGGCGAACACGGTATCGCGTGCGGCATCGATTGCGAGTTCGGGCAACAGTGCGGTCAGCGGCGAGTCCGGCGCGATCGGCGAACCGGCGGGGCCGGTGTGCCGCACCGCGAACACCGGTGCATCGGCTTCATGCGCGCGGCCGATCAACCGGTTGATGTTCGCGAGCACGCGTTCGCCGTCGTACGGCCGATCGGGGCCGTGATACAGGCCGACCTGCATGTCGACGACGAGCAGTGCGCGTTTCGTGGAAGAGACTTCGGGCATGGCGTTTCTCCTGAATGACCGATATGGACGGAGAAACGACAAGACCCCGTCCGGAACCGGCGGGGCCTGTGAGGAATCGTGGCGCTACGACCTTGCGCGCACTCGCTGCACGAGCCCGCCGAAGGCGGTCGTGCGTGTCGTGTTCGCGGAGGTGGTCGTGGTGTGGCGCATGGAGCGATCATGCCCGATGCGCACGTACTGCGTCAATCGCGCATCCGGCATCGCCCACCGGTCAGTCGAGTGCCTTCCCGGCTTTTTCGTCCATGCAGCGAATCGCGAGCAGCGTGAACGCGCCGCAACCAATCGCGTACCACGCCGGCGCATTCGGGTTGCCGGTTGCCGCGATCAGCCACGTGACGAAGAACTGCGCGAAGCCGCCGAAGATCGCAACGCCCACGCTGTACACGAGTGCGCCGCCCGTCGCGCGCACCGCACGCGGGAACAGCTCGCCGAGCATCGCACCTGTCGCACCGACGTTGATCGCATGCACGATCGACAGCGCGGCGATGATCGACAGCAGCGACACCGCGCCCGGCCAGCGGTTCAGCGCGATGAATGCCGGATAGATCGCGACCATCAGCACGATGCGCGTCCACCAGACGATCCGGTTGCGTCCGTAGACGTCGGACAGGTGGCCGCCGATCGGCGTCACGAGCATCAGGATCGCGCCCGCGACGCAGCCGGCCGTCATCGACAGCCAGGTCGGCAGATGCAACACCTGCACACCGTAGATCGCCATGTAGAACACGATGATGTAGTGGATCGACGTGCCGCCGATCGTCACGCCGAGGCCCGCGAACACGGCCTTGCCGTGATGGCGCAGCACGTCCGCGAGCGGCAGCGATGCGACCGGCTCGTCGTGCGTGGCGGCGGGCGCGGCGGCCGGCACTTCCTCGACGGTGCGGCGCAGCCAGTAGCCGAGCGGCACGAACAGCGTGCCGATGATGAACGGGACGCGCCAGCCCCAGCTTTCGAGCTGCGCGGCATTCAGCGTCGACGTCAGCGCGACGCCGGTCAGCGCACCGGCGAGCGCGGCGAGTCCCTGGCTCGAGAACTGGAACGATGCGTAGAAGCCGCGACGATGCTGCGGCGCCTGTTCAAGCAGCAGCGTGGTCGACGCGCCGACTTCGCCGCCCGACGCGAACCCTTGCAGCAGGCGCGCGAGCACGAGCAGCAGCGGGGCGGCGAGGCCGATCTGCGCGTAGGTCGGCGCGACGGCGATCGTCGCGGTGCCGAGCGCCATCAGCAGCAGCGTGAGGATCATCGCCTTCTTGCGGCCGGCACGGTCGGCATACATGCCGATCACGAGCCCGCCGAGCGGGCGCGTGACGAAGCCGACACCGAAGCTCGCGACCGCGAGCATCAATTGCCCGAACGACGAATGCACGGGAAAGAACAGCTTGCCGATCAGGATCGCGAAGAAGCTGTAGACCGTGAAGTCGTAGAACTCGAGCGCGTTGCCGACGGCGGCGGCCGCGATCAGCCGGCGTTTCTTCGCGGCGGCGCGAGCATCGACCGGCGTGCCGGCGAGCGAAAGGACGGACGTTTCCATGTGGGGTTCCCCCGGTTGGCGCGAAACGATGGGATGAAGGGCCGTCAGGCCGCGAGCCAGGCTTCGGCGATGCGAACCCAGTAGCTCGCGCCGATCGCGAGGATGTCGTCGTTGAAGTCGTAGCCGGGGTTGTGCACCATGCAGCCGCCCTTGCTGCCGATCCCGTTGCCGATGAATGCGTAGCAGCCGGGGCGCGCTTCGAGCATGAACGCGAAATCCTCGCTGCCCATCAGCGGCGCGGCGTCGGTTTCGACACGCTCGGCGCCGAGCATCCGGCGCGCGATGTCGGCCGCGAATGCAGTCGGCTCCGCGTGATTGACGAGCACCGGGTAGCCGTAGTCGTAGTCGACTTCCGCCGTGACGCCGAAGCTTTCCGCCTGGCCTTTCGCGAGCGCTTCGATGCGGCGCGCGAGCAGCGCGCGCACGTCGGCGTTCAGCGCGCGCACCGACAGCTTCATCACGACGGTTTCGGGAATGATGTTGAAGGTCTCGCCGGCCTGCACGCTGCCGACCGTGATCACGGCCGCATGCTGCGCATCGACCTCGCGCGCGACGATCGTCTGCAGCGCGACCATGATGCTGCCCGCGGCCGACATCGGATCGCGCGCGAAATGCGGCATCGCGCCGTGCCCGCCGACACCGCGCAGCGTGATCGTCACGCGGTCGGCCGATGCCATCGCGGCGCCGGTGCGGAAGGCCATGTCGCCGGCCGCGCGGCCCGGCATGTTGTGGATCGCGAAGATCGCGTCGCACGGGAAACGGTCGAACAGGCCGTCGTCCATCATCGCCTTCGCGCCGCCGAAGTTTTCCTCGGCCGGCTGGAAGATCAGGTTCAGCGTGCCGGAGAACTGGCGCGTTGCCGCGAGGTGGCGGGCCGCGCACAGCAGCATCGCGGTGTGGCCGTCGTGGCCGCACGCATGCATCTTGTTCGCATGGCGGCTCGCGTACGGCAGGCCGGTGGCTTCCGCGAGCGGCAGTGCATCCATGTCGGCACGCAGCCCGACCGTGCGTGTGCCTTGCCCTTCGCGCAGCACGCCGACCACGCCCGTCTTGCCGATGCCGCGATGCACGTCGTAACCCCAGCCGGCGAGCAGCTCGGCGACGAGGTCGCTCGTGAGCGTTTCCTCGAATGCGAGTTCGGGGTGAGCGTGGATGCGGTGGCGCACCTCGACCAGCTCGGGCGCGATCGCGGCGATACCGGGGATGACGGGGTTCACGGCTTGCAGCATGGTCTCTCCTGTGGGGCGGCGGGGGCGTTTGACGCACATATGACGAGCAAGCATATAAATTTCTTTTGCGTACCAGAAGCTGATAAATTGCTTTGGTGCTCACCGCCGGTTGCCGCTCGGGAATACCCTGAGCCGGTGTGTGCCGTGCAGCACAGGGTTTCCACGGATCACGCGTCGCCGCCATGAAATACCATCAGCTGAAAGCGTTCGTCACCGTCGCGGAAGAGGGGAGCATTCGCGCGGCCGCGCGGCGCCTGAACGTGTCGCCGGCGGCATTGACGAAGGCGGTCAAGGAACTGGAGATCGCGCTCGGCGTGTCGCTCGTCGTGCGCACCGCGCGCGGCGTCCAGCTCACCGCATTCGGCCAGCAGCTGCAGGTGCGCGCGCGGCTGATCGTCGCCGAAATGCAGCGCGCCCGCGACGACATCGAGCAGGCGCAGGGGGCGATGACGGGCTCCGTCGCGGCGGCGGTCACGCCGGCCGCCGCGGTGACGATCCTGCCCGATGCGTTTCGCGCGTTCCGGCGGCGTTTTCCGGTGGCGCGCGTCAGTATCGTCGAAGGGTTTCCGGGCGTCGCACTGCCGCGGCTGCACGACGGCTCGCTCGATTTCGCGGTGGCCGTCGTCGTGCCCGAACTGCTGGCCGCCGAGTTCGATCACGCCGAACTGTATTCGAGCCGTTCGCTGATCGTTGCGCGCAAGGGGCATCCGCTCGCATCGGCCACGTCGCTCGCCGATCTCGTCGAAGCCGACTGGCTGATGAATCCGTCGCCCGAAAGCTCGACGCAGGTGCTGTTCAATTCGTTCGTCGCCTACGGGTTGCCGGTGCCGGCGCGCGTCGTCGAATGCCCGAGCTTCGGGCTCGCGCGCAGCCTGATGATGGGCTGCGACCTGATTGCCTCGATGCCCGAGCAGCTATTGCAGGGCGAGTGGGCGCGCGACCAGTTCGCGGTCCTGCCGATCCGCGAGCGGTTGCCGGCCGTATCGGTGCAGGTCATCACGCGTCGCGACAGCCCGCTGACGCCGGCAGCGGCCATGCTGCTCGATTGCCTGCGCGATTCCGCGAGGCGCAAGGGGCTGCTGTGAACCTGCACCGGCAGCCAGCGACCGTCATGTGTCGTTATCCTGACGATCTGGCGTGCGGCGTTGCGGTCGCCCGGCAGGCACGTGGCTTGCGCGGCGCGCACGTCATCGCGGCGCCCGCCGCGCGAGCCGGTATCATAGCGGCCGGCCCGCCGCTCCGGCCGGCCTCCAACAACATCGCCATCCGGCATCCAGCAAGCAGAGGCATTTCATGACCAGTGCAACCCAATTCGACAACGTATCGATCGTCAAGCGCGCGAACGTCTATTTCGACGGCAAGTGCGTGTCGCATACCGTGCTCTTCCCGGACGGCACGCGCAAGACGCTCGGCGTGATCCTGCCGTGCGCGCTCAACTTCGGCACAGATGCGCCCGAATTGATGGAAGTGCAGGCCGGCAAGTGCCGCGTGAAGCTCGACGGCAGCAGCGAATGGCAGACCTACGGCGCCGGCGAATCGTTCTCGGTGCCGGGCAAGAGCCGCTTCGACATCGAAGTGCTCGAGACGCTCGATTACGTCTGCAGCTACCTGTAAGACGCGCGCAGCAAAAGAAAAGCCCCGCCGAAGCGGGGCTCGTCACAAGCGGATGGCGCAAGGCCATCCGGAGCGCCTGTTCTCTTACAGGCAGGCGTTGATGTCGCCGGCCGACGATGCGTCGCCGCCGCGGAAACCGACCCACGTCTTTGCATTCGCGGCGTTGGCCGGGCGCACGACGGCCGCGGCGCCGTTCGGCGGCTGCTGGCCCGGCGCATACACGGCCATGGCGAGGCCGTTCGCGAGTTCATACTGCGACGTCACTTGTTGCTGCGACTTGTCGGCCCAGGTCTTGGCGATGCATTGCGCGACCTGGTCGGCGGGCTTCTGGCTTTGTCCCACGTTTTGGAGGGCAGAATCGGCTGCATGAGCAGAAAATGCCACGGTCAATGCGATGAGCGGTAAGTATTTCGCGTTCACGTTATCTCCCTCGAGTCGTGATTGATTGAGTGGGATGCGCAGCAGGACTGCGTGCAAGTGAGATCGCATCGAACAAGCACGGTTCCGGCTATTCCGAAACAAGTTGTTAACGCGCTTGCCAAATGGCGACTCCGATGCTGTGCACTTTGCTGCGGCACGGCATGCATCGTGTGCGGCTCGACGTCATGCGCGGCGTGGTCGGCGCGCTGCCCGGTCGTGTGGTGAAGGGATGGTCGCGGCGAGCGGCATGCGTGTGCATGCCGTGCCGCAACTCTTTATTTGATTGTGCGCAGTGGAATGGCTGATGGTTGGCCCCGTCGCATGAGCACCATGATGACAAACTTTCGGCCGTCGAATTGTTAACCAACTTTAAACAGGGGAAGCGACGGAACGCGAGGCGGCACGCGACGGGCGTGCCGCGTCGTGCGCAGAGGTGACGCGAGCGGCGCGTGCGCGGCGAGGGTGCCGCGCGGTGCAGTGGGTCAGCCGGCCTTGCGCGTACCGATGTCGCGCAGGTTGGCCGGGACGATCGGGCGGAAGCGCTCGCGCTTCTGTTCGTCGTCGAAGTGCTGCAACGCGGGCTTGATGAGGTCGCTGCGCGACACGATGCCCGTGATGCGCATCGATTGCTCGTCGGCGACGACGGGCAGGCGCTCGAGCCCGAGCATCGCGAGTCGCGACGCGACGACGCGGCACGTTTCGTGCGCTTGGGCAACCGCCGGCGCACGATTGGCGAACGCGCGCGAGATCGGCGTGTCGGCTGCAGCCTGCGCGCGCTGCGCATCGAGCGTCGCGCGATCGACGAGACCGAGCAGGCGCCCGTTCTGCACGACCGGGTACGCACGGTGCGTCTGCTTCGCGCCGAAGTACCGCGACTCGACGGCATCGAGCGTCGCCGCGCCGTCGATCGTGACGAGCAGGTCGGCGGACGTCATCACTTCGCCGATGTCGTGCCGTTCGAGCGGATCGACGCCGTATTCGCGATAGATGTGATAGCCGCGGCGTGCGATCTTTTCCGTCATGATCGAGCGTTTCATCACGATGGTTGCGAAGCCGTGCGCGACGAGCGTCGCCGCGAGCAGCGGCAGCAGCGCGTTCGCGTCATGCGTGAGGCCGAACGCGAACACGATCGCGGTGAGCGGGGCGCCGAGCGTCGCGCCGAGGGTCGCGGCCATGCACACGAGCGGCCACAGTATCGGGTCGCCGCCCGGCAGCATCGGCGACAGCACGGTGCCGAGGCCGGCGCCGAGCATCAGCAGCGGAGCGAGCACGCCGCCCGACGTGCCCGAGCCGAGCGCGATCACCCACATCACGGCTTTCACGATCAGCAGCGCGAGCGCGATCTTCAAGGCGATGTGCTGGTGCAGCAGGTCGCCGATCACGTCGTAGCCGACGCCGAGCGCGCGCGGCTCGAGCCAGCCGCCGATGCCGATCACGATCGCGCCGAGCGCGGGCCACCACATCCAGTGCACCGGCAGCTTCGCGAAGGTGTCCTCGACGCGGTACAGCGCGGCCGACAGCCCGCATGCGAGCAGGCCCGACAGCAGGCCCGCGACGATGCACGACAGCAGCGCGACGGGTGTCGGCGCGGCCGTCGTCAGCGGAAACAGCGGATCGGCGCCGAAGAACACGGCGCGGGCGAAACCCGCCACCGCGCATGCCAGGGCGACCGGCAGGAAACTGCGCGGACGCCATTCGAACAGCAGCAGTTCGACCGCGAGCAGCACGGCGGCGACCGGCGTGCCGAACACGGCCGTCATGCCGGCGGCCGCGCCGGCGACGAGCAGCGTCTTGCGCTCGGCGGCGGTCACGTGCACGCACTGCGCGATCAGCGAGCCGAGTGCGCCGCCCGTCATGATGATCGGGCCTTCGGCGCCGAACGGGCCGCCGCTGCCGATCACGACGCCGGACGACAGCGGCTTGAGGATCGCGACCTTCGGCGACATGCGGCTCTTGCCGAACAGGATCGCCTCGATCGCTTCCGGAATGCCGTGGCCGCGGATCTTTTCCGAACCGAAGCGCGCCATCAACCCCACGATCAGCCCGCCGATCACCGGCACCACGATCACCCACGCGCCCAGCGTGTTGTTCGCGGGCGAGCGGTCGACGAACGAGAACTGCTGGAAGAAGAACAGGTTCGTGAACAGATGGATCAGGCTCAACAGCACGAACGCGGCAAGCGTGCTGAGCAGGCCGATCCCGGCGGCGAGCAACGCGATCCTGGGCAGGCGTTCGTTGGTCGAGAAATCGCGTTTGTGTGGGGCGTTCATCGGCGTGGAAAAGGAAAGGGTCAGAAATCGATCTGCGGAACCTGGAACGCGCCCTTGAGCGACTTCAGCTCGGCGCGATGCATGGCCGCGAGGCGGGCGAGCAGCGTCTCGCCGGCCGGCTCGAGGTGAACCTCGACCTGCCGGCGATCCGCTTCGCTGGTCTTGCGCTTCACGAGGCCGAGCGCTTCGCAGCGCGTGACCAGCGCGACGACTCCGTGATGCTGCGCCTGCAGGCGTTCCGCGAGTTCGCCGATGGTCGCCCATTCGCGATGCGGGTAGCCCTTGATGTGCAGCAACAGCAGGTATTGCAGCGGCGTCACGCCCTCGCTTTGCGCGGCGCGCTCGGAGAAGCGCTCGAAGCGGCGCATCTGGTAGCGGAACTCGGACAGTTGCTGGAAATCGCTTTTCGTCAGCGCGCGTCGGGTATCGTTCATCGAGGTCGGTCGGGCAGTCGGTTACGGTGACGTTTAATATATCACAACATGATATAAATGGCCGAATTCGTGCGGATTGGATGCGCTCCGCGTTGCACCGGCCGCTACATGGCGTTACGTGCGCGGCATACGTCAGGCGGCATCGAGCATTTGCGTCTGCCGATAGAGGCCCGTGACGAGATCCGTCTGGGTAATGATCCCGACGAGCCGGTGCGATTCATCGACGACCGGAATGTGGTGGTGGCCCGAATGCGTCAACAGCGGGACGAGCGCGGTGATCGGCATCGTTTCCGGCACGCACGCGACGTCTCGGGTCATCACGGAGGCGACGCTCGCCGGCTGGCCGCCGAACGATTGCGGCAGCCGCGCGGACAGGCGTTGCCACAGCGGGGTCGGGCCGCGCGGCTGGCGCGTCAGGTCGGCGCGCGTGACGATGCCGGTCAGGCGGCCTTCGCCGTCGACGACGGGCAGCGCCTTCACGCGATGGCGGTCGAGCAGCGTGAGCGCGGCCATTACCGATGTCGACGGCGCGACTTCGATCGCGTTCTTCGTCATCAGGTCGGCGCACGAGAGCTGGCCGAACGTGCGTGAGTAGGCCTGCATCTCGGTTTCGCGCAGCAGTGCTTCCAGGTCGTCCGGATCGACGTCGAGCCATTCGCCGCGGCGCTTGAGCACCGCGTCGAGGTCGCCGCGTGTGAAGCGGCCGCGCGCCGGAGTGGCGCCGCCCGCCTGCGGTTTCGCTTCGGGGCGCATGCCGCCGTGCGGGTAGCGGTGCCCGGTCAGCGTGTGATAGGCGAGTGCGGCGGACAGCAGGATGGCCGATTGCAGCGCGATCGGCTCCAGCACGAAGCGGAACCCGAGCGAATGGATCGCAGGGCCGCCGACCACGGCCGTGAGCGCGACGGCGCCCGACGGCGGGTGCACGCAGCGCAGCGCGAACATGCCGCCGATCGCGCACGCGATCGCGACCGCGGCGGCCGTGATCGGATCGGCGATCCATTGCGCGCAGGCGACACCGACCGTCGCCGCGACGAGATTGCCGCCGATGATCGACCACGGCTGCGCGAGCGGACTCGCCGGCACCGCGAACAGCAGCACGGCCGACGCGCCCATCGGCGCGACGAGCAGCGGCACGAGGCCCGGTACGCCGGGCAGCACGCGCATGGTCACGCCGACTGTCGCGATGCCGACGAGCGCGCCCATGCACGAACGCAGGCGCTCGCGCCAGCCCAGCGACATCGGATGGGGAATGAAGCTGTGCAGCCATTGCCGCAACGTGCGGCGCGACGGAGGTGAGCCTGACGACATGGACGGTAAGGGGTAAAGATGATAGCGCGGGCGCGCGCAGCGACGAGCCGCGAATTATATCTCGTTGTGATATAAATTGTCGCGCCGCATCAAGGCGTTGCATGTGCGTGACACGCGTGTCTTGCAAAAACCTTTCATCCGATGAAAGGTTGCGGTCCTGGCAATAGCGCAAATTTGTCTGTAGCGGCGTACAATTCGGGCCACTGAATCCCCCCTTCATGCCAGAACCACGTACGCGATGCCCGCTCTCCCGCCTTTCTCCCGGCACGGTGATCGATTCGACGTGGTTCGCGGCTGCGTTCCGTTCCTCACCTGACGCGAGCGCTGCCGACGCCTCCCCACTGACTCTCCCCAAGCCAATTCAATGGACATGCTCGAAAACATGCGCCTGTTCGTGCGCGTTGTCGAAGCCGGCAGTTTTACTGCGGTCGCGAAGGAAATCGACGCGACCACCGCGCAGGTGTCGCGCGCGGTTTCGAACCTCGAAGCGCACGTACAGACGCGCCTGCTGCATCGCACGACGCGCCACCTCGGCCTCACCGAAAGCGGCGAACGCTATTTCGAGCGCGCGAAATCGATCCTCGCGGAAATCGACTACGCGAACGCGGAGGCGCGCAACGCGCTGCTGCGGCCGAGCGGCAAGATGCGCATCCACGCGATGACGGGGCTCGGGCAGAGTCATGTCGTGTCGTCGATCGTCCGCTACCAGGAGGACAACCCCGATGTGTCGGTCGAGCTGACGCTCGCGCAGCGGATGCCGAATCTCGTCGAGGAGGGTTATGACGTCTCGATCGTGACGGCGTCGCAACTGCCCGATTCGGGCTACGTCGCGCAGACCTGCGGCACGAGCTGCAGCGTGCTCGTCGCGTCGCGCGAATACCTGGCGCGCCACGGCACGCCGCAGTCGCCCGACGAATTGCCGAACCACGTGTGCCTGCGCCTCGACACGCCCGCATCGCCGGCCGGCGAATGGCGGCTCGAGCGCAACGATGGCGAGGAGGCCGTCTACGAGCTGCAGCCCGCGCCGTTCCAGGTCAACGTGCCGGACGCGCTGTGTGTCGCGGTGCGCGCCGGGCGCGGGATCGCGTGCGTCGCGCTGTATACGGTGCTCGACGACATCCGCGAAGGGCGGCTGATCCGCGTGTTGCCCGATTATCGGCTGCAGACGGTGAGCGTGTATGCCGTCTACGCGACGCGCCGTTATCTCGACGCGAAGATCCGCACGTTCCTCGACCACCTGCGCACGACGCTCACGCCCGCGCTGGAGGACGACCTGCGCGAACTCGACCGGCTGACCACCGAACAGTCGCCGGGCGGCCGCAAGCGCGCCTGACGTCCTGCGCGGCCCCGGCCGTGCATCGGGTGCAATCGAGTATGGAAATCGTATCGATATCGGTCTAACGTCCAGAGACGATCGATCGATTCAAGAATTGCATGATTGAACTGCACCAGCTTCGCTGCTTCGTCGCGGTCGCCGAGGAACTGCATTTCGGTCGCGCGGCCCGGCGGCTCTTCATGACCCAGCCGCCGCTCAGCCGGCAGATCCAGCTGCTCGAGCATGCGCTCGGCATCGCGCTGCTCGAACGCAGCAGCCGGCAGGTCAGCCTGACCGCGGCGGGCGAGCGGTTCCTGCGCGACGCGCGGCACATTCTCGAATTCTCCGCACGGGCCGAGCAGGCCGCGCAGCGCGTCGCGCATGGCGGCGCCGGCCGCATCACGCTCGGCTTCACGGCGGTCAGCGCGTACCGGATGATCCCGATGCTGCTGGCGCATGCCGCGCACGCGCTGCCGGACGTCGACGTCGAATTGCGCGAGATGGTGTCGACCGTGCAGATCGATGCGCTGGCGTCGCGGATGCTCGACGCGGGCTTCGTGCGCCAGCGGGCTGCCCGCCAGCCGCTCGAATACCGGCTCGTGCAGCGCGAACCGATGCTGGTCGCGGTCGCGGAGGGGGCGCCGCTCGCCGCGTGCGAGCGCATCGGCCCCGACGATCTCGACCGGCAGCCGTTCATCGCGTATTCGCCGAACGAGGGGAAATACTTCCACGACCTGATCTCGGGCCTGTTCGCGAACGCGGGGCGGCTGCCGAACTACCTGCATTACGTCGGGCAGACGCATACGATCCTGGGCCTCGTGCGCGCGGGCCTGGGCGCCGCCCTCGTACCGGCGTCGGCGCGTGAACTGCATGTCGACGGCGTGGTGTTCCGGCCGCTGGCGGGCACCGACGTGGCGGCCGAGCTGTATCTCGCATGGCGCACGGACAACGACAATCCTGCGTTGCCGGTGTTCAATGCGATGGTCGAGCGGTTTCTCGCGCAGGAGCGGGGCGGCGCGGCGACGTGATGCGCCGGGGCATCCGCCCGGCGATGTGACAAGCTTTCAGTCCGGAAGGGGGCGTATGCGATGACAAGCAATCCTGACCGAGCACGACGGGTCGCGGTCCTGCGAATCCTTACCGTACTGAAAGCCGTTTCGCTGCCGGTGTTCCAGCGGAGGAACGCAGCGCTTCGCTGCACTGCGACAACTGCTTGACGCTGCATGCCGGTCGGCGCAGGATACGCTCGTGCATGTGGAGCGGGACGCGCCGGCCGCGCGGTTCCTGCACCCGCGATACGCAGAAGAACAACGATGAGCCTTTACGCACTCGTACCGGAATACCGGCCCCGCGTCTGTCGGCCCGCCGGAACCACGCTTCTCCCGACGCCCGTCGCGTCACGTATCCGTCATCCCGTTTCGTACCGTGCCTCGGTAGGCTTTCCCGTTCGCGCGCGAGCCGCGACGACGAACGGCGCCCGTCCGGCGCGCCGCATCGCGGCACCGTCCGCCTTCCTTCATGACCGCATCCTGAACGGCGCCTACACCGGCGTCTCGTGACGCCCGTCGCGCCCGTCCTTGTATTGCGCCGCCGGTTTTGCCTGGCTGCCCGGCGGCACCGAAGTCCGAAGCATTTCGATTGAGCTTGAAAGAGCACACGCAAGCAGTTCGGTTCGAGGTTCAAGGAGAAAAACTCATGTCGCAGCTTTCGAATGAAGAAGCAAACGGCAGTTCGGGGAGTAGCAAGGTCAAGCTGGTCAAGTGGGCGATCATCATCGCCGGCGTCGCGATCGCGGCCCCGGCCGCGCTGTTCATCCTGAAGGGGGTGATCGCGCTGGTCACGGCGGGCGTGATCGGTCTCGGCGCGATCTACTTGGCGCCGGTCATCGCGATGAAGTTCGCGAACCAGAAGGTGAAGATGATCGTCGAGGAGGCGCAGGCGAATCCGATCGAGACGCTGATCAACCAGCTCGCGGAAAAGCGCCAGGCGGCACAGAAATTCGCGGACAGCATCACCGCGTTCCGTACCGAGGTGAAGAACTTCGAGAACAAGACGGAACTGTTCGAGAAGCAGTATCCGGACGATGCGCCGCGCTTCAGGCAGCAGCTCGACACGATGAAGCAACTGCTCTCGTTCCGTGAGGGGCGCTACAAGCAGGTGCAGGCCGAGCTGAAGAACTTCGCGTCGGCGATCGACCGCGCGAAGGCGATGTGGGACATGTCGCAGGCCGCGCAGCAGATGAACAAGCTCGCGGGCCGGCAGGCGTCCGACACGTTCGAGCAGATCAAGACCGACGTGGCCGTCGATTCGGTGATGCGCTCGGTCAACAAGGCGTTCTCCGAAATGGAGACGTCGCTGATGGATAACCCCGAGGTCAAGCAGGCGCAGCAGCAGGCGGTGGCGAACGCACCGCACGCGCCCGGGCTCGATGCGGCGAACCCCGCGCAGCTGCCGTCGAAACAACAATAACTTCCTGCAGGCACGCAATCATGAAAAAACTGCTTGGCGCCATCGCGTTTCTGGTAGTGCTCGTCGGCGTATGGATCGTTCATCAGGGCGGCCTGTCGACGCTGATTCCCGCGCATGACGCGGCCCCGGCCTCGACATCCGCGCAAAACGGCGACAGCGGCCAGTCGGCGCAGACGCCGCCGTCGGCCAGCGTGCTGCCGGCCGGCTTCACGCCGCAGGCCAGCACGCTGAAATCGATCGCCGAAAACGGCATCGTGCGGATCTCGGTGCAGAACCCGAGCGAACCGTTCTTCGGCGAGGACAAGGGTTCGCCGCACGGCTTCAACGTCGAGTTCGCGCGGCTGCTGTTCGCGGACCCGTCGTTCTCGCACGGCGGCAAGCCGGTCGTCGTCGATACGCGCCACGAGGTCGACACGTACCCCGGCGTGCCGAAGCAACTGCTCGATACCGACGCGAAGGGGAACCACGTGGTCGACGTGGCGATGGACGGGCTGACGTTCCCGGACAACACGCCGGCCGGCGTCGTCTATTCGGTGCCGTACGTCGACGATTTCGGCTATTCGCTGATCGTGCGGCAAGGCTCCGCGATCCGCTCGACCGACGATCTCACGGGCAAGACGGTCGGCATCCTGAAGGGCGACCCGGACGTGCGTGCGTTCGTCACGCGCCAGTACCCGAACGTGAAGTTCGTCGAAGTCGACGATTCCGATCCGGCGTTCATCGCGAAGAGCATCGACGGCCATGCGGTCGATGCGTTCATCTACGACTATCCGTTCGCGGTCAGCTCGATCAAGGGCACCGACCTGAAATTCGCGGTGACCAAGCTCGACGGCTCGAACATCGCGTACAAGATCGGCGTGCGTGCGGATGACCAGGATCTGCTGATCTACCTGAACGCCGCGATCGCGAAGCTCAAGCAGTCGCCGCAGTATCTCGAGCTGCTGCGCAAGTACTTCGTCAGCGACCAGGCGGTAACGACCGCGGCCGCGTCAGGCGAACACACGTACGTGGTGAAGGCGGGCGACACGCTGAACATGATCGCGGCGAGCAAGCTCGGCAGCGGCCAGCGCTATCGCGAGATTCAACGCCGCAACAACCTCGCCAACCCGAACCTGATCCTGACGGGCCAGCATCTGGTGATTCCGGTGCGCTGACGGCGGCGTGAAGTGAGCGAAATGGAACGGACGTGAAGGACCGCGCGCGGCCCGGCGGAGGTGATTCGCCGGGCCGCGCGCAGGCGGGCGTCAGTGGGTGATCGACAGGAACAGGTACGCGGCGAACAGCGACAGGTGCACGACGCCGTGCAGCACCGTCGTGCGGCCCTGGCTGAGCGTCAGCGTGCTGACGAGCAGCGTCAGTGCCAGCAGCACGGTTTCCATCGGGCCGATGCCGAGCGTGAGCGGCTGGCCGACCCAGATGAACACGGCCGCGACGGTCGGGATCGTGAGCCCGATACTCGCGAGCGCCGACCCGAGCGCAAGGTTCATGCTGGTCTGCAGGCGATTCGCGCGTGCGGCGGTGACGGCCGCGAGCCCTTCCGGCAGCAGCACGAGCGCGGCGATCACGATACCGACCGCGGCTTCGGGCGCACCGAGCCGCAATACGGCATGCTCGACGGCCGGCGACAGCAGCTTCGCGAGCAGCACGACCGCGACGAGGCTCGCGAACAGCAGCAGCAGGCTGATCAGCGCGGTGCGGCTGCTCGGCGGCGCCGCGTGCACCGATTCGTTCGCGCTGTCGTGCGCGGTGAGGAAGTAGTCGCGGTGACGCACGGTCTGCACGAACACGAATGCGCCGTACAGCACGAGCGACGACACGCCGGCGAACGCGAGCTGCGATTTCGAAAAGAACGGGCCCGGTGCGGCGTTCAGGTAGTTCGGCATCACGAGCGACAGCACGGACAGGGAAGCCAGCACCGCGAGCGCCTTGCTCGCGCCGCGCCCCTGGAAGTCCTGCTCGCCGTGCTTCCACGCGCCGACCAGCAGGCAGATGCCGACGATACCGTTGCAGATGATCATTACGGCGGCGAACACGGTGTCGCGTGCGAGGCCCGATTTCTCGGGGCCGGCGCCGAGCATCACCGACACGATCAGCGCGACTTCGATGACGGTCACGGCGACCGCGAGCACGAGCGTGCCGAACGGTTCGCCGACCCGATGGGCGACGACTTCGGCATGGTGGACGGCGGCGAACACGGCGCCGGCGAGTGCGGCGGCGAACACCGCGATGACGAGGCCTTCGGCCGGCACGACGCGCGACAGCGCGAGGACCAGCCACGCGGCAAGCGGGGCCACGAGGGTCCAGCGCGGGAGCTGGTTGGACGAGAGCGGCATGGAGGGTTTCCTTATGCGAGTGGCGACGCGCGACGCGCCGTCACGGGTTGACGAAGCCCGGCCGTACTATCCGCCGAACGAGGGTGATGAAACCGAAGGGCGGCAGCACGCAACGGTGCTGCCCTGGGTTCGCTGCCGCGCGGCAGCGAGGGGCGCGGGCGGGCCGGAGCCCGTCGCGGGATGAAACGATTCGATGCGGCCGCCGCAAACGGCGAGGCGGGCGCGTGAGACGACGCGCGTGCCGGAGGCTCGGTTCCGACCCCGGAAGGGCGGCCGGCAATGGACGGCGGTGGCGGCGTGACACGCGGTTTCCCCCTGAAATCCGGCGGTTTGCCGAATTTTATCAGGCGTTCGGGGGTCACTATCTCATATTCGAGTGCTTTCATTGACCTTTCTGTTTACAAAAAGTGCCCCGATCGTTCGAATTTTTTGTCTTTGCAGTTTCCGTAACGGTCTCTTGCACGACAAATTCGGGCACGCCCTGACATAAATCTACCGACCGGTCGGTTTATAATCGCTCGCACTTCCACTTCATGACGGATCGCAAGCGATGGCTGTTTCTTCTGCACATTCGGTGAACTCGGGCGCGCTGGCGCCGTCGGCCGTCGTCGGCGTGATCGGTGCCGGCGCGATGGGCGCGGGCATTGCGCAGGTCGCGGCGGCCGCCGGCCATACGGTGCTGCTGTACGACCTGAACGAAGCCGCTTGCGACAAGGCACTGGCCGGCATCCGCGCGCAGTTCACGCGGCTCGCGGAGAAGGGGCGGCTCGAACCGGCCCAGGCCGATGCGGCCGGCAGCCGGCTCCGCGCGGTGCGTGCGCTGGCCGATTTCGCAGGGGCCGCGCTGATCGTCGAAGCGGCCGCCGAGCGGCTCGACGTGAAGCGCGAGATCTTCGCGACGCTCGAGCGCCATGTCGACGACGCGTGCCTGCTGGCGACCAACACGTCGTCGATCTCGATCACGTCGATCGCGGCCGGGCTGCGCGCGCCGCAGCGCGTCGCCGGCCTGCATTTCTTCAACCCGGCGCCGTTGATGGCGCTCGTCGAGGTGGTCAGCGGGCTCGCGACCGCGCCCGAAGTCGCACAGGTGCTGGTTGCGACCGCCGCCGCGTGGGGCAAGCAGCCCGTGATGGCCAAATCGACGCCGGGCTTCATCGTGAACCGCGTCGCACGGCCGTATTACGCGGAGGCGCTGCGCGTGCTGAACGAACAGGGTGGTGCGCCGGCGTCGATCGACGCGGTGATGCGCGAGGCCGGCGGCTTCCGGATGGGGCCGTTCGAGCTGATGGACCTGATCGGCCACGACGTGAACTTCGCGGTGACCGAATCGGTGTTCCGCGCGTACTTCAACGACCCGCGCTACACGCCGTCGCTGATCCAGCAGGAACTCGTGAACGCGGGTTTCCTCGGGCGCAAGTCGGGGCGCGGTTTCTACTCGTATGCGGACGGCGCGACGCCGCCCGCGCCCGATCTCGAAGCCCCGCGCGACGCGCCGGCCGACGTCGCACTGTTTGCGCAGGACGGCCCGGCCGCCGCGCTGCATACGCGCTTCACCGCACGCATCGCGGGCGCCCGGCAGGCCGGCACGCATGCCGACGACCTGCTCGCGACGGCCGGCCGTGCATCGATCGCGCTGACCGACGGCCGCACCGCGACCGCGCGCGCCGCGCAGACGGGCGTGGCCGATCTCGTGCTGGTCGACCTCGCGCGCGATTACACGCAGGCCGGGCTCGTCGCGCTGACGCGTGCGCTCCAGTGCAGCGATGCGGCCTATGCGGATGCGGTCGGCCTGTTCCAGCAGGCGGGTTTTCGCGTCGTCGGCGTCGCGGACGTGCCGGGCATGGTCGCGATGCGCACCGTCGCGATGCTCGCGAACGAGGCGGCCGACACGGTGAACCAGGGCGTGTGCTCGCCCGCCGATCTCGATCTCGCGATGGAGAAGGGCGTGAACTACCCGTGCGGCCCGCTCGCGTGGGCCGATGCGATCGGCATCGGCCGCGTGTTTCGCGTGCTGTCGAACCTCGCGGCGAGCTACGGCGAGGACCGCTATCGCGTGTCGCCGCGCATCGCCGCACTGCATGCGGCCGGCCGCACGTTCCGGTCGTAACGCCGGCTTCGTCACCTCGAACACGATAACGACATCACTCCATTGGAGGAGCACCCCGATGACCCACCCGACGCATCCCGCCGCCGCCCTCGAGCCGATCGAGACCGCCAGCCGTGACGAACTGCAGGGACTGCAGCTCGAGCGCATGAAGTGGTCGCTGCGCCACGCGTACGACAACGTCCCGCACTATCGCCGCACGTTCGACGCGGCGGGCGTGCATCCGGACGACCTGAAGTCGCTCGCCGATCTCGCGAAATTCCCGTTCTCGACCAAGAACGATTTGCGCGACAACTATCCGTTCGGGCTGTTCGCGGTGCCGCGCGAGCAGGTCGTGCGCGTGCACGCGTCGAGCGGCACGACGGGCAAGCCGACGGTGGTCGGCTACACCGCGCGCGACATCGATACCTGGGCGAACGTGACCGCGCGCTCGATCCGCGCGGCCGGCGGCCGCCCGGGCGACACGCTGCACAACGCGTTCGGCTATGGCCTCTTCACGGGCGGCCTCGGGATTCACTACGGCGCGGAGCGGCTCGGCTGCATGGTCGTGCCGATGTCGGGCGGGCAGACCGAGAAGCAGGTGCAGCTGATTCGCGATTTCGAGCCGAAGATCATCCTCGTCACGCCGTCGTACATGCTGAACCTGATCGACGAGATGGTGCGGCAGGGGATGGACCCGGCCGAGTCGTCGCTGAAGATCGGCATCTTCGGTGCCGAGCCGTGGACGCAGGCGCTGCGCGAGGAAGTGGAGACGCGCGTGGGCATCGACGCGCTGGACATCTACGGGCTGTCGGAAGTGATGGGGCCGGGCGTCGCGTGCGAATGCGTCGAGACGAAGGACGGCCCGGTGATCTGGGAAGACCATTTCTATCCGGAGATCATCGATCCCGTCACGGGCGAAGTGCTGCCCGACGGCAGCCAGGGCGAGCTCGTGTTCACGTCGCTGACGAAGGAGGCGATGCCGGTGATCCGCTACCGCACGCGCGACCTCACCGCGCTGCTGCCGCCCACCGCACGCGCGATGCGCCGTCTCGCGAAGATCACCGGCCGCTCCGACGACATGCTGATCGTGCGCGGCGTGAACGTGTTCCCGAGCCAGATCGAGGAGATCGTCGTCGCGCTGCCGCAGCTGTCGGGCCAGTTCCAGATCACGCTGTCGCGCGACGGTCACATGGACCGGCTCGACCTCGCGGTCGAACTGCGCTCCGAAGCGGCCGCGTCCGTCACCGAAAGCGATCGCGCGGCGCTCGCGCGCGAGCTGCAGCACCGGATCAAGACGATGGTCGGCGTGTCGTCCGGCGTGACGGTGCTGGCGGCCGGCGGCATTCCCGCGACCGCGACCGGCAAGGCCCGGCGCGTGATCGACCGCCGCCAGGCCGCGTAATTCCGATGATTGCCGTTCTACCCGAGGAAACCTGTTCGATGGATGGATTGAAGACCCTGGCCGTCACGGTCGATGCGCGCGGCATCGCAACCGTCGCGTTGCAGCGCGGCGACGTGCTCAACGCGTTCGACGAGACGATGATCGCCGAACTGACCGCCGCGTTCACCACGCTTGGCTCGCGCGACGACGTGCGCGCGATCGTGCTGCGTTCGGACGGCCGCGCGTTCTGCGCGGGCGCCGACCTGCAGTGGATGCAGCGCGCGAGCGCGAACGACGCGGCCGCGAACCTGCGCGATGCGGAGCGGTTCGCCGCGATGATGCGCGCGATCCGGCAATGCCCGAAGCCGACGGTGGCGCGCGTGCAAGGTCACGCGTTCGGCGGCGGCGTCGGCCTGTGCGCGGCGTGCGACATCGTGATTGCGAGCGATCACGCGCGCTTCTCGGTCAGCGAGGCACGCTTCGGGATCCTGCCGGCCGTGATCGGGCCGTATCTGGTCGAGGCGGTTGGCCAGCGCCAGGCGCGGCGGCTCGCGCTCACCGCGACGCAGCTCGCCGCCGGCGAGGCGGTCGCGATCGGCCTGATCCACCAGGCCGTGCCGCTCGATTCGCTCGACGAAGCAGTCGACCGGACGCTCGCCGAACTCGGCCGGAACGGCCCGAACGCGCTGATGGAGATCAAGCGCTTCTTCGACACGATCGGCGAGTATCCGTCGCCCGACGAGCGCGCGGCGTTCACCGCGCAGACGATCTCCCGCGTGCGGGCGACGCCGGAAGCGAAGGAAGGCTTCGCCGCGTTCTTCGCGAAGCGGCCTCCGGCATGGGAGGCGGGCGCCGAATAAGCGCAAGCGGAGACGATCGGCGGCGCAACGGGCGAGCCCGCATTTTGCGCCGCGGGCGCTTGCTCTACAATGCGTGACCCCCGGCGCCCCGCCGGCCCAGCCCCGACCGATTCTTCATCCGATGATCGTCAACCGCCTTATCTCCGAGATCCTGTTCGGCTTCACCGGCCTGATCGGCATCATCAACCCGATCGGCATCGCGTTCCTGTTTCTCGAACGGACCGAGGCGCTCACCGAACACGAGCGGGACCTGCTCGCCCGGAAGGTCGCGTTCAACTCGTTCATCGTGCTGCTGGTCGCGTTTTTCGCCGGCACGCCGGTGCTGCATTTCTTCGGGATTTCGATGGAAGCGCTGCGGATCGGCGGCGGCTTCGCGGTTGCCGTGGCCGGCTGGCAGATGCTGAACGAACCCGACGGGCCGGGCGGCGGCGACACGCCGGTCAAGCCGATCGACGCGAACGCGATCATGACGCGCGCGTTCTTCCCGCTGACCGTGCCGCTGACGGTCGGCCCCGGCTCGATCGCGACCGCGATCGCGCTGAACGCGAACCGCACGCACAAGCTGTCGGAGTTCATGCTGTCGAGCATCGTGTCGATCGCCGTGTCCGTGCTGGTCGCGGTCGTGATCTGGCAGGTCTACAGCCGCTCCGCGCTGCTGTCGCGCTACCTCGGCAGCGAAGGCACCAAGGTCGCGAAGCGCGTGTCGGCGTTCCTGCTGCTGTGCATCGGCGTGCAGATCATGCTGACCGGCTTTTCCGCGTTCCTGCAGCCGATCGCCGACCAGGCCAAGTAAGCGGCCCGCGCCGCAGCGCACGTCCCGCGCGGCCGGTGCCCTGCGCGGCCTCGCGTGACCACGCACGACCACGCACGACCTCGCACGACCTCGCACGACCACGCACGACCACGCACGACCACGCACGGCCTCACGCCGGCGAACGCCCCTTCGTCCGATACGGCGACGCCGCACGTCTTTTTGCCGCCCGGGATACCATGCGACGGTCCGGCGGATGCGCGGCGCGCATCCGGCCGTCAGCTCAACTTCAATCGCGAGGCGTGCAATGGAATACGTGAAATTCGGATCGACAGGGCTGGAAGTGTCCAGACTGGTGCTGGGTTGCATGACGTTCGGCGAACCGTCACGCGGCTCGCACCCGTGGACGCTGCCGGAAGCGGAGAGCCGCCCGATCATCCAGCGGGCGGTCGAAGCCGGCATCAACTTCTTCGATACCGCGAACATCTATTCGGACGGCACGTCGGAGGAGATCGTCGGCCGCGCGCTGCGCGATTTCGCGAAACGCGACGAGATCGTGATCGCGACCAAGGTGTTCTACCGGATGCGGCCGGGGCCGAACGGCGCGGGGTTGTCGCGCAAGGCGATCATGACCGACATCGACCAGAGCCTGAAGCGGCTCGGCACCGATTACGTCGATCTCTACCAGATTCACCGCTGGGATTACGGCACGCCGATCGAGGAGACGCTCGAGGCGCTGCACGACGTCGTGAAGGCCGGCAAGGCGCGTTATATCGGTGCGTCGTCGATGTTCGCGTGGCAGTTCGCGAAGGCGCTGCATACGTCGAAGCAGCACGGCTGGACCCGCTTCGTCAGCATGCAGAACCACCTGAACCTGCTGTATCGGGAAGAAGAGCGCGAAATGCTGCCGCTGTGCGCAGACGAGGGGATCGCGGTGATTCCATGGAGCCCGCTCGCGCGCGGCCGCCTGACGCGCAACTGGGACGAGTCGACCGAGCGGCAGCAGAGCGACGAGGTCGGCCAGCGGCTTTACGACGCGACGGCGCAGTCGGACAGGGCGGTCGTCGACGCCGTTGCGACGATCGCGGCCGCACGGAACGTGCCGCGTGCGCAGGTGGCACTCGCGTGGGTCGCGCAGAAGGCCGGGGTCACCGCGCCGATCGTCGGTATTTCGAAGCCGCGGCAACTGGACGACGCACTGGCCGCGCTCGAACTGAAACTGACCGACGACGAGATCGCCACGCTCGAACGCCCGTACGTGCCGCACGCGATCGCCGGGTTCAACTGAGCGGCGGTGCCGCGCGGCCGTCAGCGCGCGGCGGCGAGCATTGGGTAGGTGAACAGTCCGAAGTGGATGACGTTGAGCCCCGCATGCGCGAGCGCGGACGCGAGCAGTCCGCCGCGCCGCCATGCGAGGCCGTAGCCGACGCCGGCCACCGTGCCGAGCACGATCCATGACCAGCCACCGGCCGCATGCGCGGCGCCGAACAGCGCCGCGCCGATCGCCAGCGCGGCCCACGGCCCCCACGCGAACGCACCGAACGCGCGCGTCAGCCCGCCCTGCACGTAGCCGCGGAACAGCGCTTCCTCGGCGAGCGTCACGAGCAGCAGGTTGTTGACGAGCCACAGCCAGCCCGACGCCGGCCACTTGGGCGCCCAGCCGACCATGCCGAACGCGAGCGCGCCGGCCAGGCACGCGGCCGCCGTGGCGACGGCCGCCACCGCGCCGGTGCGCAGCGCGCGCGACAGCGGGACGTCGGGGGCGACCCACGGCAGCACCCACACCAGCCACAGGCCGACGAGCGGCTTGTCGAGGTTCAGGTACATCGTGAACGGGACGGCATCCGGCGTGAAGCGCGTCGGGGCGATCACGAGGGGATTGTGGAAGCCGGGAAGCAGGTGCAGGCTGAGCGCGATCGCGAGTGCGGCGAAGACGGCGTGCGCGGCGATGCGCACCGCGCGCGGGCGCCCGGGCATCACGCCCCAGGCGGCCGCGGCCAGCAACGCGAGCGGCGCCAGCGCGAGCGGCGCGAGCTTGCCGAACGCCAGCGCGCACGCATAACCAAGCGCGGCAAGGCCGACGCTCAGCCCGTGCTGCGGGCGATGCCACGCAAACGCGGCGGCCGCGAACAGGGCGAGCCAGATCGTGGCGGATGGAAGAAGCGAGAGGGACATGACAGGAGCGGCATTCGTCGGACGAGACGCCGCGCATCATACAGCAGCCTTCCGGTCATGCCGGCCGGGAGCCGTCAGCGGCCGGCGGTTTCGGTGACGCCGTCGCGGCCCGGGATGTGGACGCTGTTGCGCACGCGCATCCGCCGCCGGTACCAGAACGTCCACGTCAGCAGACAGCCGAACACGGTATAGCCGATGATCGGCGACACGACCAGCACGCGTTCGACCGGCCAGGTCATGACCATCCAGCAGCGCAGCAGCATTTCCAGCGTCATGAACCCGCCCCAGACGAAGGTCATGCGCCGGAGCATCTGCCGCAGCCCCGGCTGCGCGTTCCAGACCGCTTCGAAATGCGCGGCACCGCCATCCATTTCGCGGGCGATGGTGGCGCGGGCGAGATAGAAGATCAGCGGGCGTTCGCGGAACAGCGACAGCAGGAACACGACGCCGATCGTGCCCGACGCGAGCGATTCGCGCATCAGCAGCGTGCGCGCGCTGCCGCCGAACGCCATCCCGATGATCGACAGCGCGATGCCGAGCAGCACGATGGCCGCCACCGCATCGACGCGGCGCGAGCGGATGAATTCGACGATCGACCAGATGACCGGCGGGACCGCCGACGCGTACAGCGCGCCGGTTTCGCCGAAATACGGCTGCGCGGCCCGGTAGGCAACCCAGGGCAGCACCAGGTTGACGAAGAGTTCGAGAATCAGTCCGGCTCGCGGTTTCACGGTGAGCAATTCCACGCAGGTTGGGGCGAACGCGCAATGGGTGTGGTGGCCACCGGTTGCCCCGAAAAGGGTTCGGTCCAGTATATCGAAGAATCGCGCAGGGCTGCGGCACGGCTTCGGCCGCTGTCCGCCGGCCGCGGCGGCACCGTCGTCATGGCGCCGCCGCGGCCGGCAGCGTGATCGTGATGGTGGTGCCCTGCAGCACGACGCTGTGCACGTGGATGTGGCCTCCGTGCCGTTCGACGACGGCCTTGACGAACGCCATGCCGAGCCCGACGCCGCTGGTTTCCGGCTGGCCGGCGGTGCGAAAGCGCCGGTAGCGCTCGAACAGCCGCGTCTGGTCCCCGCTGCTGATTCCGCACCCGCTGTCGCGGATCGTGCAGCGCACGGTCTTGCCGTCGGCGCCCGGCTCGACCTTGCATTCGACGCTCGTCAGCGGCGCGCTGTACTTGATGGCGTTGTCCAGCAGGTTGATCAGCGCGCGCGACAGCAGCGCCGGGTCGCCCCGCACGATCGTGTCGTCGCGCCGCGGCACGTCGTCGATCGACATGGATTTCCGGTGCGCGAGCGGCCACACCGCGTCGCGTGCCTCGTTCATCAGGTCGGCGAGGTTGACCGGCACGCGTTCGTATTCGCTCGCCTCCGCACGCGACAGCTGCGCGAAGCCGTCGGCCATCGCCAGCGTGTGCCGCGCCAGCCTGGCGATTCTCGCGAACTGCTGCTTCATCTGCGCGTCGGCTGCCCGCTGCGCCTGCGTGTCGATCAGGATGATCAGCGATGTCAGCGGGGCGCGCATGTCGTGCGAAAACAGCGTCAGCATGTCGTTGCGCTGGCGCTCGAGCATGTCGCGGCGGACGGTCGCGTTGCGCAACGTTTCCAGCGACGCGTGGATTCGCGCGATCTCGGGCCCGACGCCGCGCGGCATCGCGACGTGCGACGTATCGCCTTCGCTGAGCGCGACGATCCGGCGGCCGAGCACATCGAGCGGCTTCGACAGCAGCCGCTGCATGCCGCGCGCGAGCGAGGCCAGGATCGCGATGCACAGCGTCGTGGCGAACGCCGACACCCCGACCCTGACCCGCGCGGCGTTCCGGTCGCCGATCGCGCGATGCCGGGCAAGGTCGATCACGCGGTCGCGCAGCAGCTCGCTCGGCCGGAAATGCGGCACGATCGCGCGGGAGAAATCGGCGGCGCTCATGGCATACGCGCCGTCCCGGCCGCCGGCGACGGTCGCGTCGACGAGCGGCAGGATGTGCGCGTCGAAGGCCGCGTTGAGCTGTGCATATTCGCGTGCGACGTCGGGGTCGTCGAGCTGCGTGCCGATCGCGCCGTCGATCAGCGCACGCAACTGCTCGATGCGGCCGCGCATCCGCATGATGTCCGCGAACTGCGCGCGATCTAGCGCCTGCCGCGCGAACATCGGCGCGATCAGCAGGGAACCCGTGCGCCCCGCGTATTCCCGGAGATCGCCGAGGAGCCGCGCGAGCAGGATCGCACCGGACGTGCGCGGGTCGCGCATCGCCGTGTCGCTCATCGCGCCGTCGATCAGCAGCGACAGCGTGTCGACGATCCGGAACAGGCGCGCCTGCGCGTGCTGGATATCGTGAACGGTGCGTGACGCTAGCGGCCGCGCGTCGAGCGCGTCGACTTCGGCACGCGCATCGGCAAGCATCATCCGGACGGAGTCGAGTGCATGCAGCAGGTTGCCGCGTTCGCGGTCGTCGAGCACGGCCGCCTGCGCGATGCCGGCGCGAAACCGTTCGAGCGCGTTGTCGGAACGCGCGCACGCGGCGAGCAGGTTGCGGATCTCGGCGGCGCCGTCGTCCTGCAGGCGTACCAGCAGGTCGTTCGTCGGGCCGCGTTCGGCCGAGATCACGTTGGCGGCGCTCATCGCGCCGCGGACGAATTCGAAGCTCTGCAGGTCGGCGTTTTCCTGCCGGTATTGCCGGAAACTCCCCCAGATGATCGTGCCGCAGAGCAAGGCCAGCAGCGTGGTGACGAGCGCGAAGCCGATATGCGTCTTCTGCAGGATCGTCAGCGATCGAATGTTATATGCGTGTTCCCGGCTAAACGAGAATGAACGATTCATGACACACCATGTTTGCAAGCTATCCCGGGTGGGCCCGTATTCTCGGCCTGTCGGCGCCGTGACGCCGTAAGGTTTTGTGGGGGGGCGCGGCCGCCTTCACGGGGCCGCCACGATCCCGGCCGGGAGGCCGGATCTCGCGTTGCACAGGATCGCCTTGCGTCAATGCCCTGTCGACATCGGGCGAATCGCGCTTGATCCGGAGAAACCCTGATCGCGTATCGAACTCTTTGCGTGCTACGGCAGATGGTTTGGATAACGAATATTTTTTGATCCGCGCGTCTGCCGTGAGGTGCGGCATCAGGTCCGCTTAGGACGACGGCGGCAAGGAGGGAGCTGGACGGGAATGGAACGCAGGTGCGCCGCCCGTGTACGGGCGACGCTTCAGGACGATGCGGCAGCAGGCGTGCCGCGGCGCGAATCGGTGCCGCGGCCGCGCGAGCGGTCAGGCGGCGGCGGGCCGAACGATGATCTTCACGTTACGGTCCTTGTGATTGACCAGTTCCTCGAAGCCGTGCGAGACGATGTCGCCGAGCGCGATGCGCCCGGTGATGAGCGGCTGTACGTCGATGCGGCCGTCCGCGATGAAGCGGATCACGTCCGCGAACTCGCCGTTGTACGCGAGCGAGCCGATCACTTCCTTTTCGGTCGACACGATGTCGAAGAAGTTGAACGGTGCCGGCTCCTCGAAGATGCCGACCATCACCGACTTGCCGGCCTTGCGGATCACGTCGATCGCGAGCTTCGCCGTGGCCGTGTGCCCGATGCACTCGAACGACACGTCGGCGCCGTAGCCGTCGGTCAGCGCCTTGACTTCGGCGATCGCGTCGGACGTCTTCGGATCGATGACGACGCTCGCGCCGACCTCGAGCGCCTTCTGCTTGCGCGCGGCCGACATCTCCAGCGCGATCACGCGCCCGGCGCCCGCGGCCTTCGCGCACATGATCGTGCACAGGCCGATCGTGCCCGCGCCGACCACGACGACGGTCTGCCCGACGATGTTGCCGGCCTTCTTGACCGCATGCAGCCCGACTGCGAGCGGCTCGATCAGCGCGCCGGCCTCGGTCGGGAAACCGTCGGGCAGCTTGTACAGCAACTCGGCCGGCACGTTCACGTATTCGGCGAACGCGCCGTTGTTCATCAGCCCGGTGAACGCGAGGTTCTCGCAGATGTTGTACAGCCCGTGCCGGCAATACCAGCAGGTGCCGCAATGCTGGCATGCGTCGGCCGTCACGCGGTCGCCGACCGCGAAGCCCGTCACGCCCGCGCCGAGCTCGGCGATCTCGCCACTGAACTCGTGGCCGAGGATGCACTGGCCCTTCAGGCCCGTCAGCGGATGCGGCGCGTCGACCGGGATGAAGACGGGGCCGGCGACGTATTCGTGCAGGTCGGAACCGCAGATCCCGCACCAGTGCACGCGAATCGTGACCCAGCCGGCCGGCGGGCGCGCCGGAACGGGAACCTGTTCGACGCGGATGTCGTGGCGGCCGTGCCAGACGGCGGCTTTCATGCTGGGGGCGGTGGTCGATGCCGGTGTACTCACGTTGCTGTCTCCGTCAGGTTGTCGTCGGGCACGCGGCATGGCTGCCGGTGCGCCCGTTGCGCGATTGCGCGATCGACCGGTATGCAGGAACGGGGCCAGCTCGAGCGGGTACGCCGGGTGGCGATTCAACGGAACGTGCGTGATGCGATGCACCATTCGCCTGTTCCGTTGACAGGAAACGATTCGACGGGGGAAATGCACGAATTTTGCTGCAATCGCTGCACGGCACGCCGGTGAGACGCTGGGACGTTCGTCTCAGTGCAATGAGACGAATCGCGAGACGCGCGGCGATGGACGGCGCCGTTCGACGCGCGGTCAGGCGACGATTTCGTCGACCGCGACCGATGCGAGCCGCGTGAATCCGGCGGCGCGGTACAGCGGCAGGCCGGCCTCGGTCGACACGAGCCACACGCGCCGCGCGCCGCGTTGCCGCGCGTGCGCGACGATCGCGGCGAGCAACTGCATCGCGAGACCCCGGCGGCGGTACGCATCTGCCGTCGCGACGCGGTCGACGACGATATCGTGCGCCGACGCAAAACCGTAGCGCGCGGTGGCGGCGATCTGCCCGTCCAGGCGGTGCGCGAACAGGAACGCGGCCGGATTCGGCTGGAATGGCGGGAACGGGGCGTCCGCATTGAACGTTTCGACGTCGCGCGGCGTGTGGCAACCGAGCGCCTGCGCGAGTGCATCGTCGCCGGACAGCGTGTCGATATCGGCGGCCATGAAATGCTCGTCCGACAACCGGCGTGTCCTGCCTTCCAGCGCGGGCGGCAGCGGCGCGGCGCCGAAGCGCGTGATCCATGCGCCGACGGTGAACGGGCCGTCGCCATACGCGGGCGCGCCCTCGATCACGAAGTGCTCGAAAGGCCGCCCCATGCCGGCGTCGAACCGCACGACCTGGCCGTCCGGGCTGTCGTGCAGCGGCGCATCGCGCCGGTCGCGTGCGGCGCAGTAGCCGGCGACGAAGATGCGCACGGCGGCCTTGCGGCGGGGGAAGGTCGACCAGGCTGCGTCGAGCGGAAGCGGGGCGGCGGGAGCGGGAGAGGCGGTCGGCATGCGGGCGCAACGTGGTCGGGGCGAAGCTGACAGCTTAAATCAGGCGGCCGCTCGCCGCCGCGCGGGCCCATTGCCGCGATCGGCGAAACGGATCGTTGCGCGCGATACCCCTTTACTTGAAGTTAACTTCAATTTGTATCATGTGCGCCAGTCCGATCGCGGACGCGTGACGCACCCCGTTGCACGCGGCCGCTCCAACGGAGGTGGAGATGACCGAATCGCCTGTCGCGGCCGATGCCGCGACGCTGCCGCCGCGCAGCTACCGGGCCGCCGTCGCGAACGTCGTGCTGGCGAGCATCGTGTCCGCGTTGCATGTCGGCAAGGCGACGATCGCGTTGCCGTCGCTGCAGCACGAGTTCGGCGGCTCGCTCGCTTCGCTGAGCGGGATCATGTCGGTGTTTCCGTTCGTCGGCGTGTTCGGCGGCATCGCGGCCGGGCTGCTGGTACGGCGCTGGGGCGACCGGCGGATGCTGATCGCGGGCCTGGTGATCCTCGGCCTGTCGAGTGTCGCCGGCGCGTCGGCCGGCAGTTTCGCGCTGCTGCTCGCCACGCGCTTCGCGGAGGGGCTCGGTTTCGTGATCGTGGTAGTCGCCGCGCCGGCGGTGCTGAATCGCGTGACGCCGCCCGAGCGGCGCAATCTCGCGTTCGGGCTGTGGAGCACGTTCATGCCGGCCGGCATGGCGCTGTCGATGCTGGTCGGGCCGCTGCTCGGCGGCTGGCGCAACGGCTGGCTCGCGGCCTCGGCGCTGACGCTCGCCGCGGCCGCCGCGGTGCCCGTCACGACGTCCGCCCAAACGCCGGCCCGGCAGGCCGCGGCACCGCGCATCGGGCCCGCGCTGCGCGACGTGCTCGCGTCGCGGTCGACCACGCTGCTCGCGCTGGGTTTCGCCACCTACAACGTGCAGTTCTTCGCGGCGATGACGTTCCTGCCGGTTTTCCTGATGCAGCGCCTCGGCGTCGCGGTCGGCGCGGCGGGGCTGATCAGCGCGGCGATCGTCGCCGCATGCGTGATCGGCAACCTGACGGCCGGCTGGTTGCTGTCGCGCGGCGCACGGCCGGGGGTCGTCATGGCTGCGACGTCGGTCGCGATCGGCGCGGCGGGCGCGGGACTCTTCAGCGCGGCCACACCGGCACCGCTCGCGGTCGCGCTGGGTTTCGCGTTCTCGGCGATCGCGGGGATGCTGCCGGCGACGATCCTCGCGTGCGCACCGGGCTCCGCGCCGACGCCGTCGCTGGCGCCGCTGAGCATCGGCTGGGTCGTGCAGGGCAACTATCTCGGTCAGGTGATCGGACCGCTGTCGATCGGCGCGATCGTCGGTGCATTCGGCTGGTCGGGCGGCATCGGACTGATGCTCGCGGCCGCCGTCACCGGCGCGGCGATCGGCCTGTCGCTGCTGCGCGAACCGATGGGCCGGCGCTGAGCGCGGCGCCGTTCAACCTGCACGGAAATCCGTCAAGCATGCTCAACACCATGGAAAGCCTGATTTGCGAAGAAGACGTGCCGTGCGATGCGCCGGCACGGATCGAACACGATGCGATGCCGCCGCGCAGCGGCGCCGCGCATCCGCTCGTGACGCCCGGCGGAGCGCCTGCTCCCGAGCATGCCGCGGCGGCCGTCTCGCCGTTGCGCCCGCAACTGTTCGTCACGGTGCTGGAGGCCGGCGACGACGCGTTGCTGGTTCGCTGGGTCGAGAGCGGCCGTTGCCATTACGGCGAACAGCGCTGGCGCTTGCGCGTCGCGCTGCAGCCGGGCCGTTGCGCGATCTCGGGGCAGCCGATCGAGCCGGGCGAGCCGGTGTTCCGGCCGGTGCGACGGCCCGTGCCGGCCAATGGCGACGAGATGATCTGCCCGGCGTCGGTGCCCGGTGCAACCGGCGTGGTGCGTGGCGCCAGGGCGGAGGGTGACGACGACGCATACGCGCCGGCCGACGTTCGCGGCTGAACGCAGGCCGGCCGCGGCATCCCGTCATTTCTTCACGTCGTGCCGGTACTGGATGAACCCGGCGTTGTTCGCGAGCTTGTCGTACAGCGCGCGCGCGGTCGTGTTGGTTTCGTGCGTGAGCCAGTACACGCGGCTCGCGCCGGCGTCGCGGGCATGGTCGTACACGGCTTCGATCAGCGCACCGCCTGCGCCTTGCCCGCGTGCGTCGGGCGCGGTGTACAGGTCCTGCAGGTAGCAGTACGGCCCTTCGGTCCAGCACGAGCGGTGGTAGATCGAATGCACGATCCCGACCAGCGCCCCCGATGCGTCGAATGCGCCGAGCACGAACATCGGCTCGGCAGGATCCATCAGGCGGGCCCACGTCGTCGCGAACACCGCGTCGCTCAGCGCGGTGTCGTAAAACTTCTGATAACCCTGCCACAGCGGGCGCCACGCGGCTTCGTCGGCGGCGACGAGCGGGCGCACCGTGACGCGCGTCGCGTCGTGCGCGCGGCCGGCCGCATCGCGCGCGCGCGCCTGCGCGTGGCGGATCGCGGTGAGCGACTGGCGCTGCTTGCCCTGCGCGTCGAAGTTTTCCGGTGCGAGCCACGCGTCGAACGCGGCGCGGACATCCGGCCATTCGCCGTCGATGATCGAGAACCACGCGGTGTCGCGATTGCGGCCGCGGTAGATGATCGCCTGCCGGAACGTGCCTTCGTAGCGGAAGCCGAGCCGTGCGGCGGCCTTGCGCGACGGCACGTTCAGGTCGTCGCATTTCCATTCGTAGCGCCGGTAGCCGAGTGTGTCGAACGCGTATTTCATCAGCAGGAACTGCGCTTCGGTCGAGACGGGCGTGCGCTTGAGCAGCGGCGAGAACGTGACGGAGCCGACCTCGATCACGCCGTTGGCCGGATCGATGCGCATCAGCGCGAGGGTGCCGACCGCGCGGCCCGTGGCACGGTCGATCACCGTGTAGTGCAGCGGATCCGCGCTCGCCTGCGCGCCGCGCGCGTAGTCGCGGTAGCTCGACTCGTCGGTGTACGGGCCGTGTGCGAGATAGGTCCAGTCGCTGCCGTCCGGCGCCTGGGCGTAGGCGGCGTACAGGTCGGCCGCGTGGCGCTCGGCGTCGAGCGGTTCGAGCCGGCAGTAGCGGCCTTCGAGCACGATGCGCTCCGGGCGCGGGCGCGCGGACCAGTCGGGGACGGGGTGGCCGACGGATTGCTGGAAATCGTTGGTGAGCGTGGACAAGGTCGATCTCGCTTCGGTTGGCGGCCGGCGACATGCCGGCATGCAGACGATCGTAGTCGCGGCGAGGTACCATGAGAAGCGCCAGGGATTGGCAAATTTATGGTGCCACGAGCCGAGAGCCGAGAGCCGA